>DASWCW010000001.1:0-13936 GCA_036395835.1 Xanthobacteraceae bacterium
CATCACCAGCAAGCTTGGGTTCCGCCTGCCGCGCTCGATGCCTCCCATGGAGATCGGGTCGATCTCCGCCTCGAACGCAAGCTGCTCCTGCGTGAGACCCCTCTGTTGGCGGAGGCGGTGGCCGTTTTTCCTATCGGTAAGCTTGGCCAGTTTTGTGGAGATCAGAAAGGTCCAACGCCGGATAGGTGACCTTGGCCATGGCTTGCGCGAGGACCGATAGGCCGAACCGCCTAACCATTTCCTTGGCGCCATAGGCGCGATGGTATCGGCGGTCTTGAACCCGATCCCGCGTAGAAGCTGAGCTTCAAAAAAAGCGTCGCGGCCAGCGAACGCGATCGTCCCGACATCGCCCGCAGGCGGGCGCAGTGGACCGAGTATCAGAGCCGGATTGGGCCCTGCGCGTGACCTGGACCAAGACCAACATGGCGCCGCTGCGGGGATGGACGCCCCGCGGCATACGGCTCCACGCCAAGGTGCCGCACCGCCGCTGGCGGACCACGACCTTCCGGGCCGCCCTGCGCCATGACCGGATCGAGGCGCCATGGGTTCTCGACGGCCCGATCGACGGCGAGAGCTTCAGAACCTACGTCGAGAAGGTTCTCGTCCCCACGTTGAAGTCCGGCGACATCGTCATCCCGGACAATCTCGGCAGCCACAAGGGCAAAGCCGTGCGCCAGCTCATTCGCGCAGTCGGCGCCAAGCTATTCTTTTTGCCGAAATATTCGCCGGACCTGAACCCCATCAGGCGTCGCCCAGCGACTTGAACGAGGCGCCGCGGTCGGAGATCTCTGCCAGGACGTTGAGGAGATCCCTGGTGGACCTCGCCAGCCGGTCGAGGCGGCAGGCGATCAGCACGTCGCTCTGGCCGAGCGTCTTCAGCGCCTTCGCCAGCTCGGGCCGATCCGGGCGAGGCCCCCGAGATCTTCTCCCGTAGATCTTCCCACAGCCGGGCCTTGGACTGATCGAGCTGCCCGTCGAGCTTCTGGTCGCCGGTGCTCACCCTCGCGTAGCCGTAGATGGTCATTTCTGGTCCCCGTTCGGGGCGACAAGACTACTCGTTTGCGCCATTCGTGAGGGCTTTCTTGCCCTCAGGCGTGAGCTTGTAACGGCCTGCCCGCGATTTCTTGACCAGCTTGTCCTTTTCGAGGGCTGCGATGCAGCGTCCGGCCCGCACCTTGTTGGGTTCCCCGTTATGCAGGGTCCACCCCATCTTGGTCGCGATTTTCGCCTGTGTGACTTTCGGATCGGCGTCGATAATGGCGAGCACTGTGTCCTCGTCTGCCACCTTCTTTGCGGCAAGATCGTCCTTCGCCTGATCGCTGATCCACTCGCACATGACCGTGGGAATGCTCCGGCCTTTGCCGTCCTTAAGGTTCTCATGTGTTACGGTCTTGAGCAGAAAGTGCATCGCGGCGAACTCAGGGCCACGGAACTTGCCCTGCCAGTGCAGCTCGGTCGTGCTGTCGGTCTTTGCGGCGGTTAGGTTGCCGTCCACCTGATTCAAGAAATTGCCGCCCCCGGCTGGGAGCAGGTTGTCGGGGGCTGCGTTCTTGACCGGGTGACAGTTGGCGATGACGCAAGGCTTGCCCGGTATCAGCGTGATTAGAGCGCGCATCAGCTCGGAGTGCTTGCCCTGTTGCGTTCGCGAGTTCTCATCGTCGCCCTCGAAGAAGACCGGGCTTGTATCGACGATTACCACCCCGAACTCGCCGCCCCGTTTGTCGGCTTCCGCCTTTAGCCTTACCGACATTTGGGAGATTTTGAACCAGCCTTCGATGAAGAACACCTCGATGGTGTTGATGTCGAAGCCCATGTGCTGCGCCAGGGCAATCCAGCGCATACGGATATCGTCGGGGTTTTCCGCCGCGAGGTAGAGCACCCGCATTTTCTTGGTTTCGCGACTGGCGAACAGCACCCCTAGCGCAACGCTGGCAGCAAGCCGCAGGGTGATCGCGGTCTTCCCGGCCCCCGTTGCCCCCGTTAGGGAATAGAGAAAACCCTGCTGTAGTAGGCCATCGACGATGTAGTCGGGCGGCACGAAACCGGCGACAAACTCCGCACTAGACTTAATAAGCTGCGGCTGCGGTTGCGCCGCCTCCGCGTTGTCCACCACTATCGTCGGTTTGGGCGCGAAGTACATCTTCTTGTGCCCCGTGAGTTGTTCTTCTTTTTTCATTTTCCCGCCCCCGTGAGCAGAAGGTCATTGAAGTCCCCGTATCCATCGCAAACACGAACTTCGACCTCGCGGCCAGCGTCCGACCATCGCTCGGCGGTCTTCACCGCGTCACGCATCCCGTCGCCGGAGAGATCGTTGTCAGCAGCAACGACCAGATATTCGATCCCTGGAAGGACCGGAAAATTGCCGAGATTGATTCTGTCGATGAGCGACCAAATCGGCCGGTGGCTCAGTATGCGGGACAGCGAGAAGACGCTCTCGACTCCCTCGCCCACCAGCAGGCCGGTATGAACCTCGTGATCCGGGGAAATCTTGATCGCGCCGCCTGCCATTATTCCGAGGGATAGCCGCTTAGGCTGAATGCCCACCCACAATGGGGTGCGCTGGATGCCCTGCGGCTCATCCGTGTGGATGCTGCGGATGAGCGACAACATGCATGCCAAGCGTTCGCTTCCGTACGGGCAAGCCGGGTGAAACCGGAAAACTTCATCGAGGTACGGGAAGACGTCGAGCCAGTCGCCGATCCCGCGAGTGTGAAGCAGGTAATCCTCGGCCAAGCTGCCTCGGAATGGCTGCCCCTCATCCCAGAGCCGCAGCGCCGCAACGGTTCGGTTTCGCCTGTCCTCTTCGGCTTCGCGTTTCGCCCTATCTCGGATCCGTTGCCGCTCGGCCAAATCAATCACCTGGGCAGGCGCATCTCGGAACACGTTGCCGTGCGCGCCGCAATTCAGGCAATTAAAGACCGCATAATCGTCGCTCCGGAGCTGCACCCCAAGGCACTTGCTGCGACGCTTTTCGCGAGTGCTGCGGAACTCAGAGCAGAGCGGACAGCTGGCCTGTACCGTTACGCCTAATCGGCCCTTCGTGATCCGCTCAACGTCATCCCAAGAAATTGCGCTGATGCTATTGCGTCGCGCGCGATCGAGGGCTAGTTTTTGCATGTGTGACATCTCTTTTGGCCCCGGCGGCTCTTCGGCTGCTCGGGGCTTTTCTTTTCTATGTTGTGAATTTCCCGGAAGGGCTTGACACTTTCCCGAAAAGCCCTTTGCCGCTAATGCGCGCCGATACGTCACTTTGACAGCGCAAGCTTCGGGAATTACTTACAAAAGGTAGTTCTGTCTGGGTCATGCCAGCGTAGGGAGCCGCCGATGGCCACAGCCCATCGTCGATCGAACGAAAAACCAACGGCGCTGATCATCGGCGCCGGCGTCATCGGGCTTGGGATCGCCTGGCGGCTCGCCCAGCGCGGTGCGGCCGTCACCCTGTTCGATCGGGCCGCTGCCGGATCGGGCGCGAGCCATGCGGCCGCGGGCATGCTCGCGGTCTGCGCGGAGGCCGAGCCCGGGGAGGAGGACTTGGTCGCGCTCGGCCGCCGCAGCCAGGCGCTGTGGCCGGATTTTGCCGCGGAACTCGAAACGCTGACCGGCCAAGCGGCCGACCTGCGCCGCGAGGGAACGCTGGTCGTCGCGCTGACCGCCGACGATCAGGCCCGTATCCGGCATCATCTGGAGTTCCAGCAGTCGCTCAAGCTTCCGGTCGAATGGATTTCCGCCCGCGAAGCACGGCGCCGGGAGCCGCATCTCGCCTCGATGGCCGGAGCGGTGTGGAGCCCAGAGGACGGCCAGGTCGACAGCCGCAAGCTCGTGGCCGCCTTGAAGCTCGCATGCGCAGGCGCCGGCGCCGATCTCCGGGAGCACCGGCCGGTCCGGCGCATCCTGGTCGCCAATGGGCGGGCGGTCGGGGTCGAGCTCGCCGACGGCAGCGAGCATCGCGCCGACGTGGTCGTGCTCGCGGCCGGCGCGTGGTCGCGCGGCATCGAGGGGCTTCCGTCGCCGCTGCGGCCCCCCGTGCGGCCGGTCAAGGGACAGATGATCGCCCTGCAGATGAACCCGCTCGCGCCGCTCGTCAGCCACGTCGTCCGCGCCCCCAATGTGTATCTGGTGCCGCGGCTCGATGGCCGGCTCGTGCTGGGCGCGACCGTGGAGGAGAAGGGCTTCGATGCCGCGCTCACCGCGGGCGGGGTCCTGGCGCTGCTCGAAGCCGCTTGGCGCACCATCCCGATGATCGAAGAGCTGCCGATTGCCGAAATGTGGGTCGGACACCGCCCCGGCAGCCGTGACGATGCACCGATCCTGGGACACGGACCGATCGAGGGCCTCATCTATGCAACGGGGCATCATCGCAACGGCATCCTGCTGGCGCCGATCACAGCCGATGCGATTTCGCGCCTGGTGCTCGACGGCGCAATGGACCCGGTGATCGCGCCATTCGGGCTCGACCGTTTTGCCCCGGCGCAGGCGAGGGCGGCGGCGCAATGACCGAACTCTCGCCCGGGACACCCCTCATCCGCGTCAACGGCCAGGACGAGCCGCTGCGCGCGCAATCGGTCGCGGCCCTGCTTGCGCAAAAGGAGATCGCGACCGACATGCGAGGCATCGCGGTTGCCGTCAACGGCCGGGTGATCCCCCGCACCGAGTGGCCCGATACGCCGCTTGCGGCCGGAGACGCGATCGAGATCGTGCTCGCCCGGCAGGGCGGCTGAACCCCGGTGAGAAAGTGATGTCCGATATTCTCAAGATCGCCGACCGAACGTTCCGCTCCCGGCTCTTCCTCGGCACCGCCGGCTATCCGAACCGGCAGATCCTGCTCGACGCGCTGGCCGCCAGCGGCGCCGAAATGGCGACGGCCTCGATCCGGCGCATCAGCCTTGCCGGCGAGGAGGAGAGCCTCGTCGACCTGCTCGCCGGCCGGGTGCAGTTCCTGCCCAACACCGCGGGCTGCCAGACCGCCAAGGACGCGGTGCTTACCGCCGAGCTCGCCCGCGAAGCGCTCGGCACCGATTGGATCAAGCTCGAGGTGATCGGCGACCGCGAGCTGCTCTATCCGGACGTCGAGGAGCTGGTGCACGCGACCGCGACGCTGGTCGCCAAGAATTTCGTGGTGCTGCCGTATTGCAACGAGGATCCGGTGACGTGCCGCAAGCTCGCCGATGCGGGCGCGGCGGCGGTGATGCCGCTCGGCTCTCCGATCGGCTCGGGGCTTGGGGTCTCCAATCCGCATTTGATCGAACTCTTGTGCGCGCGCTCGCCGGTTCCGGTCGTGCTCGACGCCGGCATCGGCACGGCCTCCGATGCCGCTTTCGCCATGGAGCTCGGTTGCGCGGCGGTATTGGTCAACACGGCGGTGTCCAAGGCGCGCGATCCGGTCGGGATGGCGGCCGCGATGCGGGCGGCGGTGGAGGCGGGACGGCTGGCGCGGCTCGCGGGCCGGATCCCGAAATCGAGGAACGCCGAGCCGTCGAGCCCGCAGTTCGGCCTCGTCGGGACGTGAGGCTGCCCGACCCCGCCCTGCTGGTGATCACCGATCGCCGGCAGGCGCGCATGCCGCTCGCCGACATCGTCGAGGCTGCCTGCGCCGCCGGCTGCCGCTGGTTCAGCGTGCGCGAAAAAGATCTTCGGGCCGAGGAGCAGATCGCGCTGGCAGCAAGCTTGCTGAAAATCGCGCGGCGTTTCGGCGCGCGATTGATGCTCCACGGCGACGCCGAGCTTGCCGCTACCGCCGGCCTCGATGGCGTTCACCTGCCGAGCGGCGGCGATGTGGGGGGCGCGCGCGCCTTGCTCGGCCGCGGGCGTCTCCTCGGCATTTCCATCCACAACGCGGCGGAGGCGGCCAGACTCGATCCGGCGCTCCTCGACTATGCGATCGCCGGGCCGGCCCATGAAACCGACAGCAAGCCGGGATACGGGCCGCCGCTTGGGTCCGCGGGAATTGCCGCAATCGTCTCCGCTGCGTCAGTGCGGATTCTCGCCATCGGCGGGATCACCGCAGATTCGGCGCGCCAGATGCTGGAAAATCGAGCGGCGGGGATCGCGGTCATGGGATCCGTGATGCGGTCGAGCGCGCCCGGAGAAGAGATCAGGCGATTGATCGCGGCGCTTGCGGCTCCGACGCCATAGCGCGTTTGACTCGAGAACATCCAACAGCCGTGGAGCGAAAATCATGTCGGAACTGACGGACAAGGTCGCGCTCGTCACCGGGTCGAGCCGAGGGCTCGGCCGGGCCATTGCGCTGGGGCTGGCGGCGGCCGGGGCCGATGTCGCGGTCAATTATCGAACCAACCGCAAAGAGGCGGATGCGGTCGTCGCCGCGATTCGCAAGCTCGGGCGGCGAGCGATCGCGATCGGCGCCGACGTCTCGCAGCAGGCCGAGGTGACGAGGCTCGTGGGCGAGACGAAAGCGCAGCTCGGTCCGATCACCATCCTGGTCAACAACGCCGGCGTCGCGCGGGTCGAGCCGATCGAGGCGATCGACGAGCAGAACTGGGACGAGATGATCGCCACCAATCTCAAATCCGCGTTCCTGGTGACGAAGGCCGTGCTGCCCGGCATGCACGAAGCCGGGTGGGGCCGTATCTTGAACATGTCGTCGGTTGCCGCGCAGATCGGCGGGATCGTCGGGCCGCATTATGCGGCGTCCAAGGCGGGCCTGATCGGGTTCACGCACTGGCTCGCCGTGAATTTTGCCAAGCAGAATATCACCGCCAATGCGCTGGCTCCCGCGCTGGTCGAGAGCGACATGGTGACCGCGGACCTGCGCGCGCGGCCGGACCGGATCCCGATCGGCCGATTCGGCAAACCCGAGGAGCTCGCCGCGCTTGCCGTAGCGGTTCTCGGCAACGGCTACATCACGGGCCAGACCATCAACCACAACGGCGGGCTGTACATGTCGTCGTGAAACGACCTGGATGGATGCGCGATATCGGTGCCAGCCAAATTCCGGACCTCGCTTGGATTTAAAACGGCACCTCGTTGTAGCGGTCACATCTGCGGCAGCGAACCACAAAATCTTTCAGTGCTCCAAGTTCCGCAACAAGCAGAACGACGCCACATCTCCCGCAGCGATATCGTGCTCCGTCGCTCGAGATCACCAGGGGAGGAGGCGCTTCCATACAGGATGCATCTTTCGGAGCTTCAATCACTCTCAACCAAACCTCGTATTCTTGGTCAGCCAAGGCTTTCTTGCGCCGCGAAACGGCAAAATCTTGTCGCTCATCGGGAAAAACCACGTGGCGCTCGCCGTCGATCGCAAACAGTCGCCAAGCTTCATGTATACAACTTGCTGGGAATAGTAGAATTTCATGCGCATTCGCCAAATGGAGCCTGACGTCGCCGCGGCTAGCTTGTTGAGCCGCGATGACACCAAACCCGTCGCTTTCGTTAACCCAGGACCGTGTGCTCTCGTCCCAGACGAAAAGATTGGCGAATTTCTGATCCTGCAGGCTCAAGCCGTCGTCCGGCGACCAGTTCTGGGGACGCTGACCCGGACCGGCATACTCCCACAGATCGTCGCGCCCTGTCACCGTCCCGCTCGGTCCGTCCAACCGCCACGGGCACTGGACGTGCAGCGCGTAGTCAGCAACGGTACCGGTTCCAGACGGGTGGCATCGAATGGGACCGAAATGAAGCACGAGCATGTCGGCCGCTCTCCGGATGATAGAGAGTCGGAGCCCGATGAGTACATCGAAGGGACTGAGGCGCTTCACAGGGGCTTTTTGAATCTCTGCCATTCGCGTCGGGACAGCAGCAATGTCGTCACGGTCAGCGACGATTTCGGTCGAGGCACGCCCGCACATGACGAATCATGATCACCCACGTGCGCGGTAGGGCGGCACGCCCTGATCGGGCAGCCACACGCCCGCCGGCAGCTTTCCGGTCTGCCAGAATACGTCGATCGGAATGCCGCCGCGCGGATACCAATAGCCGCCGATCCGCAGCCAGCGCGGCTTGAGCAGGGCGGCGATCCTTTTGCCGATGCCGACCGTGCAATCCTCGTGGAAGGCACCGTGGTTGCGGAAGCTCGCGAGATAAAGCTTGAGCGATTTCGATTCGAGCAGCCACGCCTTGGGCGCGTAATCGATGACGAGTTGCGCGAAATCCGGCTGGCCCGTGATCGGGCACAGGCAGGTGAACTCGGGCGCGGTGAAGCGCGCGACATAGATCGCGTCCGCGTGCGGGTTCGGCACGCGGTCGAGCTGGGCTGCCTCCGGCGAAGCCGGGATGCGGGTCGGCCTTCCCAATTGCAGCGGTTTTTGCGCCATGCGCGTCTCGCGGGCGGGCGGGGGCGTTCGCGTCAGACCGCGGTGATGTGGTTGCGCAACTCGAGCGGGTGATCGATGTACGGCAGCGGCTCGAGCCCGGCCCCGGTGCCGTGAATGATCACATCGCCGTAATCGAGCAGGCGGCCGAAGACGGACTGGTCGACGTCCACGCTCTCGACCTTGTCCATGTGCATTTCCACCGTGTAGCGGCGCACGAACCCGCGCTTGTAGATGATCCGCCGGTCGGTGACGGCGATTTCCGTGGTCACCCGGTGGAACCAGGCGCGCGCCAGCAGGACGGCGCCGATGATGAAGACGATGACCGCGACCACCAGGACCAGGAAATGCAGTGCCGGCTCGCTCGGCAGGATGGTGGCGAGGATCCCGGCGACCGCCCACAGAAACAATCCCGGCAGGTACATGACCCAGGAGATCCGGGCGATGTGCCGCACGGTCTCGCCTTGCTGCAGGACACGTTCGATATAGGGCATGAGGGCCCTCCACGGAACTCGGCCGATGCGGCCCGGCTTGGCGCGACCCACGGCATTCGCTACAAGCGGCGCGCATCGAATGCAACAGTGAAACCCGCCATGACTGCGATCGTCGACATCATCGGACGCGAGATTCTGGATAGCCGCGGCAATCCGACCGTCGAGGTCGACGTGGTGCTGGAGGACGGCTCGCGCGGCCGCGCCGGCGTGCCCTCCGGGGCCTCGACCGGGGCGCACGAGGCGATCGAGCTTCGCGACGGCGACAAGGCCCGCTTTCTCGGCAAAGGCGTGCGCAAGGCGGTCGATGCGGTCAACGGCGAGATTTTCGACGCCATCGGCGGGATGGATGCGGAGGCGCAGGTCAAGATCGACGAGACCTTGATCGCGCTCGACGGGACGCCCAACAAGGGCCGGCTCGGCGCCAACGCCATTCTGGGGGTCTCGCTCGCGGTCGCGAAAGCCGCCGCGGCGGCGAACGACTTGCCGCTCTATCGCTACGTCGGGGGAACCTCGGCGCGCGTGCTGCCGGTACCGATGATGAACGTCGTCAACGGCGGGGTGCACGCCGACAATCCCATCGATTTCCAGGAATTCATGATCATGCCGATCGGCGCGCCGAGCTTGGCCGAAGCAGTCCGCATGGGCTCCGAAGTGTTCCACACGCTGCGCAAGGCGCTCAAAGACGCCGGCCACAACACCAACGTCGGCGATGAAGGCGGATTCGCGCCGAACCTGCCGTCCGCGGACGCCGCGCTCGGCTTCATCATGAAGGCGGTCGAAAGCGCCGGTTTCAAGATCGGCGATGAAGTCGTGCTCGCGCTCGATCCCGCCGCGAGCGAGTTCTTCAAGAAGGGCCGCTACGAGTACGAAGGCGAGGGCACGGTACGCGCGCCGGAGCAGCAGGCCGAATATCTCGCGGATCTTGCCGCGCGCTACCCGATCGTCTCGATCGAGGACGGCATGGCGGAAGACGATTTCGTGGGCTGGAAGCTCTTGACCGACCGCATCGGGGAAAAATGCCAGCTCGTCGGGGACGATATCTTCGTCACCAACGTGACGCGGCTGAAGGACGGCATCGAGCGCGGCATCGCCAACTCGATCCTGATCAAGGTCAACCAGATCGGGACCCTGACGGAGACGCTCGCCGCCATCGATATGGCGCACCGTGCCGGCTACACCGCGGTGATGTCGCACCGGTCTGGCGAGACCGAGGATTCGACCATCGCCGATCTCGCGGTCGCCACCAACTGCGGGCAGATCAAGACCGGCTCGCTCGCGCGCTCCGACCGCACGGCGAAATACAACGAGCTCATCCGCATCGAGGAGGAGCTGGGAGCGCAGGCGCTGTATGCGGGCCGGGCCGTGCTCAAGCCGCGGGGTTGAGGCGGCGTGGACGCGGGCCGGCGCAGGATGGCGGGGCGCAGCGATTGCACCCGCGTTAAGGGCCGGGTAACGCGGCTGCGGTCATGGTGCGCCATGGTCACCCGCAAGCGGCTGCGAAACGGGCTCACCGCAATCGGCCTCTATATCGGGGCCGCGGTGCTGATCGGCTATTTCGGGATCAACGCCTATACCGGGGCGCACGGGCTCAAGGCCAAGCAGGACCTCGGCCAGCAGATGGACGAGCTCTCCAAGGAGCTGGCGAGGCTCAAGCTCGAGCGGGCAAGCTGGCAGCAACGCGTGTCGCTCTTGCGCGCGGATCGCCTCGATCCCGATATGCTCGACGAGCGCGCGCGGGCGATGCTCGACTATGCCCATCCCGGCGATCTGGTGCTGATGCTCAAATCGCGGTGAGGCGCGCCGCGCACGGCAGGTCGCTTCCCTCCAAGCAGAATTCGTTTTGCCGTCCAGTGATTTGGTCGGCACGCAGCAGGAGGCGGGCCGCGCTTCCGCGCTCAAGCGTTTTGGGCTATGGCTTGCCGACGCTCGGCCGCCAGCACCCCGAGGAGACCCATGGCTGTTGCCAAGAACAAGCCCGCGGCGCCAAGCGCCCCCCGCCGCGCCGCCGCGGAAAAGCCCGGCAAACCCGACGAGGTCCCCGCCTTCTCCAAGGACGAGGAGCTCAAGGCCTATCACGACATGCTGCTGATCCGGCGCTTCGAGGAGAAGGCCGGACAGATGTACGGCATGGGCCTGATCGGCGGCTTCTGTCACCTCTATATCGGCCAGGAAGCCGTCGTCGTCGGCATGCAGATGACGCTCAAACCAGGCGATGAAGTCATCACCGGCTATCGCGATCACGGCCATATGCTCGCCTGCGGCATGGATCCGAAAGGCGTCATGTCGGAACTGACCGGGCGCCGCGGCGGCTATTCCAAGGGCAAGGGCGGCTCGATGCACATGTTCTCGGTCGAGAAGGGATTCTACGGCGGCCACGGCATCGTCGGCGCCCAAGTCCCCATCGGCACCGGGCTCGCCTTCGCCAATCGCTACCGCGGCAACGACAACGTCTCCTTGACCTATTTCGGCGACGGCGCCGCCAACCAGGGCCAGGTCTACGAGAGCTTCAACATGGCGGAGCTGTGGAAGCTCCCCGTCGTCTACGTGATCGAGAACAATCGATATGCCATGGGAACCTCGGTGACCCGCTCCTCCGCCACCACGGATCTCTCGAAGCGCGGGCTCTCGTTCAACATCCCGGGCGAGCAGGTCGACGGCATGGACGTGCGGGCGGTGCGCGCCGCCGGCGAAGAGGCGGTCACTTGGTGCCGCGAGGACAGGGGGCCCTACATTCTCGAAATGCTGACCTACCGCTATCGCGGCCACTCGATGTCGGACCCGGCGAAATACCGCTCGCGCGAAGAGGTGCAGAAGATGCGCACCGAGCATGATCCGATCGAGCAGGTGCGCAACCGGCTCCTCGGCAACGGCATGGCGAGCGAGGACGAGCTCAAGAAGATCGACGCCGCGGTGCGCGACCTCATCAACGAGGCGGCGGAATTTGCCACCAACAATCCGGAGCCGGATCCCTCCGAGCTCTACGCCGACGTTTTGCAGTGAATAGGACGACGGTCTCGCTCGCGCGCTGCTCGGCCAATCACGAGGATCAGGGACGCCAATGCCGATTCAGGTGCTGATGCCCGCGTTGTCGCCCACGATGGAGAAGGGCAACCTCGCCAAATGGATCAAGAGCGAGGGCGACAAGATCAAGGCGGGTGACGTCATCGCCGAGATCGAGACCGACAAGGCCACCATGGAGGTCGAGGCCGTCGACGACGGCACGCTCGGCAAGATCCTGGTGCCGGAAGGGACCGCCGACGTCGCGGTCAATACGCCGATCGCCATGATCCTTGCCGAGGGCGAGGACGCGGGCGCGCTGAAGGGCGCCGCCCCGGCGCCGCCGCAGAAGGCCGCGGAATCCGCGCCGCCGGCGCGCGCCGAGGCGGAGCAGCGGGCTCCGGAAGTAGCGCGCGCGCCGCAAGCGCCCGCCCCGGCACAGCCGCAAGCTCCCGCGGCGCCGCAACCGCAAGCCGAGCTCGAGCCCGAGGTGCCCGAGGGCACCGAGATGGTGACGATGACAGTGCGCGAGGCCTTGCGCGACGCCATGGCCGAGGAGATGCGCCGCGACGAAAGCGTGTTCGTCATCGGCGAGGAGGTCGCGGAATATCAGGGCGCCTACAAGGTCACGCAGGGCCTGCTGCAGGAGTTCGGGGATCGGCGCGTGATCGACACGCCGATCACCGAACATGGGTTCGCGGGACTGGGCGTCGGCACGGCGCTCGCCGGGCTGAAACCGATCGTCGAGTTCATGACCTTCAATTTCGCCATGCAGGCGATGGACCAGATCATCAATTCGGCGGCGAAGACCCATTACATGTCCGGCGGCCAGATGCGCTGCTCGATCGTGTTCCGCGGGCCGAACGGACCCGCCGCGCGCGTCGCCGCCCAGCACAGCCAGGACTACTCGGCCTGGTACTCGCACATACCGGGCCTCAAGGTCATCGCGCCTTATTCGGCCGCCGACGCCAAAGGCTTGCTCAAATCCGCGATCCGCGATCCCAATCCGGTCATGTTTCTCGAGAACGAGATTCTCTACGGCCAATCGTTTCCCGTGCCCAAACTCGACGATTATCTGGTGCCGATCGGCAAGGCCAAGGTGGTGCGGCCGGGCAACAACGTGACCATCGTCGCCTGGTCGATGGGCATGAGCTATGCGCTCAAGGCCGCGGACGAGCTCGCCAAGAAGCACATCCTCGCCGAGGTCATCGATCTGAGAACCATCCGTCCGATGGACACGGAAACCATCGTCGCTTCAGTGCAAAAGACCGGCCGGCTGGTGACGGTCGAGGAAGGCTGGCCGCAATCGGGCGTGGGCGCGGAAATCGCCGCCCGAGTGATGGAGCACGCGTTCGATTATCTCGACGCGCCGGTGCTGCGCATCACCGGCAAGGACGTGCCGATGCCCTATGCGGCCAACCTGGAAAAGCTGGCGTTGCCCTCGATTGCCGAGATCGTCGATGCCGTCAAGGTCGTCTGTTACCGGTGAGCCATGAGCAAAAAACCTTATGAACCGCTGCAAATCCCGCCCGGCGCCCGCAAGGCCGGCGGCGTCGAGGTGCTGCGCGCGGGCGTCGCCGAACAGAACCTGACGATGTCGATCCGCCGCGCGTTCGACGACCCGGCGGCCTGGGGCGTGCTGCTGGCGACCGCGGGACGCCAGGTCGCGCGCATCTATGCCAGCGAGGCCGGGCTGAAGGAGGACGAGGTCTGCGCGAAAATCCTGGCGAGCTTCCAGGCCGAGATGAGCTCGGCCGAGGATCCGGGGACCATCACGGCCGCGCGCTGAGATCCCGCCATGCCGATCAACATCCTGATGCCCGCGCTTTCCCCGACCATGGAGAAGGGCAATCTCGCCAAATGGCTGAAGAAGGAAGGCGATCCGGTCAAGGCCGGCGACATCATCGCCGAGATCGAGACCGACAAGGCCACCATGGAGGTCGAGGCGGCCGATGAAGGCGTGCTGGCCAAGATCGTCGTGCCGGAAGGAACCGCGGACGTTCCGGTCAACCAGCTGATCGCGGTGCTCGCTGGCGAGGGCGAGGACGTGAAAGCGGCGGCGGCCGGAGCCAAGGGCGGTGCTGCGCCTGCGGCCGCGCCAAAGCCACCTGCGCCGGCTGCGGAAATGCCTGCGAAACCGGCAAGCGCCCCGGCGCCCTCACCCCAGCCCGCTCC
>DASWCW010000002.1:0-7800 GCA_036395835.1 Xanthobacteraceae bacterium
CGGCCTCGACGAAGAGGCCGGCGCCATCCTGGAGCGGCTCGCGCCGTTGCGGCAGCCGAAGATCCTGGTACTGAACAAGATCGATCTCGTGCCCAAGCCCGGATTGCTGGCGCTTGCGGCGCGATTGAACGAGGCCGTCGCGTTCGAAACGACCTTCATGATATCGGCGCTCACCGGCGACGGCGTGGCGGACCTGAAGCGCTGGCTCGCCGCGCGCGTGCCGGAAGGCCCGTGGCACTACCCGGAGGATCAGCTCACCGACGCGCCGCTGCGCCAATTCGCCGCCGAGATCACCCGCGAGAAGCTCTATCTGCGCCTGCACCAGGAGCTGCCGTATCGCTCGACGGTGGAAACCGATGTATGGAAGCAATTGAAGGACGGCTCGGTGCGAATCGAGCAGACTGTCTTCGTGGAGCGCGAGAGTCAGCGGAAAATTCTGCTCGGCAAGGACGGGCGGACGATCAAGGCGATCGGCTCCGAAGCACGCCGGGAGATCGCGGAAGCGATCGAGGCTCCGGTGCACCTGTTTCTGTTCGTGAAAGTGCGCGAGCACTGGGGCGAGGATCCGGAGCGCTACCGCGGGATGGGATTGGAGTTCCCGGAACGCTGAACCGCATTCGAGACGGACCAAGCGCATGGAATGGACCGACCAGGGCATCGTGCTCGGCGTGCGTCGCCACGGCGAGGCCAATGCGATCCTGGAGCTGATGACCCGCGAGCACGGCCGGCACCTCGGTCTCGTTCGCGGCGGGGCCGGCTCGCGGATGCGGCCGGTGCTGCAGCCGGGCAACTCCGTCCGCGCGGTGTGGCGGGCCCGGCTCGACGAGCATCTCGGACATTTCGTGGTCGAGGGCCTGCAGTTGCGGATAGCGTCGTTCCTGTCGGTGTCGCATGCGCTCTTCGGGGTGACGCACCTCGCCGCGCTCTGCCGCCTGCTCCCCGAGCGCGACCCGCACCCGGCCATGTACGACGCCGTCGTGGCCATCCTCGACCGGCTGCACGATCGCGCCCTGGCCGGCGCAGCCGTGGCGCGGTTCGAGCTGCAGCTGATCGCCGAGCTCGGATTTGGCCTCGATCTCGGCGCGTGCGCGGTCACCGGCGAGGCCGTCGACCTCGCCTATGTCTCGCCGAAATCGGGCCGGGCGGTCTCTCGCGCTGCGGGGGCGGCATGGGAGGACAAACTGCTGCGCCTGCCGCGGTTTCTGGGCGAGGAGGAACCCCGGACCGCGCCTTCGCCGAAGGAGCTGGCGGACGGCTTTGCGCTGACGGGCTTCTTCCTCAACCGCTATGTGTTCGCGCCGCGCGGCGAAGCGGAGCCGCAAGCGCGCGCCCAATTCCTCGCCGCGATCCTGCAGACCAGGCGTGCCGCCGGCTAGGCGTTGCCCGGAACGGCGTCAGCAGACCTTCCAGCAGTATTTGTAGCCCCAGCGCCAGCGGCATTTTTCGCAGGTGTTCACCGGCTCCTTGCAGGGGTACCAGCCCCAGCCGTGCCAGCCCGAACGCTTTTCCCGGCAGGGCTTGGCCTGGACCAGGTTCAAGCCTTCGACGGCGGCCCGAATGCGAGCCGCTCCAAATGCCTCGGCCTCGCTCGAAATGAGCGGCGCCGCGGCCAGGATCGCGGCCGTCATCAGCATGAAACCCAATTTTCGCATTTCCCCCTCCCGTGGCCCCCTTCGAGGCGAGCCGATCCCAAATCCCCGCTTTTCATCTCAAATGGGGGCGCTCCACGCGTAGCCTACTGGACCACGCCCTGGCAACCGCTCGTCCCGGCTCAACGGCACACCAGGCGGCGATGGCACTTGGTCGGCCCGCACCAGCGGCGAAACCAGCAACCGGCCTCCATCACCGGCGAGTCTGCGCCGACCGCCCGGCTGATCGCGACCGCGTTCGCGGGCCCCGGCGACGCGAGCGAGGGGCCGATCCAGCCGAAAGCAAGCGCTATGGTCGCCGCGAGCATGAGTTTTTGCATAAGCCTTCTCCTGTTGCGGTCCCTGCCGCGGTCGCTCCTCGCCCCTTGTTCGCCGCCGATCCAAGCATTACCCATCGTCCATGGGCAAACGATTGATTCCCCCGCAGGAACCGTCCGCCGTCCAGGAGATCGCGCTGCGCGAGGCGCTTGAGGAGCGCTATCTCGCCTATGCGCTTTCCACCATCATGCAGCGGGCGCTTCCCGATGCCCGCGACGGGCTCAAGCCCGTGCACCGGCGCATCCTCTACGGCATGCGCCTGCTCCGGCTCGATCCGGGCGCGACGTTCAAGAAATCCGCGAAGATCGTCGGCGACGTCATGGGCACGTTCCATCCCCATGGCGACCAGGCGATCTACGACGCGCTGGTGCGGCTCGCCCAGGATTTCTCCCAACGCTATCCGCTGATCGACGGCCAGGGCAATTTCGGCAACATCGACGGCGATAGCGCGGCCGCCATGCGCTACACCGAATCGCGCCTGACCGAAGTCGCAAGGCTCCTGCTCGACGGCATCGAGGAGGACGCCGTCGATTTCCGGCCGACCTACGACGGCAGCGAGCAGGAGCCCGTGGTCCTGCCCGGGGCCTTTCCCAATCTGCTGGCCAACGGCTCGCAGGGGATCGCGGTCGGAATGGCGACGTCGATCCCGCCGCACAATGCCGCGGAGCTGTGTGACGCGGCGCTCCATCTGATCGAGCACAAGCGGGCCAAGAGTCGCGAGCTGATGAAATTCGTGCCCGGCCCCGATTTCCCGACCGGCGGCATCATCGTCGATCCTCGCGAAACGCTCGCGGAGGCCTATGCCACGGGCCGCGGCTCGTTCCGGGTCCGGGCGCGCTGGGAAAAGGAGGAGACCGGGCGCGGCACCTACGTCATCGTCGTCACCGAAATTCCCTGGCTGGTGCAGAAATCACGGCTGATCGAACGCATCGCCGAGCTGCTCAACGAGCGAAAGCTGCCGCTGCTCGCCGACGTCCGCGACGAATCGACCAAGGACGTGCGGCTCGTGCTCGAGCCGCGGGCCCGCACCGTCGATCCGACCTTGCTGATGGAATCGCTGTTCAAGCTCACGGAGCTCGAGAGCCGCATTCCGCTCAACATGAACGTGCTGGTCAAGGGCCGCGTGCCGCGGGTGATCGGGCTCGCCGAGGCGCTGCGGGAATGGCTCGACCACCGCCGCGACGTGCTGCTGCGCCGCTCGCGCCACCGCCTGGCCGCGATCGAGCATCGCCTGGAGGTGCTCGGTGGCTATCTCGTCGCCTACCTGAACATCGACAAGGTGATCAAGATCATCCGTGAGGAGGACGAGCCCAAGCCGGTGCTGATGAAGCGCTTCAAGCTCTCCGACGTGCAGGCCGAAGCCGTTCTCAACATGCGGCTGCGCAATCTGCGCAAGCTCGAGGAGATCGAGATCAGGCGCGAGGACAAGTCGCTGCGCGAGGAGAAGGGCGAGATCGAGAAGCTGCTCGGCTCCGACAAGCTGCAGTGGAAGAGCGTCGCCGCCGAGATCAAGGAAGTGCGCAAGACCTTCGGTCCGGCGACCGCGCTCGGCAAGCGCCGCACCCATTTCGGCGAGGCGCCCGAGCACGACGAGGCGGCGGTCGAGGCCGCCATGATCGAGCGCGAGCCGGTCACGGTCGTGGTCTCGGACAAGGGCTGGATCCGCGCGCTCCGAGGCAATGTCACCGATCTCTCCGGCATCGCGTTCAAGGCGGACGACCGGCTGAAGCTTTCGTTCTTCGCCGAGACCACCTCGAAATGCCTGGTGTTCGCCACCAACGGCCGTTTCTACACGCTCGAAGCCTCGAAGCTGCCCGGCGGCCGCGGCCACGGCGAGCCGGTGCGGCTCTTCGTCGACATCGAGCAGGAGGCCGACGTCGTGACCGTGTTCCCGTTCCGCGGCGGCCGCAAGTTCCTGGTCGCGAGCGGCGCCGGACGCGGCTTCGTCGTCCCGGAGGACGAGTGCGTCGCCAATACCCGCAAGGGCAAGCAGGTGCTCAACGTCGACCTGCCCGATGAGGCGCGCGCGATTGCGCCGGTGGAAGGCGAGCTCGTGGCGAGCGTGGGCGAGAACCGCAAGATGCTGATCTTCCCGATCGAGCAGGTTCCGGAGATGACGCGCGGGCGCGGGGTGCGGCTGCAGCGATATAAGGACGGCGGGCTCTCCGACGTCAAAACCTTCCAGGCCGCCGACGGCCTGACCTGGATCGATCCGGCCGGGCGGACCTACACTCTACCCATTCGGGATCTCGGCGATTGGCGCGGCAATCGCGCCGACGCCGGAAGGCTGGCCCCGAAAGGCTTCCCCAAGACCAACCGGTTCGGCCGGATGTCCGAAAATGGCAAGAGCTGAGGCTCGACCGCCCAATTGCAAACGATTCGCAAGTAGCTAGGATGGCGGATGGCCGAGGGCGGACCTCCCGTGGAGATCCCATGACGGAATCGATCGCCGCGCCGGGGTCGCTCTCCGAGCGGACGGCCGCGGCCGCCCGCGAGGTGCTGGCCGGGCGGCGGCGAGGCGTGCGCGCCTATCTCGCCTTCGCGGGCCCGGCCGTGGTCGCCTCGATCGCCTACATGGACCCCGGAAATTTCGCGACCAACATCCAGGCGGGCGCCAAATACGGCTATGGCCTGCTGTGGGTCGTGCTGCTGGCCAACCTGATCGCGATGCTGTTCCAGGCGCTCTCGGCCAAGCTCGGCATCGTCACCGGACGCAATCTCGCGGAGATGTGCCGCGAGCAATTTCCGCGGCCGGTGGTGTGGACCATGTGGGTCATCAGCGAGATCGCCGCCATGGCGACCGATCTTGCCGAGTTCCTCGGCGGCGCCATCGGGCTCTCGTTGCTGTTCGGGATGCCGCTGCTGGCCGGGATGGCGATCACCGGGCTCCTGACCTACGGCATCCTGACGTTCGAACGCTTCGGCTTCCGGCCGTTCGAGCTGATCATCGGCACCTTGGTCGGCGTCATCGCGCTCTGCTATCTCGTCGAGATCTTCATCGCTCCGGTTGATTGGAGCGCCGCGGCCGTGCATACCGTGCTGCCGCAGATCGCCGACGGCGGGGCGTTGCTGCTCGCGGTCGGCATCATCGGTGCCACGGTCATGCCGCACGCCGTCTATCTGCATTCCGGCCTGACCCAGGCGCGCACCCCGGGGCGCGACGAGGCGGAGCGGCAGAAGCTGGTGCGCATCTCCAACCACGAGGTCGTCATCGCGCTCGCGCTCGCCGGCTTGGTCAACATGGCGATGGTGATGACGGCGTCGGGTGCGTTCCACGCCGGACACAGCGACGTCGCTCAGATCGAGACGGCCTATCACACGCTGACCCCGCTGCTCGGCGCCGGCGCGGCGGGCGTGTTTCTGCTTTCCCTGCTCGCATCCGGCATCTCGAGCTCGGCGGTCGGAACCATGGCCGGCCAGGTGATCATGCAGGGCTTCGTCGGATTCCGCATCCCGGTCTGGGTTCGGCGGCTGGTGACGATGGCGCCCGCCTTCGTGGTCGTCGCGCTCGGCGTGAATGCGACGGAGGCGCTCGTGGCGAGCCAGGTCGTGCTCAGCATCGCCCTGCCGCTGCCGATGATCGCGCTGCTCCGCTTCACCGGACGCGCCGATATCATGGGCCGGTTCGCCAACGGCCGGCTCACCGCCGTCGCGGCGAGGATCGGGACCGCGGTGGTGCTGCTGCTCAACGCGATCCTGATCGTGCAGAGCTTCGGGGTGCCGATCCCGGGCCTTGCCGCGGGGTAGCGATTGCGGGCCTGTCTAATTGATACAAATGGGTTTTGCGATTTTGGCAGCCATGCTGATCTGATTCCCGCGATTGTTCTCGGGTCAACTTTTCCTCGGTCGAATGTCCATTAGTAGGTGTTCCGCTTATAACACCGAGCAAAAGAAAACCCCGGCAAAGCCGGGGCGTCGTTTCTCAAGCTGATAATTACTGTTCGTGATGTACCCTATTCACGAATAGGGCAAGTCTACTTCGACATCACTTCATAGACCCTGATGCTCGATATGTACGGATTGCTCTGCGCCATCTTCTCTGCATCATCAAGGCTGTCGGCGCTCAGGATCGTGAAGCCGGTGATGGATTCAAGTCCGAGTGGCAAATCCTTGGTTCCAGCTTTCGAGATTTCTCGACCACCCCTGAAATGGCCCCCCATGTCGATGATATGGTCTTTCATTGACTCGAACCACTTGCCCCAGGCTGCCATGATTTCTGGCGTGGGCTTTTCAAAGCCGTAGTGCAAAAGAACAAATTTTTTTACCGTTCTCTCCTTGTTGTTGGTTGAAGCATAACACTAGGCCAGAGATAGCCGCCATGCCGCTCTGAAGCCCCGAACCCGCCCTGAACAGGAGCAGACCATCTAAGCCCGGCACGGATCGGTGAGGGCGTCGGCGAGCGCCGGGGTGATGCCGAGACCGGTTGCGCACTCGACCCACATATACGCACCTCCCGGATTGACTTCGAGAAACACGTAACGCCCCTCCGGCGTCACTATGAAATCGAATGCCCCATAGATCAACCCGAACGCCCGCATGAATGCATGGATCTTCGCCTCCACCTCGTGCGGCAGATCGACCGCTTGGTATCCGACATCGTGCTGCGCACGCCGCCAATCCAGCTTGGTTTCGGCATGCGCTTGGGAGTCGATCCTGGCGCTGAAGGCGTGCGACCCGACCACCGTGATGCGCAGTTCATGGGATTTCTCGATACGCTCCTGAAAAATCCCGGGAGTCAAGCGAATGCGATCGAGGTTCTCGAGCTTCTCGTCGGTGACGAGGCCGGTATAGAGCACGTTGCCGTCCATGTTTCTCGACTGAGAAAAAGCCTTGTAAACGATTGGCGTCCCCGACTGCTCGATGAACCGCCGGACCTCGGCAGGGTCATTGCTGATAATGGTCCGGGGAATGTCCAATCCGACCTGCCGCGCGATGAACAACTGAGCGGGTTTGGACAGAGCGAGCCGTTCGCGGGTGGGGTGATTGATCCAAACGAAATTGCCCACCGTCACCAATGCGGTAAGCGCCAGCTGAGCTTCGGCTTCCGCAAAGCGTCGCTCCGCGCCAACGAGATCTGCCGGGAACCCGCCCGGCTGATCCCACTGCCACCAAACGCTGCCAACGGTGTCGAGATCGACCATGCGGCCGTCGGAGACGATCTCCGCGGCGAAGCCGTGATTCGTGGCGCGGTAGGTCAGAGCCGATTCGAGAGGAAACTCATATGTGTTCCAGCGCACGCACGGCACATCGCGGCGTCGCAGTTCGGTGAGGAGCAGGTCCGCCGTCGGATCGAAGCGCGCGGTGATGAGCAGAACAGTCTTCATCACCACGCGTCAACGTTCGAGGTCGGCTGTTCGCCAAATATCTTGGTGCTCAGAGGCAACCCTTTACTACGACTGCAGGGCTCCCCGTCGCAACCCGCGCCTCACGGAGTGTCGTATTTCGGACAGTCGCCGCAGCCGGCCGTCACTTTCGCCAACTGCATCTGATCGTTCTTCTGATAGATCGGTTGCAGCGTAACCGGGTCCACCATCATCTGCAACTTTGGATCGTAGACCATGTTGGGGATCTTCATTTCCGCCCCCTTGTCGAGAAATTGTCTGGCAAAGATGTCGCTGGACGCTTGCGCGCTTCCAATTGCCGTTCCAGCCAAGGCTCCTTCGCCAACAACCGGCTCACCGCGATCCCGGCGAGGGTCGGGACCGCGGCGGTGCTGCTCAACGTGATCCTGATCCTGCAGAGCTTGGGGGTGTCGATCCCGGGGCTTGCCGCGGCTAGAAAAGTCGTGATCGCGCCTCCGCTTACATCAATAAAGGGTTTGATCGCCGATCTA
>DASWCW010000003.1:0-20623 GCA_036395835.1 Xanthobacteraceae bacterium
CGCGTGCTCGACATCGGTTCCGGCTGGGGCGGCTTGGCGCTCTACCTCGCCGAGACGTGCGGGGCGCGGGTGACCGGCATTACGCTCTCGGCCGAGCAGCTGGCACTGTCACGGGCGCGCGCCGAGGAGCGACGGCTGAGCCGGGCGATCGAGTTCCGGCTCGAGGATTACCGGGACGTCGCGGGAACCTTCGATCGCGTGGTTTCCGTGGGGATGTTCGAGCATGTCGGAATCGGATTCTACGACGCCTATTTCCGCCGATGCGCCGAACTTCTGGCCCCCGACGGCGTCATGCTGCTGCATTCGATCGGCCGGTCGGAGGGTCCGGCCGCCACCAATCCGTTCATCGCCAAATACATCTTTCCGGGCGGCTACATCCCTGCCCTTTCCGAAGTGCTGCCGGCGATCGAGCGCTCCGGGTTGCTGGTGACGGACGTCGAGATCCTGCGCCTGCATTATGCCGAGACGCTGAAGGCCTGGCGCGAGCGCTTTCTCGCCCATCGCGAGGCCGCCGAGCGCATCTACGATCCCCGGTTCTGCCGGATGTGGGAATTCTATCTGGCCGGCGCAGAAATGGCGTTTCGCCACCAGGGCATGATGGTGATGCAGACTCAGCTGGCCAAGCGCCAGGACGTCGTGCCCATGACGCGCGACTATATCGCCGACGAGGAGGCGAGGCTGCGCGGACTCGAACGCGCACATCGCCCGCCGCTGCGGCTCGCCGGCGAGTGAGTCATTGTGTCGCGGTGTGTCGCGGTTCGCCCGTCCCGTCATATTGAACACAAAGTCCACCGCTTCAAAGAGAATCGCCTAAAGTAACTTCGCTGCCTGTGAATTTTTCGGATAACGGGGTCAATTTGGCCGGCGGCCCCATCTCGCCGAGTTGTCCACCGAGCACCGTGCTACGGACGCCTTGGGGGAATTCCATGGCTCCGCAAGAATTGACAGTTCTCAAATCGGTTTCCGAAGCGATTCCCAAGTATCGCACTGCACCGCACAATATCGAAGCGGAGCAGGCGCTGCTGGGCGCGATCCTCATCAACAACGACGCGTTCTACCGGGTCTCGGATTTCCTGAAGCCTGCGCATTTCTTCGAAACGGTGCATCAGAAGATCTTCGATATTGCGGCCAACCTCATTCGGGTGGGGAAGACCGCAACGCCGATCACGCTGAAGACCTTTCTGCCTCCGGATCTGGATATCGCCGGTCTGAGCGTCAGCCAGTATCTCGCGCGGCTCGCCGCCGAAGCCACCACCGTCATCAATGCCGAGGATTACGGGCGCACGATCTACGATCTGGCGGTCCGGCGCGACTTGATCCGTATCGGCGACGATATGGTCAACGTCGCCTATGACGCACCCGTCGAATTCTCTCCCCGAGATCAGATCGAGGACGCCGAGCGCAGATTGTACGAATTGGCGGAGATCGGACAATACGGCAGCGGCTTCCAGCGCTTCATCGATGCGATGACCACGGCCGTCGACATGGCCGCGAATGCCTACCGCAGGGAGGGCGGCCTCTCCGGGATCGCGACCGGATTGAGGGATCTCGACCAATACATGGGCGGGCTGCAGAAATCGGACCTGATCATCGTCGCCGGCCGCCCGGGCATGGGCAAGACGTCGCTCGCCACCAACATCGCCTACAACGTCGCTCGCTTGTTCGAGCCGCGCACGCTCTCGGATGGCACGATCGAGGCCGCGAACGGCGGCAGAGTGGGATTTTTCTCGCTCGAAATGTCCGCGGAGCAGCTCGCGACCCGAATCATTGCCGAGCAAACGGAAATCCCTTCTTCCACCATTCGCCGCGGTCAGATCACGGAAAGCGATTTCGACAAGATCGTGGCCTTCACGCGGACCATGCAGCAATTGCCGCTGTACATCGACGAGACCGGCGGCCTTTCGATCGCACAGCTCGCGGCGCGCGCCCGCCGCCTCAAGCGCCAGCGCGGCCTGGATTTTCTGGTGATCGATTATCTGCAGCTGTTGCAGGGATCGAGCAGGCGCGCCACCGAGGGCCGCGTGCAGGAGGTGACCGAGATCACCACCGGACTGAAAGCGCTGGCGAAGGAGCTCGAGGTGCCGATCCTCGCGCTCTCCCAGCTCTCCCGCCAGGTCGAGAACCGGGACGACAAGCGCCCGCAGCTCTCCGATCTGCGCGAGTCCGGCTCGATCGAGCAGGACGCCGACGTCGTGCTGTTCCTGTTCCGCGAGGAATATTATCTCAAGAACAAGGAGCCGCGCGCCGGAACCGAAGAACATTTCAAGTGGCAAGCGGAAATGGACGCGGTCCATGGCAAGGCGGAGGTCATCATCGGCAAGCAGCGTCATGGACCCACCGGAACGATCCCGCTGCAGTTCAAGGCGGACGTGACCCGCTTCTCCAATCTTGCGCAGGAGGAACGGCTGCCCAGACATTTCTGATCCGGGCGGCGAAGGATCGGGTCGGACCTGGAGCGCAATCCCGCCTCTGGGGCGGCTTGGCGCTGATCGTCGCCGATGCCTATTACGAGAGTCCGCCCACAACGATGTCGTCTCGCCATGCGGCGAGGAACGGGAATGACCAGGCGGCAGAGCGGCCAGGCAATCGAGACGAGCGGCCCGCCCGAGAGCGAGGCCGGAGGCATTCTTTCGATCGATCTTTCCGCGCTCGTCGCGAACTGGCGCGAGCTCGGCGCTCGAGCGGCAGGAGCCGAATGCGCCGCGGTCGTCAAGGCCGACGGCTACGGCTGCGGGCTTGCACCGGTCTCGGCCGCGCTCGCCAAGGCCGGCTGCAAGACCTTCTTCGTGGCCGACCTTGCCGAAGGGCGGGGCGTGCGCCGCGTCGTCCCTGCCGCGAAAATCTACGTGCTCAACGGCCTTGCGCCCGGCACGGCGGAGGCATTCGCCGCGGCCGATCTGCGGCCCGTGATCGGCTCTCTCGGCGAGCTTGCCGAATGGGAGGCGTTCCGCGCCGCCAGCGGCTGGCGCGGCGGCGCCGCGCTGCACGTCGATACCGGGATGAATCGGTTGGGTCTTGCTCCCGAACAGGCCGCGGAAATTGCCGGCCGCAACGCGCGCAGATCGGACATCCTGCTGCTGATGAGCCATTTCGCCTGCGCGGAGGAGCCCAGTCATCCGCTCAACGCCAGACAAATGGCGGAATTCCGCGAGCTGCGGGCGCTGTTCCCGGACATCCCCGGGTCCCTTGCCAATTCGTCGGGAATTTTTCTCGGACCCGATGCCCATCACGATCTGGTGCGGCCGGGCGTTGCGCTTTACGGCGCCAATCCCACGCCGGGTCACCTCAATGTCATGCGCACCGTGGTGCGGCTGGCTGCCCGCATCGTGCAGGTGCGCGAGGTTCCGGCCGGCGAGACGGTCGGATATGGCGCGACCTGGACCGCGCAGCGCCCGACGAGGCTCGCGATTCTCGCACTCGGTTATGCCGACGGAATGCCGCGGGCGGCGAGCGCGTCCGACACCAAGCCCGGCGCCGAGGCCATCATCGCCGGCCGGCGCTGTGCACTCGCCGGCCGCATCTCCATGGACTTGCTGGCCGTCGATGTCACCGACCTGTCCGAGAAGGTTCCGCGCCGGGGCGATCTCGCGGCGCTGCTCGATGAGGAAATCGGGGTCGACGAGCTTGCCTCACACGCCGGCACGATCGCCTACGAGATCCTGATCCGCCTCGGCCCGCGCTATCGGCGCGTGTACGTGGGGTGATATAAGGCCGACTCTCCCGGGCGGGTGAAGCCCGAGCCGGGAAACTAGCCCGGACCAAATGGCCCGCCGCACCATCACCTTCGTCTGCCAGAACTGCGGTGCCGTGACCGGGCGCTGGCAGGGCAAGTGCGACGCCTGCGGCGAGTGGAACACCATCGTGGAAGAGACTGCCGGCGCAACCGAAGCGCCGGCCATGCGCCCGTCGCGAAAAGGGCGTCCGTTCGCGCTCGAGCCGCTGACCGGGACCGCGCAGGAGGCGCCCAGGCTCGCGTCGGGGGTCGCGGAATTCGACCGGGTCACCGGCGGCGGCTTCGTCAAAGGCTCGGTGCTGCTCGTCGGCGGCGATCCCGGCATCGGCAAGTCGACCCTGCTGATCCAGGTTGCTGCGGCGATCGCCCTCAAGGGCCATCGCGCCATCTATATTTCCGGCGAGGAGGCGGTGGCGCAGGTGCGCTTGCGGGCCGAGCGTTTGGGCGTCGCCGGTGCTGCGGTCGAGCTCGCGGCCGAGACCGCGGTCGAGGACATTTTGGCGACGCTCGGACACGGCAAGATCCCGCGCCTCGTCGTCATCGACTCGATCCAGACCATGTGGACGGATGCGGTCGAATCCGCGCCCGGCACCGTCACACAGGTGCGCGCCTCCGCGCAGGCGCTGATTCGCTTCGCCAAGCGCTCGGGCGCCGCCGTGCTGCTGGTCGGCCATGTCACCAAGGACGGCCAGATCGCGGGCCCCCGCGTGGTCGAGCACATGGTCGATGCGGTGCTGTCCTTCGAGGGCGAAGGCTCGCACCAGTTCCGCATTTTGCGCGCGGTCAAGAACCGATTCGGCCCGACCGACGAGATCGGCGTCTTCGAGATGACCGGCATGGGGCTCAGGGAGGTGGCAAATCCGTCGGAATTGTTCCTCTCCGAACGCGACCTGGGCAGCCCCGGTACGGCGGTGTTCGCCGGCATCGAAGGCACGCGGCCGCTGCTGGTGGAAATCCAGGCGCTGGTCGCGCCGACCTCGCTCGGCACGCCGCGGCGCGCGGTCATCGGCTGGGATCCGAGCCGGCTCTCGATGCTGCTCGCCGTGCTCGAGGCCCATTGCGGGGTGCGGCTCGGCGGCCACGATGTCTACCTCAATGTCGCCGGGGGGCTGCGCATCCAGGAGCCGGCCGCGGATCTCGCGGCGGCGGCGGCGCTGGTTTCCTCGCTGGCCAATGCGCCCCTGCCGGCCGATGCGGTGTATTTCGGCGAGATATCCTTATCGGGCGCGGTGCGGCCGGTGGCGCAGCCCGCCGCCCGCCTCAAGGAGGCGGCAAAGCTCGGCTTTGCCCGGGCGCTGGCGCCGGAGGCCGCGCGGGGCGAAGCCGTCGGCGATTCGGGCATCGCCGTCACCGCGATCGGGGCGCTCTCGAGCCTCGTCGCCGACATTGCGGCCCGGGGCAGCCGTCCGCGCGGCGGCATGCCGCGGCCGGTCCGACAAGATGGATGACGCTCGACTTTCTTCCCGCTATACACGGGCGCCCAAGGAAGGCCGGCGAATCTGCTAGGAAGTCGGATGCCGATCACGCTTCTGGACGTCATTCTCCTCGTCGTCATGATGGTTTCGGCGCTGCTCGCCATGGTGCGGGGCTTCATGCGCGAGATCCTGTCGATCGCCTCCTGGGTGGCGGCCGCGGGCGCCACGATCTATGCCTATCCAAGGCTGCTGCCGGTGGCGAAGCAGTATTTCACCAACGATTACGTGGCGATGGCGTCCGTCGTCGGCGGGGTTTTCGTGGGCACGCTGCTGGTCGTGTCGATTCTGACCATCAAGATCTCCGATGTGGTCCTGGACAGCCGGGTCGGCGCACTCGACCGCACGCTCGGCTTCCTGTTCGGGCTCGGCAGGGGCCTCGTCATCGTGGTCGTCGCCTTCCTGTTCTTCGCCTGGCTGGTTCCCGATCGCAGCCAGCCCGAGTGGGTCCGCAATGCGAAGTCGAAAATCGTGCTCCAGGGGACCGGGGAATGGCTGAAGGCGCAATTGCCGGATGACCCGGAGAGCACCATCTTAAAGAGGCTGAAGAAGCCGCGCCTGGACGAACAGGAGCCGCAGGACGCACCGCCCGCAGGCAATCGCTCGAAACTCGAGCTGCGGCCGGATCGAGACCGGCATGGCGGCGGACATGGCGGGGTCGAGCCCGATCAACGAGGAAGCCAGCAATTCGCTAATGCCGGCATGCCACAACCGCGATGATCCGCCGGCCAGAGGAGAGCGAATGAGCGAGACGACGGATCTCTCCCTCGATCTCGATGCCGACCGGCTTCGCGAGGAATGCGGCGTCTTCGGAATTTTCGGCCACCCGGACGCCGCGGCGATCACCGCGCTCGGGCTGCACGCCCTGCAGCACCGGGGCCAGGAAGCGGCCGGCATCGTCACCTTCGACGGCAAGCGCTTCCATTCCGAGCGGCGGATGGGACTGGTCGGGGATACCTTCTCCCGGCGCGAGGTGATCGAGCGGCTGCCCGGCCATATCGCCGTGGGGCATGTGCGTTATTCGACCACCGGCGGCACCATCCTGCGCAATGTGCAGCCGCTGTTCTCGGAGCTCGACGCGGGCGGGTTCGCGGTCGGGCACAACGGCAATCTGACCAACGGCCTCACCCTTCGCCGCAACCTGGTGCGCGAAGGCGCGATCATGCAGTCGACCACCGACACCGAGGTAATCCTGCATCTCGTCGCCCGCTCCCGGCGCAATCGTCTCATCGACCGTTTCGTCGAGGCATTGCGGGCGCTCGAAGGCGCTTATTCGCTGGTCGCGCTGACCAACAAGAAGCTGATCGGCGCCCGCGACCCGCTCGGGATCCGGCCGCTGGTGCTGGGCGAGCTCGACGGCTGCCCGATCCTCGCCTCGGAGACCTGCGCGCTCGACATCATCCGCGCCCGCTACGTGCGCGACGTGAAGAACGGCGAAGTCGTCATCGCCACCGAGAAGGGCATCGAGAGCATCGAGCCGTTTCCGCCGATGACGCCGCGGCCCTGCATCTTCGAATATATCTATTTCGCCCGGCCGGATTCGATCGTCGGAGGACGGTCGGTCTACGAAGTTCGCAAGACCATGGGGTCGGAGCTCGCGCGCGAAGCCCCGGCGCCCGCCGACGTGGTCATTCCGGTTCCCGATTCCGGCGTCCCCGCCTCGATCGGCTATTCGCAATCCTCGGGGATTCCCTACGAGCTCGGCATCATCCGCAATCACTACGTCGGACGCACCTTCATCGAGCCGAGCCAGACCATTCGCGAGCTCGGCGTGCGGCTCAAACACTCGGCCAATCGCGCCGTGGTCGCCGGGCAGCGAATCGTGCTGATCGACGATTCGCTCGTCCGCGGCACCACGTCGGTCAAGATCGTGCGGATGATGCGCGACGCGGGCGCCAAGGAAGTGCATTTCCGCATCGCTTCGCCGCCGATCACGCATCCGGACTATTACGGAATCGATACGCCGGAACGCGAGAAGCTGCTCGCGGCCAGCCACGATGTCGAGGGCATGCGGCGCTTCATCGGCGCCGATTCGCTGGCTTTCCTTTCCGTCGACGGCACCTATCGCGCCATGGGCTTCGAGCGGCGCGATGCCTTGCGACCGCAGTTCACCGATCATTGCTTCACCGGCGAATATCCGACCGCGCTCACCGACCGGATGACGCAGGAAGCGCTGCCCCGGCAACTCTCCCTGCTCGCCGAGGCCAGCTGAGGCGTTCGCTGCGACGCGTCATTCCGGAAGCCCGCAAAGCGGGTATCCGGAACCCATGATCACCGCCTATAAAACATCCAACCAACTGTGTTCATGGGTTCCGGCGCTCGCGCTTCGCGCTCGGCCGGAATGACGAGACCTCGACATGACCAAGCCGCTCGCCGATCGCATCGCGCTGGTCACCGGCGCTTCGCGCGGCATCGGCGCGGCGACCGCGCTCGCGCTGGGGAGGGCCGGCGCGCATGTGGTCGCGGTGGCGCGCACCGTGGGCGGTCTCGAGGAAATCGACGACGCGCTCCGCGCCGACGGCGGTTCGGCCACCCTCGTGCCGCTGGACCTGAAGGATTATGCCGGCATCGACCGGCTCGGCGGCGCGCTCCATCAGCGCTACGGGCGCCTCGACATCCTGATCGGCAATGCCGGCATTCTCGGTCCCCTCTCGCCGCTGGGCCACGTCGAGCCGAAAGTCTGGGACGAGGTCCTTGCGGTCAACGTCACCGCCAATTGGCGGCTCATCCGCGCCATGGATCCGCTGCTGCGGCTCTCGGCTGCCGGCCGCGCCGTGTTCGTCACATCCGGCGCCGCATGGATCGCGCGGGCTTATTGGGGCCCCTACGCCATCTCCAAGGCGGCGCTCGAGGTGCTCGCCCGCACCTATGCGGCCGAGACCGAGACGACCCCGGTCCGGGTGAACCTGCTCAACCCCGGGCCGATCCGCACGCGCATGCGGGCCCAGGCGATGCCGGGGGAAGATCCGGCCAAGCTCGACAAGCCGCACCAGGTCGCGGAAAAAATTCTCGAACTGTGCCTGCCGAGCTTCACGCAGACCGGCAAGCTTTATGACTATCGCACGAAGACGCTGAAGGAATTTCGCGCGCCGGAGCCGATCGACGCAGGACAGACGACGTAGCCGTAGCCCGGATGGAGCGCAGCGAAATCCGGGCTACAAGTTTGTCGATCTCTCTCTGCTTCGCCCGGTAGCCAAGCGGCCCGTTCGGAAAGTCCGGTGCGAGCCCCTCATTTGCGCCGAGCATAAGGATTGCGCTTTTCCCGCAGGGTGAGCCGGATCGGCGTGCCGGGCAGATCGAACGCGTCCCGCAATCCATTGACCAGATAGCGCCGATAGGCATCGGGAACGGCGTCGGCACGCGAGCAGAACAGCACGAACGTCGGCGGGCGGGCTTTCGGCTGGGTGATATAGTTGAATTTGATCCGCCGGCCGGAAACGGCGGGCGGCGGGTGGGAGGCCAACGCCGCTTCGAGCCAGCGATTGAGCGCGTTCGTCGCAATGCGCCGGTTCCACACGGCGTAGCTTTCGACGACCGCCTGCATCAGCGGCTCGATCCCCTCCCCGAGCAACGCCGAGACCGCGCAGATCGGCGCGCCTTTGATCTGCGGCAGCCAATGATCCACCTCCTTGCGCAGCTTCGCGGCTGCGCCGGAGCGGCGCTCGACCAGATCCCATTTGTTCACCGCGAGCACGATCGCGCGCCCCTCGCGCTCGACCAGATCGGCAATGCGCAGGTCCTGCTCCTCGAACGCATGGCCGGTCTCGAGCAGCAGGATGACCACGTCGGCGAAGCGGATGGCGCGCAGCGCATCGGCTGCGGAAAGCTTCTCGAGCTTCTGGTCGATTTTCGATCTGCGGCGCAGGCCGGCGGTGTCGTAGATCCGCAACGCCCGGCCGCGCCAAGTCAGATCGCTTGCGATCGCGTCCCGGGTGATGCCGGGCTCCGGCCCGGTCAGAAGGCGCTCTTCGCCGAGCAGCCGGTTGATGAGGGTCGATTTGCCGGAATTCGGCCGGCCGACGACGGCGACGTGGATCGGACGCGATGGGGAAATCCGCTCGTCCGGCGCGCCTTCGCCGGATTCGGAGATCGGCAGCGTGCGGTCCGGCAAGGCTTCGCGCAGCGCGTCATAGAGATCGGCCAGGCCTTCGCCGTGCTCCGCCGAGATCGCAACCGGCTCGCCGAGGCCGAGCGCATAGGCTTCGAGCGCGCCGGCGGCTCCGCCGGCGCCTTCGCTCTTGTTGGCGATGAGGATCGCGGGTTTTTCGGATCGGCGCACCAGATCGGCGAACGCGCGATCGCCGGGCGTGAGCCCGACGCGCGCGTCGATCAGGAACAGGATGGCATCCGCTTGCTCGATCGCGAGCTTGGTCTGCGCGAGCATGCGGCCGGAAAGGCTCGCCGGCCCCGCCTCCTCGAGCCCCGCTGTATCGATCACCGTAAAGGCGAGGTCTCCGAGGTGCGCCTCGCCCTCGCGGCGATCGCGAGTCACGCCCGGCAAATCATCGACCAGGGCCAGGCGCTTGCCGACGAGCCGGTTGAACAGCGTCGATTTTCCGACATTGGGCCGGCCGATGATGGCGAGGCGGAAACTCATGGGGTGTACGGCGGACGGCGGGCGGCAGGCCGGCTCGCCCGCAATGCCGGCAGCGCGCCAGCGGCATTATTGCGCCGGCTGCCGCGGATCCGGCCACGCTGTCCCCGGCTGCGATTGCGTCGCAGGCCAGGGCGCCGGCGCCGATCGAGCGGGTGGAACTCCCGGCCAGGCGGCCTGATTGGCTTGGTTCTGGGGCGGCTGGGGCGGCTGGGTCGGTTGATTCGGCTGGGCCGGCGGCTTGGCGGCGGTTTTTTTCTTCGGCTTCGGCTTTTCGGACGAGGCGGTGGCCTCCTCGGTCTGGTCGGCCGGAGTGATGGCCTGCGGAGCGCCGGCCTTCGGCTTTTCACGCGACGCGCGCTTTGCCTGCCTGGGCTCGTTGGCGGGAGCTGGCTCCGGCGCCACGGCGGTTTCCGGCGCGGCCTGGTAGCCCTTGACCATCTCGGGCGGCACGCCCTGCGGCACGCCAGGCACCCCCTCCGGGAACACCGGCCTGCGCTCGCCCGGCAGCGGCTTCTTGGTGTCCGGAATCCACCCGGTCACCGTGTCGATGACGTCGCCGATGTTGCCTCCGGCGCCGCAGCCGGCAACACCGAGCGCCAGGGAGATCGCGGCTAGGGGCAGGATCGCGCGGTATCGCATGGCGTCTCCCCCTTCTACCCCTTTGCCCGGGCGCCGGTCAGCGCCATCAGCATTTCGACCCTGGCGCGGATGCTCGACGGCGTCTGGGCATCCGTCAGGACGAGATCGATCCAGCGCCGGCTTGCGGCCTGATCGCCCGCGCGCCAGGCGGATAGCGCCAGCAGCTCGCGCGCCGTGTGAAGGAACGGCCGGTCGTTCGCGGTCAGCGGCTCGAGCCGGGAGCGTAACTCATCGTAGGGAGCCGTGTCGACGAGGATCAAGGCCGCGCGGATATCTGCCAAGTCCTGAAGCAGCTGGCCGATCCCGCGATCGGCCGCGAGCGCATCATAGGCTTTCACCGCGGCTTGCGGGTCGCGCTTGGCCAGCTCCTGGGCGGTGCGAAACCGGGCCAGCGTGCGATATCCGGCCGTGCCTTCGGCGGCGAGCTTGGTGAAGGCGGCCGCAGCCTCGTCGTGCTTGCCTTGCTCGGAAAGCTGGACGGCGGCCTCGAATTGCCTGCCAGCCTCCGCAGCCTGCTTCGACTCCCACCATTGATAGAGGCGCCAGCCGCCGATGCCGATGACGATGAGCAATGCCACCGCAATGATGAGGTTGCTGTACTGCTCCCAGAGCTTCTTGAGCCGCTCTCGGCGTACTTCCTCGTCGATTTCGCGAAAAATATCCGACACAAGGCGCTCCGGGCGGTCTAGGCGGGATTTACCCGCACCGGCCAATAGGGCCGCGTAAAATACCGATGTGGCGGCGGCGTGGCAAAGCATAAGAGCCTGCACACAAATGCGATATTTCACCGCCCCCGGTGGGTTTCCCTGCCCCGCGCGTCAGCGTGGTGGGGAGGGGTTAGGGGTGGGTGCCTTGGAATCGGATGTGCCCGATCCCCCACCCGGCTCGGTGCTCCGCACCCCGCCACCCTCCGCTGACGGGGAGGGAAAGGCTCACGGTCCGAATACCGGAACGCCGGCCAGCGGATGGAACACCAACCCGACCGCGAGATAGATCAGGGTGCCGACCACGACGGCAACGGCGTCGTTCTTCCAGCCGCCGACCGGGATCGGGGGCGCGCCCGGATCGGCGCGGCGCTTGAGCGAGATGCGGTCGTAGACCGCCCAGCCCAGAAACGATCCGAACAGCACGATGCCGCCGAGATCTCCGTTCGAGATGAGATGCGCGAACGCCCACAGCTTCACGCCGACCAGCATCGGATGCTTGAGCGTCTTCTTGATGGTGCCCGGAATGTAGGCGGCCGCGACCAGGACGAACGCCGGCCACATCAGCGCTTCGGCGAGGTGGCGCATGAAATCCGGCGGGGACCATACCGGGATCAATCCGGTGCGCCGGTAGAGCGCAAAACCGTAGGCAGCCAGCACCACGCCCAGGATGGAGACGAGCGAGAATAGACCCTTGTAGGGTCCCGCGCCGATCCGCGCGATCAGCTGCTCGCGGTGGCCACGCAGGCTGACGAACACATGCGTGCCGATGAAGATCGCAAGACCGAGGATGAGGATGGCAAGGCCCATGGAGATTACTCCCACTCGATCGTGCCGGGCGGCTTCGAGGTCACGTCGTAGACAACGCGGTTGACGCCCTTGACCTCGTTGATGATGCGGGTCGCGGCATGCGCCAGGAACGCCATGTCGAATTGGTAGAAATCCGCGGTCATGCCGTCGGTCGACGTCACCGCCCGCAAGGCGACGACGTGCTCGTAGGTGCGGCCGTCCCCCATCACGCCGACGGTCTTGACCGGCAGGATCACCGCAAACGCCTGCCAGATGTCGTCGTAAAGCCCGGCGCGGCGGATCTCCTCGATGAAGATCTCGTCCGCGAACCGCAGGATCTCCAGCTTCTCGCGGTCGACCGGGCCGGGGCAGCGGATCGCGAGGCCGGGGCCCGGGAACGGATGGCGCCCGACGAACGCCTCCGGCAGGCCGAGCTCGCGGCCGAGCGAGCGCACCTCGTCCTTGAACAGCTCGCGCAGCGGCTCGACCAGCTTCATGTGCATGCGCTCGGGCAAGCCGCCGACGTTGTGGTGCGATTTGATGGTGACCGACGGACCGCCGGAAAACGACACGCTCTCGATGACGTCGGGATAAAGCGTGCCCTGCGCCAGAAATTCGGCGCCGCCGAGCTTCTTCGCCTCGGCCTCGAACACGTCGATGAACAATTTGCCGATGGTCTTGCGTTTGGATTCCGGGTCCTCGACGCCCGCGAGGTTCTTGAGAAAAAGCTCCTCGGCCTCGACGTGCACGAGCGGGATATTGTAGCTGTCGCGGAACAGCGTGATCACCTTCTGGGCTTCGCCGAGACGGAGCAGCCCGTGATCGACGAACACGCAGGTGAGCTGATCGGCGATCGCCTCGTGGATCAGCACGGCGGCGACCGTGGAATCGACCCCGCCGGAAAGCCCGCAGATCACCCGGCCGTTGCCGACCTGTTCTCGGATCTTTGCGATCGCCTCCTCCTTGAAGGCGCGCATGGTCCAGTCGCCGCGGCAGCCGGCGATGTTGCGCACGAAATTGCGCAGCAGCGCCGCCCCGTGCGGCGTGTGCATGACTTCGAGATGGAACTGGACCGCGTAGAACTTGCGGGAATCGTCGGCGATCGCCGCAATCGGCGAGTTCGCCGCCTTGCCGACGGTGCGGAAACCGTCCGGCAGCCGGGTGACGCGGTCGCCGTGGCTCATCCACACCGGGTAGCGCTCGCCCTTGCGCCACACGCCTTCGAATAGCGCGCAATCCTCCACGATCTCGACCTCGGCGCGGCCGAACTCGCGATGATGGCCGCCTTCGACCTTGCCGCTCAATTGCTGCGCCATCGCCTGCTCGCCGTAGCAGATACCCAACACCGGAACGCCGGCCCGGTAGATCTTTTCCGGCGCGAGCGGCGCGTCCGGGTCGAGGACCGACGCGGGCCCGCCCGAGAGAATGACGCCCTTGGGCCGCATCGCGAAAAACGCCTGTTCCGCCTTCTGGAACGGCACGATCTCCGAATAGACGCCCTCCTCGCGCACCCGGCGCGCGATGAGCTGCGTCACCTGTGAGCCGAAATCGATGATGAGAATCTTGTCGTGCATGGTTGCGCGGTCTTGTGGGACGCGGGAGGGAGCGGGTCAAGCGTGCCGGCAATCTCCGTTCACCTCCCCCCTTGAGGGGGAGGTCGGTTCGCGGGCACAGCGCGCGAACCGGGAGGGGGGTGCTGTGAATTGGCCCAAGAATAACCACCCTCCCTAACCCTCGCCCTCAAGGCGGGAGGGAACCGGCCGAGTATGGGGGACCCAAGGAGCTTCGTTTCCTGAAAGCCACTTAGTCCTTACGCCTCAGCATCGCCACGAAAAATCCATCCGTATCGGTGCGCAGCGGCGTCATCAGCAGCCCTTCCTCGGACAGGCGAACCGCGCGGCGGAACATGAAGGCGCGCTCGCCTAGCGCGGCGATGACGTCGGCCGGCGGCACCATGGCGAAGCCTTCGTGCCGTGCCAGGAAGGCGCGGACCTGCGCGCCGTTCTCCTCCTCGAGCACCGAGCAGGTGGCATAGACGATGCGCCCGGCCGGCTTGACCAGGCGAGCCGCGCGATCGAGCACCGCGACCTGCTCCTTCGCGCGTACGGCGAGCGCGCCCGGCCGGATGCGCCATTTGGCGTCCGGATTGCGCCGCCACGCGCCCGTGCCGGTGCACGGCGCATCGATCAGCACGAGATCGGCGCGAGCATCCAGATCGGCGAGCACGTCGGCACCCACGCGCGGCGTTCGCACCTGGACATTGCGCGCGCCGGCGCGCTCGAGCCGCGCATGGATCGGCGCCAGCCGCCGCTTGTCGGTATCGGTTGCAAAAATCTGGCCGCGGTTCTCCATCATGGCGGCCAGCGCCAAAGTCTTGCCGCCGGCCCCGGCGCACAGGTCGATCGCCTGCTCTCCGGCCTTGGCGGCGCAAAGCAGGGCCGCGAGCTGCGAGCCCTCGTCCTGCAACTCGATCTGGCCTTTGAGAAAGACCGGCTCGGCATGGATCGCGGGGCTTTTTGCGTCGGCGGCAAGCGAGATGCGCAGCCCGAACGGCGACCAGCGCGTCGGCACCGGATGGAGGTCCGCGAGGGATGCGGCGACCGCGTCGCGATCGGCCTTGAGCGAGTTGACGCGCAAATCGAGCGGCGCGCGCGAGGCGAGCGCGGCAAGCTCTTGCCCGCGCTCCTCCCCGAAGCTGCCGGCGAAACAAGGATCGAGCCATTCGGGATAATCGCCGACGATCGGCGCCGGAGCGCCGTCGAGGCTCGCCTGCGCCAGTCGCGCGCGCTCCTCCTCCTCGAGCGGCGGCGGCGCGTGGCGCGAGCCGTCGCACAGCGCCGCCATCGCCGCGACATCGAGGCCGCGCTCGAGCTTGAGCATGCCGAGCAGGACCGCGCGCGGGGACTGCCGGCCCATCAGAAAAGCCGAGGAGGCGCGCCGCCGCAGCGCGTCGTAGACGAGACCGGCGATCGCCGCGCGGTCCGCCGAGCCGGCGAACCGATGGTGCAGCCCCCAATCCTTCAGCGCGCCGGCGGCGGGCCGTCGCGTCGCTTCGATATCGGCAAAAATCTCGATCGCGGCGGCGAGGCGTGCGCCCGGCGTCATGGAAGACCGAGCAGGATCCGCATGTTCAGTAATCGGGCTTGAAATATCACCAGATTTCTCCCGATTTTACAAACCGACACCCAGGTTTGTAAAAATCCACGTTCCCGAGGCGTTCTGGACCTCAGCTTTTTCATTCGGCTCCCGGATCGCCGCCATGGAAACCGATTCCTACTGGCGAACCCGGTGTGTCGGGGAGGCGATGGACCAGGGCTACATGTTTTTGCGCCTGACCTGCAACTGCGGCCGGATCGCCGACTTCCCGTTCCCCCTGCTCCTCCGCCGCAGAGGCGTCCGCCGGGAACACCTTCATCGGCAACATCGGTTTTCGCTGCCAGAAATGCGGAAGCACGTCGCCGCTCGTGGGGGTCAATTCTCAAAGGGATGCCCCGGGGCATTTCTAACGATGACCCCGTAAGCAGAGACCCCGGCATCACCTGAAAGAAGCCGCTAAAACAACGGGAGCGGCTACGAGAATGACCGCAAAGACGTCAACGATGCCACTACCCTCAATCCGGCAACGCGGCTCCGAGAAGGAAACGGGGCATTTGGCGATGATCTGGATAGGGCACTAAAGGGCGTCACGACCCTGAGGACAACGTGCCCTGCCGATGCCCCCTATCGACCGGTGGTCACGTTTTCTCCGACCCGGTCGAGCCCCTGTAATATCGATCCCGTAAGAACGCCCCTGGCGGCGATCGCCCAAAACCCAAGGAATACTGCACCATTAGCCGCGTTTCGCCTGACGGCCGTCCCCTAGCGATTGTCCTCGCAACGGTCTCACTTCCATCTTATTCTCGGGACAATTCAAACCCAACAGGGGCCATTTACCATGGAAAAACCCGCATTGAAGCTGGTGAACCCGGAATCGCCGAGCTTTGAAAATGGGACAATCCCGAAAGCTCCGAAAATCATGCCGAACCGGAAGGCCAATGACCGGCTGCGGGGTCGGCAGCACCTGAGTGAAGCCGAGGTCGCTCAGTTGAAGGAGACCGCCCTGCGGGTCAGCCATTACGGACACCGAGATGCCTTGATGATCATGACGGCATTCCGTCATGGCCTTCGTTGTGCCGAGCTGGTCGATCTGACCTGGGACCAGGTGGACTTCGACGCCGGGAAGCTCCACGTCCGCCGGGTCAAGAACTCCTCCCCCTCAACCCACATGCTTCAGGGCGATGAACTCCGGGCATTGCGCCGGCTGAGGCGCGAGCAGCGGCCCCCTTCCCCGTTCGTCTTCACCTCGGAGCGGGGAGCCCCGTGCACCACGGCGGGTTTTCGGAAGATGCTCGCCCGGCTGGGGGTGGCGGCCGAGATCGGGTTCCCGATTCACCCACACATGCTTCGCCACGGCACCGGTTTCAAGCTCGCAAACGACGGCGTCGATACGAGAGCCATCCAGGACTACCTAGGGCACAAGAGCATCACGAACACGGTCCGTTACTCCAGGCTTAGCCCCGAGCGGTTCAAGTCCTTTCGGTGGCGGGATTGATCACCTGTTCACAAATCTGGGAGTCAGTAGTTCGAGTCTCCTCGAGTGCGCCATTTCGGTACAGAGCTGGGCACGCCGAAACCCGCCGTTTTTGCGCTGGAGGCGGCGACGAGCGTGCACAGCAGTTCGCTTTTCGAGCCCATGATACGAACTTCTTTCGCGTCGACTTCGGCGCGCTGAGTAAGCGCCGCGGAGGTGATCGCGACGGTAGCCGCCCGAGTCGGTCCGCGAGGTTCGACGACCGCACGATAGGCTCCCAAAATCGGTGCCGAATTGTGTGGCCGCCATGCTACTGTAACGCAGTGTTGGTGGGACTAGCGGGGGTATTCACGGGTTATGGCGCGAATCACCGAGCACGACTCATCGCGGATCTTCGGCGCCGCGCGCAAATGGCGCGATCAGTGCTTGATCGCTGGAAGATCGCTTCTCTGGGAAGACCGCGAGCTTTGGTCGCCGAGCAACTTGCAGCGGTTCAAGGATTGCTTCATCGATCGACCAGACACGTCCAAGGACAAGAACTTCGAACAGAAGTTCAAGTCCCAACTGGCGACTGAGGATGAGGATGTAACACGCCTCGCCTGTGAACTCCTGTTTATATACTTCCTCTTCCCGACTAGTGTTGGGCGATCACGAAAGGCTGGACTCATCCGCGAAGTTGCAAGCTGGAGAGGCGTAGAAATAGACGATAAAGCCCCGCTGTTCGATGCCTTCGACAGCGGCATTGGCGATCCTGGACTCGTCTACAATACCGGCAGACCCAACGAGCTTACCTACCTTGCCCGGTTTGCAATTGCAGTAACTGATAAACCCGAAACGGAGCGGGCAGAGCTGTTAAGTGGTCACCTGAGCACGCGGGCGATGCTTGACCATTTGGCCGAGGCGCACCGGGATGAATTCGGACGGCCACCGCAACTCCGGCACATACTACTCTATCTTCTGTTTCCGGACGATTACGAACGGATCGCGAGTGAAGGTCACAAAGCGCGTATCTGCGAAGCCTTCAGCGAGATCACCGACGGCGAAACGCTAGATGACGTTGACGATTACCTCAAGGCCATTCGAGAGAAGCTGACGGAATTCCTTCCCAATCAGGATCTCGATTTTTATTGGGAACCGTTACGCGCCTGCTGGTACACGGATGGCGAGACCGAGACCCTTAGCGCTCTGCAGGCGCTGCATATCAAGAAGCAGATCGTTCTTTACGGTCCGCCAGGAACCGGCAAGACATATCAGGCGAGAGACATCGCAGGCGGCCTGATCCGACAGGACTTGCTTAAGCAGTGGGGACCTCGTCGTTTCTTTTCGACCCCGGAGACGAAGCTTTCAGAGCTTGTCGCGACACGCACTCACAGGGTCCAATTTCATCCCGGCTATGGTTATGAGGACTTCGTGCGAGGACTTCAAATCGCAAGCAATGGTCAGACCGAATATCGCGATGGCGTACTGTTGAGAATGGTCGAGGATATGAAGGGAGAATCCGTCGAAGATCAAAAGATTCCCGTGGCCCTCATTCTTGACGAGATGAACCGTGCTGATCTCAGCAAGGTCCTCGGGGAGTGTTTCTCGCTTCTTGAAGATCGCGACACCGAGGTGCGTCTTGGTGGTCACGATGAGAAGCCACGCAAGGTGCGGCTTCCCCCGAATCTCTACGTCATTGGCACAATGAACCTAATTGATCAGTCCCTTGAGCACGTCGATTTTGCGCTGCGCCGCCGCTTCCTATGGTTCTTTCGCGGATTTTCCCGCGACGACTTCCTCGCGGTATCGCAAAAGCGCTGGAATGCGCTGGTGGAAGCAGGGGAGCTACGCCGCGGCTGGGAGAAGATTGAAGCGGAGTTCGAGACCCTAGCCGATCGCGCGCTCCGGCTGAACGAGATTATCGATGGCAATAGCTACCTTGGATCGCAATACGAGATCGGTCACACCTATTTCTGCGATGTGGTGTCATTCTCGCATCGGTATCTGGTATCCTCGGAAAAGCGGCGAAATCGGCTGCTGTTCAATAGCAAAGGGATAGCGCTCGATCCAGTCGAAACGCTCTGGCGCTACTCGCTGGCTCCTCTTCTTACACAATATCTTTCCGGTATCGATTCTGCCGAGCGCGACGCTTTGCTGACGCGCGCCGCGAGCGTTCTTCTTGAGGGCGCAGGATCGTGATCGAGCTAACCGATGGCAGCATAATCCTCTCACGGGATTGCTCGCCAATTCCTGTTACCAAACGGGAGGATGATGATTGGCTTCGCAAGCTCGTCGTCGCCGCCCAACCGCCCGATATGCTTCTCCGTCTGGGTCATCAGGCCGACGACCCTGACGAGGAGCCCATAGCGTCCTTCGATACCACGACCGGCACTTGGTGGGCAGGGCGATATATCGGCGAAGTCCAATTTGAGGGGCGGACCCTCCGCCTTGAACCCCGGTTTGGCATGCCAGCTCTGATGAGATGGCTCACCGCCATTTGGGGTGTCCGGCTAGTGGATTCGAAAGGCAGATACGAGCAGCAGCGCATTTGGCTATGGCTTGTCATCGCTCACCTTTGGGCCGGCCGGCTTATCGCTGCCGCAAAACATGGCTTGCCATTCCGACGCGTCGAGACCGTCCATTACGGACGCGCACTACGCGGTCGGCTTTTGCCTTGGGAAACCGCGCTTGTACGAGCGGTCGGGGACGACCGGCTCGCGAGCGTCACGCGTACACGCGTCGTCGATCCGGTCATTGGCGGCACCCTGCTAGGCGCGTTCGAGCGCTTACGCGCTGCACTCGGCTCCCGTGGCGAGAAGAATTATTGGTTGCCTGAACGGGGCAGGACCGTAGTGGAGGACCTGCAAGCTGCCCTTGGCGCACGCGCCGGCATAACCACGGCCGAGAAACAGACGGTGCGATACTCGCCGGTGACTGAGAATTACCGACCTGCAATCGACCTCTCCCTGTCCATTCTCGCGCGCCGTCCGCGCGTAGCTTCATCCGGCGGTGAGGGAAAGGCTTTCGGCGTCTTGCTCGATATGGCGGAGATTTGGGAGCTTTACGTCGCCAAGCTGTTGCAAGTCAGTCTGCCCGGCTTGCGCGTCAACCATACAGGCCGCGGTACGGAACACATCCGGTCACTTCTAATCGCAGACGGAGACGAATTCGGCTCGTTACGGCCGGATATCATAATATCCGATCATCATGGACGTTACCGGGCCATCGCCGATGCCAAGTACAAGACGACCCGGATAAATGCCTACAATCGCAGCGGCGTAATCACGGACGATCTGTATCAGCTCACTGGTTATCTCGCTGGCTTTGGGGACCCTGCCTCGCGATTGGATGGCTTTCTTATCTATCCCGCCGATGCTGAAGGCCAAGTGGCCCGCCGTTTGGCGCCAAAAAATCCTTGGAAAGTCGCGTCAGCACCCCAGCGACGTCTTTGGTTCGTATCGGCCTGCGGGCACGAGGCTGATGACAAAATGTTGAGCGAGTCCGAGCGGGCGATGAGCACCCTGATCCATGAAGCCATCCTCCTGAATGGTCCACGTCAATTGAATGTCCAGCCATAGGTTCTTGGGCCTACTGGCTTCATGCCGCTTCCCAAGAAAAGTATATGGGAAGCGATGGGCGCGCGTTTTTGTCGTGACCTGAGCCCCCGAATCTCCCCCAAAAATGAGTAGAGTCCGTCACCTCGGGAAGGGGGATGGACATGCGGGCGAGCCGGTTCACGGAAGAGCACATCATCGGCGTTTTGCGGGAGCAGGACGCTGGGGTGAAGACAGCTGAGGTGTGCCGCAGGCACGGGATCAGCAGCGCGACATTCTACAAATGGAAGGCCAAGTACGGTGGCCTGGATGTGTCGGAGGCCAGGCGACTGAGGGCGCTCGAGGCGGAGAACGCCAGGCTCAAGAAGCTGCTGGCCGATGCGATGCTCGACAACGCGATGCTGAAGGAGATCGCCTCAAAAAAATGGTGACGCCCGCCGTCAGGCGAGAGGCCGTCACTCAGCTCCGGGTAGGGTTCGAGGTGAGCGAACGGCGGGCGTGTGGAGCGCTCGGAGTGGATCGGAGCTCGGTCCGCTATCGCAGCTCCCGACCGGATGATGCCATCGCTCGGGCTCGCCTGCGCGAG
>DASWCW010000004.1:0-12666 GCA_036395835.1 Xanthobacteraceae bacterium
GGTGCAGCAGGCGCTGGCGGCCTCGAGCGCACGCCTGGTCGCCAAGGATCCGGCGCTCGCCGAGCTCGTTCGCAAGGAGCAGGACCTCGGCAAGCAGATCAACGCCGAACTCGGCACGCTGAACAACGTGCTGGCGCTGCCTTCGAGCGAACGCGACGAGAAGAACGTGCGCGCCATCAATGCCGCGCTCGAGAAGCTGCGCGCCGACCGCGACAAGGCCCGCCAGGAGATCAACCGGCGCTTCCCGACCTATGCGGATCTCGTCGACCCCAAGCCGCCTTCGGTCGAGCAGATCAAGTCGACGCTGCGGCCGGGCGAAGCGCTGCTTTCGTTCTATTTCGGGCAGGGCGGCAGTTTCGTCTGGGCGGTTCCCAAGGACGGCGCGATCGCCTTCGCGTCGGTGGCCCTGACGTCGCTCGAGCTCGAAGCCAAGGTGCGCAGGCTGCGCGAGGCGCTCGATCCACAGGCGTCGATGCTGTCCGACATTCCGGCTTTCGATCTCGCGCTCGGCTACGAGCTCTATTCGTTGCTGCTCAGGCCGGTGGAGGAGGGTTGGAAATCGGCCAAGAACCTGATCCTGGTGACGAACGGCGCCCTCGGCCTATTGCCGTTGTCCCTGCTTCCGACCGCGCCCGCACAGATCAACAAGGACGACGAGCCGATGTTCGCCGCGTACAAGCAGGTGCCTTGGCTGGCGCGCTCGCACGCGGTCACCATCGTGCCGTCGGCCGCGGCGCTGCGCACGTTGCGCGCCCTGGCGCCCGGCAAGCCCGCGCGGGAAAAGCTGATCGCGTTCGGCGATCCGCTGTTCAGCCAGCAGCAGGCGGCGGATGCGGCGAAGCCGGTCCAGGTCGCCGAGCTCGCCACGACGGTGCGCGGCGTGCCGCTCCGACGGCGGTCGAGCCCGCAACTCGAGGGCGTCGACAGCGCCGAGCTTGCGATGCTGCCGCGGCTGCCCGATACCGCCGAGGAGCTCAGATCCATTGCCATTGCGATGGAAGCCGATCCGGCCAAAGTGCTTTATCTGGGCAAGGACGCCAATGAGCAGAAGGTCAAATCGCTCGACCTGTCGGGTTTCAAGATCCTCGCCTTCGCGACTCACGGGCTGGTGCCCGGCGAATTGAACGGCTTGACCCAGCCCGCGCTCGCGCTGTCGGCACCGGACGTTTCGAATTCCGAGGGCGACGGCCTGCTCACGATGGAGGAAATTCTGGCGCTGAAGCTCGATGCGGATTGGGTCGTGCTCTCCGCCTGCAACACCGGGACCGGGGCGGGGGCGGGCGCGGAAGCCGCCTCCGGGCTCGGCCGCGCGTTCTTCTACGCCGGCACCCGCGCCTTGCTGGTGACCAACTGGTCGGTGCATTCAGCCTCCGCGCGCGAGCTCGTCAGCGACTTGTTCCGCCGGCAGACCAAAGACCCGAAGATCACCCGCGGGGAAGCGTTGCGCCAGGCGATGCTTGCCCTGCTCGACAGCGACGGCTTCAAGGACGAGACCGGCCGGACTTTGTTCTCCTATGCCCATCCGTTGTTTTGGGCACCGTACAGCATCATCGGTGACGGCGGCGCGCAGTGAAACCTATGGATCGCGGCTATTTGCCTTCGAGATTGTTGATCGGCTCCCACTCGGGTCCGGGCGGGGCGATATCCAGCCGTTTGGCCCGCTCCAAGAACAGCGCCGAAGGCGGATCGCTGTCCGCCAGCCGCGCAAAACACACGATCGCTCCGGCAAAATCGCGTGCCCGCCAGCAAGCGAGGCCCCGCGCATAGACATCGGCGCGTGCGGTCTGCTCGGCCGCCGCCCGTTCCGCCTCGGCCAGGGGTTCGTAGATCTTCAACGGGTGCGACCGGCCTTTGACGCGGATCGCATCGAGTTCGCGCCACCGGAATGCCGCACCGGCCAGCGACATGGTCGCCTCGGACGCCAGGATCGAGGTCGCGTAATATTTGTTGGCGCCTTCGAGCCGCGAGGCGAGATTCACCACGTCACCCATCGCCGTATAGTTGAAGCGGCGGCGCGAGCCGATGTTGCCGACCAGCGCCTCGCCCGAGTTCAATCCGATGCGCTGACGTAGCTTGCGGCCGGCAAATGCCGCTTGCGTTCGGTTGAGCTCCTCGAGCCGCTCGCGGCACCGCAGGGCGGCCCGAACCGCGTGGGTCGCGTGGTCGCGATCGTCGATCGGCGCGCCGAACACCGCCACGATCGCATCGCCGACGTACTTGTCGACGAACCCGCCGTTTTCCTCGATCACGTCGCTCATGGCCGACAGATATTCGTTCATGAGGCTGACGACTTCGGTCGGCGCCATCTTCTCCGAAAAACCGGAGAACCCGGCGATGTCCGAGAAGAACAAGCTGACACTGCGGATTTCGCCGCCCAGCGCGGGCGGAACATCGGAGGCGATCATCTTGTCGACGAGGGAAGGCGCCAAATAGAGCGCGAAATTCGCGCGGAGCGCCCGCTTGTCTTTGTCGGCGACCACGAACCGATAGCCGATCGTCACGGCGAGGGCGACAACGCCGGAGGCCAGCGGCTCCACAAGCGGGAGCGCCAGGGCGCCTCTGAATGCAAACGTCGATCCCGCGGTCCACGCGAGACCCAGGCCCAGGTAGGCGAGCGTCGCGGCTGCGGGCCCGAGTGCGCGGCGGCGGCGGCCAAGCCGGAGATTGTCAGGGCAAGCAGGCCGGTCCCCAGCCGCCCGAATTCCCGCAAGGCGTCGCCTCGCATCAGGTTGTTGACGGCCGTCGCCTGGACGTACACGCCGGAGATCGAATCGCGCGGCGCGTTGGTACGTATGGAGGCGCCGCCGAGGGCGCACCGCTCGGCGAAGGCTCCTTCGGGAGCCGTCGCGTAGCGCTTCGAGGTGACTTTCCGGTCCTCGACATCGAGCAGCGTGCCAACGATCACGACCTTGCCGTCGAACTGCCGATGGAAGAACTCCGGATCCTTGTCGATGCACGCGCGCAGATCGGCGAGCGAGAAGGTCGGAATGTCGTCCGCCCCGCCGTCGAAATTGAGCGTGGTCGTATTCGCTGCCAGGGTCGGAATGCGGTAGCCGCCGAGCGTCATGGTGCCGTCAGGCTCGCTTTGCAGCGCCGCGCCCTTGGCGCGCGATGCGAGCTCCACCGAAATCGACGGCACCGTCCCACCGTCCACCACGAACGTGAGCGGAACCCGTCGCACGACATCGTCGGGATCGTTGTAAACGTTGAGCGGCCGGATATTTTGCTGCTGGCCGACGGCGATGCGCTGCCCGGGGGCGGGCAGGATCGGCTGATCGCCATGCTGAATTTCGCCGAGGACCAATTTGTTGGCCCGCGCGGCGAGCGCGAGCGCCCTCAGGAAGTCGCGATCGAAGCCGCGCACTTTTTCGCCCAGCGTCTCGTCCCCGAACGGAATTTCGGATTGCTCGATCGAGGTCGGGAACACGACGTCGAATCCCACGACCACGGCTCCGCCCGCGACGACCGCGGTGAGCACGCGCCCGATCTCGCGGGTCCAAGTCACGTTGGGCGTGCCGGCGAACGGCGGCGTGCGGTAGCTTTCCTCGTCGAGCGCGACGACACCGTCGGCGAGGACCGCGGGTCGTGCATCTGGCCGAACGCCCGCCAGCGCAACGCAGTCAGGGCATCGATCGAGAGACCGTGGAGGCGCTCGAATGCCGGCGAAACGGCAATCAGGCCGGCGACGAGCGCGATCGCGAGAGCCGCAATAGCATCTCGCCAGCGGATCGGCCCGATGTGCATGCAGCCAATCGCCCGGATCAGTTCGCCGGCTGAAAGCGCAACAGCCGGCCGAGAACGGGAGTGCGTCCCGGCTGCGCGCCGGGATCGACCCGGAACACGATCTGACGGGGCCCCAGGCTCGCGCGATAGAGGCCGCCGGGAGCCAGCATGCGGTCGGAATCGGCAAAATCATAGAACGCCCCGCGCACGAGCTGCCGGCTTTCGAGCAATATCGCTTGGCGGTCGCCGGACCCATCGAGGCGCTCGATCAGGAGCGAGCCGCCACCGCTCGCTTCGATGAGCGGCGAGAGACCGTGAATCGTGAATTGCGGTTCGGGTCCGGCCGCCCGCGTCGGCTTGGCGCGAAACACCATGCCGGCGCTCTGGTTCGCCTGTTGCGGCGCAAGCTGGATTCTGCCGGCATCACATTGCGTTCTCGTGCGCTGGACCTTGCCGGATTCGACCTCGCTCTGTTCGATGCCGACGGTAATCGTCCCGCCCGTAATGGTCTCGCGCCAGCAGGACTTCAGGTAATCGAGCACGATCGAATCATCGGCCCCGAGCCGGATCACCTTTCCGGGCGCCAGATAGTCCATGAACTGCACGCCCGAGGCGCTCCCCTTCACGTCCTCGACGATTGCGGCCGGAGATTGGGCGAAAGCCGGTTTGGCCAACATGAAGGAGCCGACCAAGAGCACGGCCACCAGGGTACCGAGCCGCCGAGACGTGCATCCGGTGTCGATCATATCAGGCGGGGCCCCGCTGTTGCCGTTCCGACTGGAGGATTATCCGATCGTCAGGCAAACGCAAGACAGAGCGGCAGCTCCGGACGCGTCGGATGCTTCCGGGACGTGGCGCAATAGCGCCCGCCTTCGCGGTCCACCCGGCGCATTGGACCCCCGTCCCGAGAGAGGCTACGCTGTCGTTCTTATCGCTCCAACAACAAGCCGCGGGGAGGATTTCATGCGCTCGCTTCCGATTACACTCGTGCTGGCCGCGATCTTCGCGCTCGCCGGCGGGTGGCTGGTGCAGGCCGCACCGCTGATGATCGTCGGCAACGACGAAAAGCTGCTGTGGGACGACAACGGCAAGCCGATTCTCTCGCCGCCCGGCAAGGATTCGGTGCTGATCGTCGATCTCGCCAATCCGCTCGAGCCGAAGATCGTCGCCAATCTTCCGCTCAAGAACTCGGTCGTCGGCCCACCGGTCAATCTCGCCATCGATCCGACCGGATCGCTGGCGCTCGTCGCCGATTCGGTCAACGTGATCAGCGAGAACGGCACGCTCAAGCAGGTCCCGGACGACAAGATCCACGTGATCGACCTCAAGTCGAACCCGGTCAAGCTGGTGCAGACCATGACCGCGGCGAAGCAGCCGTCCGGCCTGAGCATCAGCCCGGCCGGCGATCTCGCGCTCGTCGCCAATCGCGCCGACAAGTCGATCAGCGTGCTCTCGATCCACGGCACCGACGTGAAAATCATCGACACCATCGCGATGGGCGACGAGGTCTCGCACGTCGTCTTCACGCCGGACGGCAAGCGCGCGCTCGCGACCAAATTCCCGACCCACAAGGTCGCGCTGCTCGAGGTCAACGGCGAGAAGGTCACCTACAACAAGGTCGACTGGGCGGCCGGTCTGTGGCCCTACAACGTCGCGGTGGCGCCGAGCGGAAAGATCGCGCTCACGGCCGACAACGGCGGCGCCGGCTCGTCCGACGGCAGCGTCGATACGGTCAGCATCGTCGCGCTCGATCTTTCCCCGCCGCGCGTCATCGACAAGGTCGTGGTCGGGGACGGCCCGGAGGGCCTCGCCATCAGCCCCAAGGGTGACGTCGCGGTCGCCGTGATCCTGGCCGGCTCGAACAACAAGAACGCCTTTTTTCACCGCCGCAACGGCAGCGTGACGGTGCTGGGCATCGACGGCGAGAAGGTGATGAGGCTCGACAACATCGAGGTCGGCGGGCTGCCCGAGGCGGCGGTGTTCACGCCGGACGGCCGCTATCTCCTGATCGGCAATTACCTCGACCAGGATTTCTCCATCCTGCAGGTCGACGGCAAGAAGATCACCGACACCGGCAAGCGCTTCAAGGTGCCGGGCCACCCGGCCTCGGCGCGGATGAGCGTGAACTGATCGCCGGCTCGCGCTGCCGCGCCATGCAAGAAGGGCGGCCGCGCGGCCGCCCTTCGCGCAAGTGGATTACGAGGCGAGCCTCACTCTCCGGCGCCCGCCGCCTCGCGGGGGCGCTCGCCGCCCTCGGCCTTCTGCTTGGCTTCGAGGTCCTCGCCGGTCTGCTGGTCGACGATCTTCATCGACAGCCGCACCTTGCCGCGGTCGTCGAAGCCGAGCAGCTTGACCTTGACCTTGTCGCCCTCCTTGACCACGTCGGTGACCTTCTGCACCCGGCGCGGCGCGAGCTGGCTGATGTGGACCAGGCCGTCTTTCGAGCCGAAGAAATTCACGAAGGCGCCGAAGTCCACCACCTTGACCACGGTGCCGTCGTAGACCTGGCCGACCTCGGGCTCCGACGCGATCGACTTGATCCAGTTGATCGCCGCCTTGATCGAATCGCCGCTGGCCGACGCGATCTTGATCGTCCCGTCGTCGGAAATGTCGATCTTGGCGCCGGTCTTCTCCACGATCTCGCGGATCACCTTGCCGCCCGAGCCGATCACTTCGCGGATCTTGTCGACCGGGATGGAGATCACCTCGATGCGCGGCGCGTGCGCGCCGAGTTCGGCGCGATGCGAGACCAAGGCCTTGCTCATCTCACCGAGGATGTGCATGCGCCCGTCCTTGGCCTGGCCGAGCGCGACCCGCATGATCTCCTCGTTGATGCCGGAGATCTTGATGTCCATCTGCAGCGAGGTGACGCCGCGCTCGGTGCCGGCCACCTTGAAATCCATGTCGCCCAGATGGTCCTCGTCGCCGAGGATGTCCGAGAGCACGGCAAACCGCCCCTCTTCCAGGATCAGCCCCATCGCGATGCCGGCGGTCGGGCGCCGGAGCGGCACGCCCGCATCCATCAGCGCCAGCGACGTGCCGCACACGGTCGCCATCGAGGAGGAGCCGTTGGATTCGGTGATCTCCGAGACCACGCGCAGCGTGTAGGGGAACTCGTGATGCTGCGGCAGGATCGGACGGATCGCCCGCCAGGCGAGCTTGCCGTGGCCGACCTCGCGGCGGCTGGGCGCGCCCAGCCGCCCGGTCTCGCCGACCGAGAACGGCGGGAAATTGTAATGCAGCAGGAACGTCTCCTTGTAGGTCCCCTGCAGCGCGTCGATGTATTGCTCGTCCTCTCCGGTGCCGAGCGTGGCGACGACCAGCGCCTGGGTCTCGCCGCGCGTGAACAGCGCGGAGCCGTGGGTGCGCGGCAGCACGCCGACCTCGCAGACGATCGGCCGCACGGTTTTCAGGTCCCGCCCGTCGATGCGCCGGCCGGTATCGAGAATGGCGTGCCGCACGATCTTGGCCTCGAGGTCCTTGAACACGGCCGCGATCCGCAGCGGGTGGTGCGGGGAGTTCTCGACCCCGTCGGGAAAGAAATGCGCCATCGCCTTGGCCTTGGCGGCGTCGATCGCCGCGTGCCGCTCCTGCTTGCCGGCGATGCCGTAGGCGGCGCGCAGGTCGACTTCGACCAGCCCCAGCATCTCCTGTTCGAGCGCCTCGCTCTCGGGGAGTGCGAAGTCGCGCGGCTCCTTGGCGGCCTTCTCGGCGAGCGAGATGATCGCGTCGATCACCGGCTGGAAATGCTTGTGGCCGAACATCACGGCACCGAGCATGACGTCTTCGGGCAGCTCCTTGGCTTCCGATTCGACCATCAGGACCGCGTCGCCGGTGCCGGCGACGACGAGGTCGAGCTGGCTTTCCGACATTTCGTCGAGTTGCGGATTGAGCACGTATTCGTTGTTGATGAAGCCGACGCGCGCGGCGCCGACCGGTCCCATGAACGGCGCGCCCGAGAGCGTGAGCGCCGCCGATGCCGCGACCATCGCCACGATGTCGGGATCGTTCTCGAGATCGTGGGAGAGCACGGTGGCGATCACCTGGGTGTCGCAGCGATAGCCCTCGGCGAACAGCGGCCGGACCGGGCGGTCGATCAGGCGGGAGACCAGCGTCTCCTTTTCGGTGGGACGGCCTTCCCGCTTGAAATAGCCGCCCGGAATGCGGCCGGCGGCGTAGAATTTTTCCTGGTAGTTGCAGGTGAGCGGCAGGAAATCGATGCCTTCCTTCGGCTCCTTGGCGGAAACGACGGTGGCGAGCATGGTGGTCTCGCCGTAGGTGGCGAATACCGCGCCGTCGGCTTGGCGGGCTAGCCTGCCGGTTTCCAGGACGAGCTTACGCCCGCCCCAGTCGAGCCCAACACGATGAATATCGAACATGATTTGTCTCTTTCATGGTTTCGGCGGAAGGGCGAAAGCCATGAGCAAGACGGCGAGAGGCTGTCGCGCGCGCAAGACAGCATCCGGCGATCCTGCCATGGCCTTCGATCTCCCTTCTGTCTGCCGGGCCTCGCCCGGCTTCTGGTTTCGGCAGCCTCGCTGCCGGACTTGTTGCGGCGGCTTGCGCCGTCCGCTGTGAACGCGCGCTCTTTCCCGCGCGCGGTGTTTCAACGACGGATGCCGAGCCGCTCGATCAGCGTCTTGTAGCGGGTCTCGTCGATGCGCCGCAGATAATCGAGCAGCTGGCGGCGCTGCGACACGAGCTTGAGCAAGCCGCGCCGGGAATGGTTGTCCTTGACGTGGGTCTTGAAATGCTCGGTCAGGCTCGAAATGCGCTCCGAGAGGATCGCGACCTGGACTTCCGGCGAACCGGTGTCGCCGGATTTGGTGGCATAATTCTGGATGATTTCCGCCTTGCGGCCGGTCGTCAGCGACATCGTGCTAGCCTTTTCTTGCACCGGCGCTGCTGGTCAGGCCGGCGAGGTTGAACACGCGCTTGGGGACGATTTCGCCACGGTCGACTTCGGCAAGGGCGATCAGCCTTCCCGCCGTGGTGACGTAGACCGTGCCGCGCAAAATCGGAGCGTCCCGTCCGCGCAACAGAACGGCCTGGCCCCGCTGGAGCCGGGCCGCATCGGCCCGGCTGACGGCCAGCGCCGGGATGTCGTCCAGCGCGGTCTCAACGGGCTCGAGCGCGTCGGCGAGGCTCGCCTCGCCAGCGGCGGCTCTATGCCACAAAGCCTGCAGCTCTTCCAGCGAAATCATGTCGGGCTCGCCGAACGGTCCGACCGCGGTGCGGCGGAGCGCCGAGACGTGCCCGAAGCACCCCAGCGCGCGGCCCATGTCGCGCGCGAGCCCGCGCACGTAGGCGCCCTTGCCGCACTCGGCCTCGAACTCGGCATGGTCGGCATCCGGGGTTGCGACGAGCTCGATCCGGTGAATCGTGACCGGGCGGGCGGCCAGCTCGACCGCCTCGCCGTCGCGGGCAAGATCGTAGGCGCGCTCGCCTTCGATCTTCACCGCCGAGAACCGCGGCGGCACCTGATCGATGGTGCCGAGGAAGCGCGGCAGCAGCGCGACGATCGCCGCCGCATCGGGACGTTGCGGGCTCGTCTCGATCGCCCGCCCCTCCGCGTCGTCGGTGTCGCGCTCCTCGCCCCAGCGCACGGTGAAGCGATACGATTTCCGCCCGTCCATCACGAACGGCACGGTCTTGGTCGCCTCGCCGAGCGCGATCGGCAGACAGCCGGACGCCAGCGGATCGAGCGTGCCGGCGTGGCCTGCACGCTTGGCGCAAAACAGCCGCTTGACCATTCCGACCGCGAACGTCGAGGTCATGCCGACCGGCTTGTCGATGATGACCCAGCCGTGGACGTCCTGTTTCTCCGGCTTGCGCGAGGCGCCCGGGGCGTCGATCGCGTCAATGCTCGCCATCGGACCCTCCGGCGAGATCGCGCTTGACCGCGGGAGACCGCAACAGTCGCTCGATCCGTTCCGCCTCGCCGAATCGCTCGTCGATGCGGAAGCGGATGTCGGGCGCGAATTTCAGATTCACCTTCTTGGCGATCGCGCCGCGCACGTAGCGCTTGTTGCGGTCGAGCGCCGCCAAGACCTGCGCCTCGTCGCGCCCGCCGAGCGGCATCACGTAGACGGTCGCCAGCCGCAGGTCGGGGCTCATGCGCACTTCCGGCACCGTGACCACATGCGTCTCGATCACCGCGTCGTGCACTTCGCCTTGCGCCAGCAGCTCGGCGACGGCGTGGCGCACGGCCTCGCCGACGCGCAGCTGGCGCTGCGAGGGGCCGCTTGCCGGCGCGCGATGCTGTCCGCGGGACATTTCATTGAGCCTCGTTACGTTCCGGCGCGCGCTGGCGGCGCCGAACGTTCTCCGATCGATCTCGTTCCAATTTCTCCCGGACAAGATGAGCGCAGGCCAAAGTTTCGAACTTTAGAGCGTGCGCTGCACCGTCTCCACCCGGTAGCACTCGATGGTATCGCCGGGGCGCATGTCCTGGAAATTCTCGAACGCCATGCCGCATTCCTGGCCGGCACGGACCTCGCGCGCGTCGTCCTTGAAGTGCTTGAGCTGCGAGAGCTTGCCTTCGTGGATCACCACGTTGTCGCGGATGAGCCGCACGTTGGCGCCGCGCTCGACCGTGCCGTCGGTCACGCGGCATCCGGCGACCTTGCCGACTTTCGACACGTTGAAGATCTCCAGGATCTCCGCGTTGCCCAGCGTGGTCTCGCGCAGCGTCGGCGGCAAGAGCCCCGACATCGCCTTCTTCACGTCGTCGACGAGATCGTAGATGATGTTGTAGTAGCGGATCTCGATTCCGGCGCGCTCGGCGGCTTCGCGCGCCTCCTTGTGGGCGCGCACGTTGAAGCCGATGATCGCCGTGCCCGCGGCTTCCGCGAGCGTCACGTCGGATTCGTTGATGCCGCCGACCCCGGCGTGGATGACGCGCGCCGTGACTTCCTCGGTGCCGAGCTTGTCGAGCGCGCCGACGACCGCCTCGACCGAGCCCTGCACGTCGCCCTTGATCACCAGCGGGAACTCCTTGCGGCCCGCGGTCTTGAGCTGGGTCATCATCTGTTCGAGCGAGCCGCGCAGGCCGGCCGTGCGCGCGACCAGCATTTCGCGCTTCTGCCGCGCCCGGTACGCCGTCACCTCGCGGGCGCGTCCTTCGGTGTCCACCACCGCGAGCCGATCGCCGGCTTCGGGCGTGCCGCTGAAGCCGAGCACTTCGACCGGCGTCGACGGGCCGGCGGTCTCGACGGGGGTTCCAGCATCGCTGACCAGCGCCCGCACGCGGCCCCATTCCGCGCCGGCGACTACGAGATCGCCGACGTGCAACGTGCCGCGCTGGACCAGCACGGTCGCGACCGACCCGCGGCCGCGATCGAGCTTCGCCTCGATCACGGTGCCTTCGGCGGGACGGTGCGGATCGGCCCTGAGCTCGAGAATTTCCGACTGCAAGCCGATGGTCTCGAGCAGGCGGTCGAGGTTGGTCTTCTTGGTCGCGGAGACTTCGACGTCGAGCACGTCGCCGCCGAGGGATTCGACCTGGATTTCGTGCTGCAGCAGCTCGGTGCGTACCCGCTCCGGCTTGGCATCGGGTTTGTCGATCTTGTTGATGGCGACGATGATCGGCACCTTGGCGGCCTTGGCGTGATGAATGGCCTCGACCGTTTGCGGCATGACGCCGTCATCCGCCGCCACCACCAGCACGACGAGGTCCGTCACCTTCGCGCCGCGGGCCCGCATCGCCGTGAAGGCGGCGTGGCCCGGCGTGTCGATGAAGGTGATTTTCGCCCCCGAAGGCGCAGTCACCTGGTAGGCACCGATGTGCTGGGTGATGCCGCCCGCTTCGCCCGCGGCGACTTCGGTCGAGCGGATCGCATCGAGCAGCGAGGTCTTGCCGTGATCGACATGACCCATGATGGTGACGACCGGCGGGCGCGGCACGAGATTCGCCGGATCGTCCGGCGCGTCGAACAGGCCTTCTTCCACGTCGGATTCCGCGACGCGGCGGACCGAATGCCCCATCTCTTCGGCCACGAGCTGGGCGGTATCGGCGTCGATCACGTCGGTGATCTGCACCATTTGCCCCTGCTTCATCAGCAGCCGGATCACGTCGACGGCGCGCTCGGCCATGCGGTTGGCGAGCTCCTGGATGGCGATGGCTTCCGGGATCGTCACCTCGCGGACGAGCTTTTCCTTGGGCTCGTTGGTGACCTGGCGCTTGAGCCGCTGCACGCGCCGGCGGAACGCCGCGTCGGAACGCTGCCGCTCCTCGTCCACCTTCAGTGCGGTGACCAGGGTGAGCCTGCCGCGGCGCTTTTCGAGGCCGGTGCGGGGCGCCTTGGGGGCGGGCGCGGGACGCGCGGCCCCGCCGGGACCACGGCGCACGGTTCGCGGCGCCTCTTCCTCTTCGGGCTCGAGCGCGGTACGTGCGCCGGGCGCCAATGCGGTTCGCTTGGCTTCGTCCTCGCCGAAGCGCTTCTTGGCCTCCTGCTCGGCCTTGCGTTTGGTCTCCTCCTCGTGGCGGCGGCGGTCCTCCTCCTCGCGCTTTCGCGCCTCCGCGGCCTCGCGCTCCAGCTGCTCGCGGCCTTCGCGATCGGTGCGGCGCCGCGCTTCCTCCTCGGCAATGCGGCGTTCCTCCGCCTCGCGCACGCGCGCGTCGGCGAGCGCGTGGGCGCGCGCGTTGCGTTCCTCGTCGGTCAGCGTGCGCAGCACGACCCCGGAGGGCTTCGGCGCCGCAGCCGGGCTCAACGCGGGGCTCTGAACCGCCGCGGAACCGGCGGCGGATGCCTTGGCTTGCCGCGCGGGCGCGCGTTCCGCCGCGCCGATCGGCTCGGCCGCCTTGGCGTCGCCCGGCCCGGCCGCGCGACGCTTCACCTTCTCCACGACAACCGCCTTGCTGCGGCCGTGGCTGAAGCTTTGACGCACGACTCCCTGCTCGACGCCGCGTTTGAGCGTCAGCGTCTTGGTCGGATTGACGCT
>DASWCW010000005.1:0-17640 GCA_036395835.1 Xanthobacteraceae bacterium
GGCACGTCGGCGAGATCGCCGCCGTGCTTGCGCTGCACGGCTACGTTCCCGACGTCCCGTCCGCCGGCGATCGAATGACGGTCGAGGGCGGATGCCTGTCCCGGTTCCCATTTGAGAATCAGCTCGCCGCTGCGGATCGTGCCTTGGCGCCGCAGCAAACTGAGCGGCCAAGCTTCGTGACGCCCCGGGGCGGTCTCGACCGCCACGACCCGCTGCATCGGCTCGATGCCCTCCGGCGGGGTTCCATCGTACAGGAAAGGCTTCTGGCCGGTCGCGTCATAGCCGACGTAGGGATTGGCGCCGTAGTCGCGCGCGCCGGGATCGTTGGGGACGAGCACCTTCCCTTGCGGAAAGCGTTGGCGGAAAACGGCAAAGGATTCCAGGCGAGAGGGGATCAACCGAAGCTGCCGCCCGGTCATCGCGCCGACGATGGCGTCGCCCGTGAACTGTTGCCACCAGCTCTCCGTCTGGCGGTCGTACATGACCAGATCGGAGTTGCGAAGCTTGCCGGTCGTGCCGAAATCCAACGTGCGGCCATCGGACGCTCGCTCGAAGACCAGCACGGTGTTGCACAGCGGGCAATAGGTGACGGCCACCGGCGTGGCGCCCACGGTGTCGTTGACGATTTCGTGCCAGATCAGAACGCGCAACGGATATGCGCGCGCATCGGCGCCAATGACCAGCGAAACGACCGGCTCCACGTCGCCGATCCCGGCTGCCCAGCCGGACGCCTTGCCATCCTGTACCTGCTCGAATCGCGGCATGTCGATCGATGGAATGCCGTCCCTGGGCGGACCGCCCGATTTGATTTCCGTCAGGGGAACCAGGTGCCTGGAAAAATCCGTGCGGGGCCACTCGGCTTGCCAGCGTTCCGGGCCCGCCGCAGCTACGTTGCGATCGGGGTTTAGCAGGCTGACCAGCACGGTCAGCATGAAAAGCGCCGCCGCATTCGACAGTCCCTTCCGATCGAGAAGGTGGAAAGCCGGCATGATCGTTTACTCGATTGCTCAGCCGACGGCCGGCCGGTGCGATCCCCCTATCAAGGCACGCCAGCTCAGGAAGTAGCGACCCGCCCAGCCGGCAAGTGCCGAGAGAACGAACACGGTCCCGAACTGCCAAACCAGCACCATCAGGCTCGCATCCTGCGGGTGAAAGAACCGCAGTCCGAAGTTTCCGAGCCCGGCTGCCGCCAGGCCACCGAGTGCCGCGGTCAGATGCGGCGTCAACGGCGCGCCGCGGCGAACCATGACGGCCATGGCGATCGCGGGCACGGCGCCAACGAGCACGATCGACGGGAAGCAGAACCAGTCCGGCCGGAGCGACAAGCCCTCGGGGCCGAGCCGGATCCAATCCTGCACGCAGCCGTGGCCCAAGCTGCCCAGCCAGACCGCGAGCGTAAAGGCGGGAAGCAAGAGAAATTTGCGGCTGAAACCCGGAATGGTCGTCGCAAAGGCGGCAACGGCCGCGGCGATGCCGGTCGCCAACGCCGCGATTTGCTCAATGACGAATTGCGAGTTCGACATTTTGGCGATCAGATCGCTGCGCGGCGACACCACGTACACCACCAGCGCCACATAGGGAACGGCGATCCCAAGCCAGAATATCGTGCGCCACCAGGGCGCACGAAGTCGCCGGACGGGAGCGCTGCTTTCGGCAAGGCGCTGGATGAGAGTGTCGGTTTTCTCGGTCATGGATTCGTGCTCAGCGCTTTGCGCAGGGCCCGGATGCCGCGGTGAACCGCAACTTTCAATGCGCCGACGCCCATCCCGCTCTCACGGGCTGCTTCCTTCAACGACAATTCGCGCAATTTCAGCATTTCCACGGCTTGCCGTTGGCCCGGTGGCAGAGCTTCGATCGCATGCCTCAACGCCTCGGGGTCGCCGTAGGCATCCATAGGCATTTTCGCTCCTTCGTCCGCAAAGGTTACGGGCAAATTCTCGACCGCCACCTCGTTGGCGGCCCGGCGGGCATAGCGCCGGGCGCCGTCGGCCAGCCGATTTCCGGCAATCGCCGCCAACCATGGCAAGAACGGTCGTTTCGGATCGTAGGTGGCGCGCACCGCGTGCAGCGACAGCAATACATCCTGGACGAGATCCTCGATATCTTGCGGCTGCAGGAAGCGCCGCCGATGTCGCAGCATCTGCCGCACCCACGGCGTAATGTCCTTCAACAAAGCGACGTAAGCGGATCCGTCGCCATCCTGCGCGGATTTCATGAGACCCGCGAGCCGGCGGTCTCTCGTCGTAGCGTTTTCGCTCGATGATACGGCCATCAAACCCAACCGGAGCGGTGCAGTCTGCTACTATGTAACTTTTTCGGCCCTCGCCACGAAATCAATGAGAGGTGATTTGGACTGGTCCGACCGGAAGGCCAATCTTGCGGTCGGGCGTCGTCCTTGCGTCGATGATGGTTGCCGCCTCAGGGGATTGTCCCATGGGGGTCGAGGCGATTCTTGGCTTCTGGGCCGCCCCGAGCGCCCAGCCGCATGACAAGCCGTCCGCCGCGGCCATATGTTCCCCAGTTCATGGAAGGAGACTTGTTGTGAGATCCGTATCGAGATTGGCAACGGCCGCCCTGATGGCGATGCTGTTCGCAGCGCCTGGAACGGTTCACGCGCGCGACCGAACGATCGAGGTCATGGGTCTCGACGCCATCCTCAAGGCGCATCCGCTGCCTCCGGGCGAGCCTACGGCGGACATCGTCGCCTCACGCCGCGCCGGGAAGGGCGAGCTGCAAATCGTGGTGGCGAGAAAAATCCCGCTGCACATCCACGATCAGGATCACGTGGTCTTCGTCGAGCGCGGAACCGGTACGGCGCGGATCGAGAACGCGGCCGGCGAGATCGAGGCGCGGCAGGTGAAGCCCGGCGACATCGTCGACGTGCCGCGCGGGAAAAAGCACGGATTCGAGAAAACGGGCGACGAGAATCTCGTGCTGCTCGTCGTCACCACGCCCAGCCGCGTGCCGGCGAAGTTCTTCGAGTGATTTCCCGACGGGGGCCGAGTTCGCTTCCGCTCGCCTCGAGCCAAATGCGGCGCCCGCTAGCGGGCCATCACCACCGTCGTGCAGGCGCTCTCGGTTTTCGGAAGTTCGCGCGAGGCGGCCATCCGTACGCGGAGAAGGCGGTGCTCGCCGCGAACCACCGGACAATAGGGGTCGGGCGAATCGAGCGCATCGAGAAGACGGCGGCGGCCGGCGCAACCGCCCCGACAGGCGGGCAAATATGCGCACTGTCCGCAGGCGGGCGGTATCGAGCGCGCGGCTTCGAAATCCGGCGTAGCCACGATGTCGCCGGCGAGATCGAGCAGCAGGTCGAGCGGCGCGCCGCCGCCCGGCCAATAGACGCACGGCTGCACTCTCGCCCGCGGTGTGACGCGAACGGTGGCGACGCCGCAGCCGCCGCGGCGCGGCGGCAGCCCGGCCATCGCTCGCACCAGGGGCTCGCCGACGGCAATCGCGTCCGTCTGTGCGAACAGACGCTCGAAGCCAGTCCAATATTCCTCGTAGCGCAGCGAGAATGCGTCGCTGCGCACCGCCTGATAGACGTTGATGCGCAACGGCGCGTCGTAGTGCTTGGCGAGCTTGGCGATATCGGCCATGCGCTCGAAATTGCTTCTCATCATCACGGCGATGAACGTGACGGACACACCGAGGCCGCGGCAGCGGGCCGCCTGCTCGTGGATGAGCCGCCAATTGCCGCCGCCGCGCTGAAGGTCCTGCTCGCGCTCGTTCGGGTAATCCAGCGAAAATTCCACATCCGCGAAGGCCGCGACGTCGCCATCATCCAGCATTTCCAGAGAACGGCCGTTCGACGTGATCGTGAGCTTGACCGGCTGACTGCTCAAGTAGCGGAGCATGTCGGGAAAGTCGGGATGCATGCCGTTCTCGCCGGTGCCGAGGTTCACCGAGCGAACCGGCAAATGCTCCAGGACCGCGCGCACCTGATCGAGCGAGAGCCGATCGACCCGGGTCGGATCGCGGTAGCAGAACGCACAGGCCAGGTTGCATTCGTTGGTCAACCCCAGGCCCAACGCAAAGCGGGGTTCGTCCCCCGTCACACGCGCGGTCGAAACCGCCTCCGCTGTCATGACCCGGTCTCGCCTCTATCCGATGAACGATGCCAAGAGCCTAAGCCCTCCACGGGCAGGCGCGCCAGAGGCCCGGTCGTACCCGGCGAGTACTCGAAGCTTTGCGGCATAAGCAGCGACCGGTCCGAGAACCACATGCAAGAAATTCCTCGCCCGGGAACCCTCGTGGGGGATTGACCACGGCGAAGCGGCGTTGGAAGCGTAGATTCATGCGACGACGGTCACTACTCACGAACAGGTGATGAATTCTGCCGGTCGCTTGAAACTAAACTCGGGCCGACATCGGAGGCGAAAGCAGACACCGGGTGGCGGCTGCGACCGTACAGGCCACTAGTCGAACCAGGAGGCATTCGGCGCTTCCGCGGCCCCGCGGGCGCTTGCTTGGGCGGCTTTCAATCTTGGTGCTTCATCGAGAGGGCGGGCACCCGTCGAGAGCACCCGATCTGTGACCACATCATGGGAGACATCCAATGAATCCCTTCTCCGATTTCTGGCAGTTTCTGATCGGAACCAGCGGTGACTACAAGGCCATCGGCACGTGGAGATATCTGTTCGTCGCGCTGTTCGTGATCTTGATCGTCGCCAGCATTGTGGTCGCAGTGAGGAATTGGCGGGAGGATCCCTCGCAGCGGACGGGAAGGGATCTAAGCATGTGGTTGGTCCGCGTGTTGGTCGGCGGGATGTGGTTCCAGGGCATGTTGTGGAAGATGCCGTTCCCGGTATCGGAAGGATTCGAATTCTGGACCGAGCAGATCGCCGACAGGGCCGCGTTCGCGTTCCATCGCCAGTTGGCGACCGAAGTCTTGCTGCCCAATCTCAAGATCCTCGACCCCCTCGTGTTCCTCGCCGAGCTCGCCTTCGCCGTTTCGTTGATCCTGGGGCTCGGCGTGCGGCTCATCGGCGTCGTGGGAGGGCTCTACGTGCTGCACCTGTGGCTCGGCATCTATCAAGCGGGCGATCCGGCCGAGTGGCCCTGGAGCTACGTGTTCCTTGCGGCCTTGATGTTCCTGTTCGCGGTGTTCGCGGCCGGCCGCAGTCTCGGGCTCGATGCATGGCTGCGACGTCACGTTGCGCAGGTCCGAGACCGAAGCAGCCTCCTGGGAAGATTGTTTCACGCGGTGGGGTGACCGGAGCACAACTCGATCCCGGGGCCGGTCGATCCCGCGAGCTCGGCCCGGCGGCGTAGCAAGTCGCCGCGAACCGGGCCGCTGATGGGACGAGTAACAGCAACAACAGGGCGGGGTCGATGACGATCGCCAGCCGATGGACGCGGGGCGGCGCTGGGCGGGAAATCGCCGCAACGGTTCCGCTTGCCGCGACCGGCTGCCTCATTCTTGCGCTCACTGTCGCCGGGCCGTGGGTGAACGCGACTTTCGGCTCTCCTGGTTTCGTGTCCCTGGCGGTCACGTCCGGGGTCACGGCGTTCGTGGCTGCGAACCTCGCGCGGACCGCGCCCATCCGCGAGGGGCTGGGGATCGTGCTGGTGCTAGCGGTCGCGATGCGAGTCTCGGTCGCGTTCATCGATCCGATTCTGTCGACCGATGTCTACCGCTATGTCTGGGATGGACGGGTGCAGGCGGCAGGCATCAATCCCTACAGTTTCGTGCCGGCCGACCCGGCGTTGTCCGTGCTGCGCGATGCCGCGATCTTTTCCAACATCAACCGGGCGGATTTCGCGGTCACCATTTACCCGCCGGTCGCCCAGGCCTTCTTCTACCTCGTCACCCGGCTCGGTGAAAACATAACCGTCATGCGGCTGGCCTTGATCGCCTGTGAGACCGTCACCATCGCAGTCGTCATCGATCTGCTACGGCGTTTCGACAGACCGGTGACCATGGTCGCCGCTTATGCTTGGCATCCGCTGCCGATCTGGGAGATCGCCAACAACGGCCACGTCGATGCGCTGATGATCGCGCTGGCAATGGCCGGTCTGTGGCTGTTCATACGGATGCGTCCGCTCGCGTCAGCGGTCGCGATCGCGCTCGGCATGCTCGTCAAACCGTATCTGGTTCTGATGATGCCGGCGCTCTGGCGACCGTGGGATTGGCGGGTCCCACTCACAATGATCTCCACGATCGCTATCTGCTATCTGCCGTATCTCGGAGTCGGAGCCGGCGTGCTGGGATACCTGGGCTCGGGCTATCTTGACGAAGAGGACATCGCGGACGGCGACGGCTTTTGGCTCGTTCACCTGGCGAACTCGGTGTGGGACGAAGAAGTTCCGGAACTCGTGATAATCTATCTCGGTGCGGCGCTGGCCATTCTGGGATGGCTCGCCGTTCGCGCCGCCTGGCGCTCCGACCGCTCACCGGAAACAACGATACGTCACGTCGTCGGCTTGCTGCTTGCCGGTCTGTTTCTTCTGTCGCCGAACTACTCGTGGTACTTTCTGATCCTGGTGCCGTTCCTTCCGATCGTAGGCGGGGCGCCGGCCTGGACGTTCACCATCGGCGCGTTCCTGCTCTATCAGGAGTGCTGGTGCGACGATCAGCCGGATATGCTGGTTTGGAAGACGGCGCTCAACCTCGCATTTCTGATCGCCGCGTCGTTCCCGATCGCACGCAGCATCGCTGCATCGGGTCGACTCCCGAGCATGCTCGGATGGAAAGGCCCAATTCCGCCGCAGCCGACCTGAAGTTCTGGCTTCAGTCTTTTTCGAAGACCTTGTCGGTCGCGGTGATCAGGCGAACGTTGGGGTGAGCCGCGCAATAGTCGGCGAGCTTCTTGGCGTCCGCGGTGAATTTGTCGGTATCGACGATTGTCGGATCATCATCGCCTCGGTAATAGGCATCGAGCCACGCCATGGTATATCCGACATCTTCCTTGCTGATCTTCAGAAATTCGTCGCATCGCATCTTGGATAGATCGATTTTGGCGGCGAAACCTGGGGAGCCGGGCAGAAGAGCCACGGCAAAGACAACGGCACGGAGTTTTTTCATGGAAGAGGTTCCCGTAATTTACGGATGACAGCCCGCACTGCAGACACATGGCGAAGAGCCGCCACCCAGGGCGGAATGTACGATGGCGCGGTCGCCGGTGGTTTGGAATAGCGGTAGCTTCACTATTGAGTGAATGTCGCGCAAGAGGCGGCGACCGAACATTCCGCTGTCACGTCGAAGGCGATTTCGTCGTGCCGCTGCTGATCCGCTGGAAACTCTGGAAGGGCGCGTTCGAATGAGCCGCCGATCCGGCGCAACCTTCGCCGGTTGCGCTGGTTGGGTGTCTGCAAGGCGTCAGGCCGGAATAGGTTTGATTGGTCTTCGCCAAAATCGATGCTGCGCCCGCCCGATGGACCGGCGCCCTGAAAGGAGACGGAGAGTGCCAATGCCGGACACTCACTACGAAATCCTGATCATCGGTGCCGGGCAGGCCGGCCCAGGCTTGGCGGTTGCCCTTGCGAAGCGCGGCAAGCATGTCGCGCTCGCCGAGCGCAAGGATATCGGGGGGTCGTGCGTCAACTTCGGCTGCACGCCGACCAAGGCGGCGATCGCCTCGGCGCGCGTCGCGCATCTTGCCCGCAGGGCCGGCGAGTTCGGACTGCGCATTCCAACCGTCGAGGTCGACTTCGCGGCGGTGCTTGAACGAGCCAAATCCATCGTCGTGAAATCGCGCACTGGGCTGCAGCAATGGCTGGAGGGTACCGAGAATCTGAACCTGCTCAAAGCCCACGCTCGATTTGAAGGCAAGGACGGCGATCGTTTCCGGGTCAGCGTCGGCGGGCAGCGCGTGACGGCGGCTCAGGTGGTGCTCGATACGGGCACGCGCAGTGTCATCCCGCCGATCGAGGGTCTCGACAAGGTCGACTACATCCACGCCGGGAATTGGCTCGACACGCCCGAGTTGCCCGACCGGCTCGCGGTGATCGGCGCCGGCTATATCGGGTTGGAGATGGCGCAGTTCTATCAACGCCTCGGCAGCCGCGTCATCGTTATCGAAGGTGCCGGGCAGGTCGCCGGCAACGAAGATCCGGAAATCGCCGCCGCCCTCCAGCAGCTTCTCGAGAACGAGGGAGTCGAGTTCAGGCTCAACACGCAGGTCACCCGCATCGAGGGCCGGACCGGAAAGCTACGGCTCATCCTGAACGGCGCCGGGTCGGCCGCGGTCGAAGCGACCGACGTCTTCGTCGCAACGGGGCGGCGCGCCAATACCGACGATCTCGGGCTCGAGACGATCGGCGTCGCGACCTCGAAGCGCGGCATCGTAACGGCGGACGAGCGGCTTTCGACCAACGTGAAGGGCGTCTGGGTCGCGGGCGATATCCGCGGCGGCCCGATGTTCACGCATACCGCCTGGGACGACTACCCGGATCCTCGAATCGCAGATCGCCGGCGATGGCTCGAAAACGCTGGACCGGGTGATCCCCTATGCGGTGTTCACCGATCCCGAGCTGGGTCGCGTCGGCATGACCGAGCGCGAGGCGCGCGCCGCCGGGCACGCGGTCAGAATTGGCCGCTTCGAGCTGCGTCGGAACGGCAAGGCGGTCGAGGTCGGCGAGACCGCCGGGTTCATCAAGGTGGTCGCCGACGAGCGCAGCCAAAGGCTGCTGGGCGCCGCCGTGCTGGCGAACGAGGGCGCGGAACTCGTCCACATCTACATCGATCTCATGAACGCGCGCGCCCCCTATCCCGTGATCCGGGATGCCGTCTACATCCATCCCACCCTGGCCGAGGCGGTCCAGAGCGCGGTCGCGACGCTTTGATGACCCGATCCGCGACACGCACCCTGGCTAGCGCTTGATGGAGACGGAGACTTTCGCGAACAGCTCGTCGGACGCATTGGCGACCTGCTCGACGATGAACTTCAATTCCTTGGCGTCGATCAGACGCGAAGGAGTGTCGATCCGCACGAACAAGTCTCCGTCCTTGTCGAGGCCGATCTTCACGTAATCGTACTGATGGTTTGCGGACGCCAGATTGTCCAAAAATTGCGCCGTTTTCTGTATCGCGGATTTCTTCGCCAGGATCGCAAACGTCACGACGATATCCGAGCCGACCGAAGCGATGACGTGTATCTTTCCAATGTTCTTGCGCTGGAGATCGACCGACCACGTATTCCGGGGATGCGTGTTATAGGCGAGGCCGGTTTCCTTCAGCAGTTGGGCCAGCTTCGTGGCGCTGGCCGCGGTGCCGGGATCGGTCTCCTGCGCGTGCGACGTCGGCGATCCCAGACAGATCGAGCACGCGACCGATAACCCGATCAGCCAGCGCAACCTACAGCTCAGACCCACGGCCGCCCCCTGTCTCGAGTGTCGAGTTTCATTCGTAGCGCATTCCTAGACTGTCCGCCGTTGCACGGTCAATCGAGCTCCGGCAAAGCGCCGGATCCGATCCCATGGCGCGATCCGGCCTACAGCGCGATCCGGCGCCCTTCCTCAGCCGACCAATAGCCGGCGTAGACGAGCTTCGTGGTTTCATAGGCCAAGAGCAGATCGGCGCGGGGCGCGCGTCCGAGCGTCACGCATTCCATGAAATCCTGGATTTCCTGCAAATAGCCCCGCGTCCACTCCTCCTCGAGGCAGATGAATTGCCAGCCGGTCTTGCGATCGATCTTCTCAGTGATGTAGACGCCCTCGAGCTTCTCCTCGTCGGTCAAATAGCTCATCATGTGATTGTTGGGCGTGATGTTCGCCAGCAGCGCGCCCCCGCTGGTATAGGTCTCGACCAGGTTGCGCACCCCGCCCAGAATCATGTCGCCGGAGAAGATCGTGCCTTTGGTGCCGTCCGAGAAGGTGAGCGTCAGCGTGCCCCAATCTTCCACGTCCACGGGATCGGCCTTGATGAAGCGGCGCTCCTGCGGCGCGAGGCTGGCCGCGACATTGCCGAGGTCCGCGGTCACGCTCGATACCGCAATCCGCTCGCCGCGCGAGCGCGCCTCCACCTGCTTGAGATAGAGCACCGTCGAGAGCGGATGACATCCCATGCGGATGAGCGACCCGCCGCCCGTCATCGACCATTGCGCGGCGTGGGGCGCATGCGATCCGCTGTGACTCTCGTCGGCTTTCATGAACAGGATCTTGTCCCTCGTGGCCTGGAGGATCTCGACGGTCTTCGCCACCGCCGGCGCGTAGATCCAGTCTTCCGCATAGAGGAACAGCCGGCCGCTCGCGCTGACGGCCGCGCAGGTTTTTTCCATCTCCTCGAGCACGCGCGCGTACATGCCCGCTTTCGGCACGTGCTTGCCGATCGGAGTCCTGTCGCCGTCGCGTCCGAAATACCCCGTGAAGGGCTTTTCGCAGATGACGTGCTTTCCCGCCTGCACGGCCTCGACGATCATGGTCGCGTGCAACGCCGGCGGCGTGCAGATGTCGACGACATCGATCTCGTCATCGGCGAGCAGGGCGCGAAAATCGCGATAGGTCGTGCGGATGCGATGTTTGTTGGCGAAATCGGCGACATGGTCGCCGCGCGCGGCGATCGCCGTCACCTCCGCGGCGACCCCGTAGACTCGGGCGTAGGCGTGCATGTGCAATTCGGCCGCAAAGCCGCAGCCGACCAAGCCTATCCGCACGTTTGCCATTGCGCGCTCCTTTCCGGGGAGCGCATCTTACCGCGTGCGGCCTGGCGCGACAGCGCTTCACGCCGCGGCAAAGCCGTCGGCCGCAAGCGCTGATGCTTCGAGGCTCGGCGCTATGCGCCGAGCGCTTCAGGATGATGGGTGCAAACATGATCGAGGTCCGGCGCACCGCAGACGGCGATCCGCTCGTCTTCGAGGTCGTCGTGCGCCAAGGCAAGGGCGAGACGCGCCATCAGGTCACGATGTCGCGGGCGACCTGCGCGCGACTGACGGAAGGCAAACATGCGCCGGAACGCCTGGTCGAGGCGGCGTTCCGGTTCCTGCTCGATCGCGAGCCCAAGGAATCCATCCTCGGACCCTTCGACGTGACCATCATCTCGCGGTATTTCCCGGAATTCGACCGCGAGCTGCCGAGCTATCTGTCCCGGCTCTCCGGTTGATGCCGGATACGTGAGGGGAGCGTTCCGCAATTCGGCGGGTCATTCGTTCCGCCTCATCCCGGTTCAACACGGCCGGCATTCGCGCTAGGATTGCTCCCGCTCTGGCCGTAATCCCGAACCGAAGGTGTCTGCGATGCTCAAGGTCGCCATCGCGTGCCAAGGCGGCGGCAGCCATGCGGCGTTCGCCGCCGGCGTGTTGCGCGCCCTGTTGGGCCCGAATTTGCGCAGCAAGTTCGATCTGGTCGCGCTCAGCGGCACGTCGGGCGGGGCGATGTGCGCCGCCCTGGCATGGGCGGGGTTGGTCATGGGCAACCACGACGGCGCCATCGATCGCCTCACTCGGTTCTGGCGCGATCTCGAGGTGCACGACTTCCTCGACGCCGCCGCGAATTTCTGGAGCGTGTTTCTGGCGCGCATGCCGGTCGCGCTCGAGATCAGCCCGTACGCCTATGAGCCGGTCGCCGCGGCCAGGATGAAAGAGCTGTTGTCCCGGCATCTGGCGATCGAAGCGCTTCCGGCGGATCCGAGACGGCGCGCTCGGCCGAAGCTCTTCATCGGCGCCACCGATATCGGCAGCGGCGAGCGCACGATCTTCGAAGGCGAGACCCTGACCTACGACGATCTGATCGCCTCGGCCGCGATCCCGCCGCTCTATCGCGCCGTCCATGCGCACGGCCGCCGGTTCTGGGATGGACTCTTCACGACCAACCCTCCGGTCCGGGAGTTCACGGATCTGCCGAAGCCGGAGCGGCCGGATGAAATCTGGGTCGTGCAGATCAATCCGCAGTGCCGCGCCGGCGAGCCGCGAACCATCCGGGCGATCGCCGACCGGCGCAACGAGCTCTCGGGCAATCTTTCGCTCGCCCAGGAGCTCTACTTCATCGACAAGATCAACCAGCTGCTCAAACAGCATGCGTCGCTCGAGCACCCCTACAAGTCGATTTGCATCCGCGTCGTCGAATTGGGCATCCCGGATCTGGATTATCCCTCGAAGCTCGATCGCACCAGCGCGTTCATCGAGCGGCTGATGCGCAACGGCGAGGAACGGGCCGAGTGGTTCTTCCAGAAGCGATCGCTGTGGCCGCGCAAGGGGACCGTTCCGGCTGCGGCGGCGTTTCCCGCGCGGGCCGCATCGGCCCAGCCCTGATGCTTCCGGGCTGACCGCGCTGCACGAAATGACGGAACCGCTTCGAATCGAGATCGCGCCCGGGGAGAGCGTGAGCGGCTGCGTCTATCCGGCCGCCGCGGAAAATCCCGCGGGAGTCTCGCTCATGCTCGCGCACGGCGCCGGCCAGACCAGCGCGTTCCTGGTGCGCTTCGCGATCGGGCTTTCGGCCCGCGGCATCGATGCGGTCACGTTCAATTTCGCTTACACGGAGCACGGCCGCCGCGTTCCCGATCCGAACTCGAAGCTGGAAGCTTGCTGCCGCGCCGCGATCGAGACCGTGCGCCATCACGGGAAATTTTGCCGCAACAAGCTCGCGATCGGCGGAAAATCCATGGGCGGACGCATCGCATCGCAGGTCGCAGCGGCTGGCGCCGAAGACGTGGCCGCGCTGGTGTTTCTCGGCTATCCGCTGCATCCGCCGGGCAGGCCGGCGCAGCTGCGCGCGAGCCACCTGACGAACATCAGGGCGCCCATGCTGTTCGTGCAAGGCTCGTGCGACGCATTCGGCGCTCCCGACGAGCTGCATCCGATCCTCGCGAAGCTCGAGGCGCCCGCCGAACTCCATGTCGTCGAGGGCGGGGACCATTCCTTCAAAGTGCCGAAGCGGGCGGGGGTCCCACAGCAAGACGTGTACGACATGATCCTCGACCGGATCGAACGTTGGCTGCGCAAGACGCTAGGCGGGCGGTAGGGTGGGCAAAAGGCGCGGAACGCGCCGTGCCCACGCCAGGAATCAGACATGAGGGATCAGAGATCAAAGATCGGAATCAATTTGACGATTTCGTCGTCCGCTTCGCGGCGGGTGCGGTGCTGCGCGCCCTGGCCCAGCCGATGGCGCCGGCGCTGGTCCGCCCACGATCCGCGCGCAGAAAATCCTCCCGCATGCTGCACAGCTCTTGGAAGGTATAGATCTCGTCCTGCGCCACTTCCCGGAACGGCGCACGCCCGGTGCAGACCGGATCGTTCTCGGTCCCGGTCTCCACTGCGGACGCCGCCGTGATTGCGGACATAACAAGGGTCACGGCAATGGCGGTCTGGAGACGTAGGTGCATGACGGCGGCTCCAGCACCAGAACCTAAAGCCGCGCCGTTCGGTTCCATGCCGGCCACTCTTGGCCTAGTGTGCTTGGCCTAGTGTGCAAAGGCGCTCATTCGGGGCGGAGGAAGCATGCGGAATCGTTCCGAGGCGATGCTGCGGCAGCTCGGAATCGCCGCTGCGGTCGCCGCGGCGATGTTCGCCGTCCTGGCGGGCGCGGCCAGCGCCGCCGAGCCGCTGAAGATCGGCTTCGGCATGGCGCTCACCGGCGGGCTCGCCGGCACCGGCAAGGCGGCGCTGCTGGCGACGAAAATGTGGGCCGAGGAGGTCAATTCCAGGGGCGGCGTCTTGGGCCGCGACGTCGAGCTCGTCTATTACGACGATCAGAGCAACCCCTCGACGGTGCCCGGCATCTACGCCAAGCTCCTCGAGGTCGACAAGGTCGACCTCGTCGCCTCCGGCTATGCCACCAACATGATCGCTCCCGCGATGCCGATCATGATGGAACGCGGCTTGGTGTTCATCGGGCTGTTCGGCCTCGCGATCAACGACCAGTTCGGTTACGATCGCTATTTCGCCATCGTGCCGGGCGGGGATGACCCGCGGCTGATCTATTCCGCAGGCTTCTTCAATGTCGCCATGACGATGGAGCCGAAGCCCGCCACCGCGGCGATCGTGGGCGCGGACGCTGAATATGCGCAGATCGCCACCGACGGCGCGCGCGAGAATGCGCGCAAGCGCGGGCTGAGCATCGTGTACGATCGCAAATATCCGCCCGCGACCGTCGACTTCGTGCCGATCGTGCGCGCGATCCAGGCGACAAATCCCGACATCGTCTACATCGCCTCCTATCCGCCGGACACGGTCGGCATGGTGCGCGCGGTGAACGAGGTCGCGCTGAAACCCAGGATGCTCGGCGGCGGCATGATCGGCCTGCAATATGCCGCCATCAAGCAGCAGCTCGGGTCGCTGCTCAACGGCATCACCTCGTTCGACGTCTATGTCCCCGAGCCGACCATGCGGTTTCCGGGCATCGAGGAGTTTCTGCGCAACTATCAGAGCCGGGCGCGCGCCGAAGGCACCGACCAGCTCGGTTTCTATACGCCGCCCTATGCCTATGCGCGCATGCAGGTGCTCGCCCAGGCGATCGAGGCGACAAAGAGCCTCGACCAGAAAAAGCTCGCGGAACATCTGCACGAGGCGACGTTCGAGACGCTGGTCGGAACGGTGAAATTCGGCCCGACCGGCGAGCAGGCGGTGCCCCGGATCCTATTCGTACAATATCAGGGCATCGCCGGCAGCGATCTCGAGCAGTTCAACCAGCCCGGCAAGCAGGTGATCGTCAGCCCGCCGGCGTTCGTTTCGGGAAAATTCTTGTATCCGTACGCGTATCTCAAGCGCTGAGCGCGCCGGGAGCCAGAAATCAGAAACCAGCCGGCATCAGGACTCACAGCAGATATCGTCATCCGACTTCTGACTTCCGTTTCCTGACATTCAGATCAGCTTGTAGGTGATGACCGAGCCGTCCGGGCCGACGAGCTGCGACTGCACCAGGCGGCCGCGGGCATCGTACCAGACGTCCTGCGAAAACTTGCCCTTGATGGTGTAGCGGTGCGCCGGGGCAGGCCCGGTCTCCACCGTCACCTGCTCGGAGCCGCCGTCCACGACCGAGATCGGCATGACTTGTCCGGTCTGCGTATCCAGCATCACCGATTGCCGCACCAGCTCCGGGTTCCACAGGCTGCCCGGGATGATGTTCTTGTCGACCTGCGCGGCCTTGCCGTCCGCCTCCACCTCGAGGCTGGCGCCCTTGAGGGCGGCGGTGAGCTTGTGCTGCTTGCCGTTGTCGTCGGTCTCGGAGTTGAGCGCGACGAGCCGCCCGTTCACCCAGCGCTCGGTGGCCGTGTACTGGAACCGGTATGCCGTGACGAACAGGACTTTCACCTCGACGGTGGTCGCGACATTGACCGAGGTTTCCTTGCCGGTGCGCCGCAATTCGACCCTGTGGGTGCCGATCTGCTCGCCCTTGCGCATGATGGCGTACTGAAGGGTCTCGGCCCCGGGCTGCGCCGAGGCGGGCGGCTGCGCTCCGGCGGAGGGCTGGGCGCCGGCAATCGCACACGACAGCAACAATCCGGCGACGGGTGCGGCCATTCTCATGGGGTGCTCCGTGTTTCGTCTCGTGCGAGTTGCGGTGCCGCCAGTCATGCGCGGCATTCGGCTGCCGTGAAACGCGAACGCCGGCTGGCGCGCCGCGCGCCGGCGCATCCTCGGCTCGGGCCGCATCTATAGAACGAAATTGGGCCGACTTTGGGCAAGGCGGCGCTCGGTCGCTCCCCGGCGGCACAGCCGGAAAGCCCTCAACGGAACCGCGCGGATGCGGTAAAAAAGGCCGCCGCACCGGCAGGCTCCCGCGAGCAGGAGGCGCAAATGGAACTGCAGTCGCTTGGCTACGTCGGGCTGCGCGCCCGCAATCTCGAGGATTGGGCGAGCTTCGGCGAAACCTTTCTCGGCATGCAGCTCGTGGAACGCACCCCCTCGGCGCTGCGCCTGCGCATGGACGACCGCAGCCAGCGGCTCCTGGTCGAGGCTGGCACGACCGAGGGGCCGGCTTTTCTCGGCTGGGAGGTCGCGGACGCCGCGGCGCTCGACCGTTTGGCGGCGCGGCTCGAGGTCGCGGGCGTGCGCGTCGAGCGCCTGCCGAAAACGCTCGCCGATGCGCGCCGCGTCGAGGCGCTGATCGCTTTCGTCGATCCCCTCGGCAACCCGCTCGAAGCCTTTCACGGCGCCGAGATCGCGGCCGAGCCGTTCCGGCCCGGCCGCGCCATCTCCGGATTCCGCACCGGGTCGCTCGGCATGGGGCACGTCGTGCTCACGGTCGAGCGCATCGAGGACGTGCTGTGGTTCTATCAGCACGCTCATCTGTGCGGGAAGCGTCACGAAGCATAAAGAGCTTGCAGTCCGGCGGCCGACCGCTATATACGTGCTGAAGAACGGCGTCGTCGGGCGCCAGCGGGAAGCATAGGGAAGCGTTCTACGGCTTCCCCCCGGCTTCCCGGACGGGGGGTTCCGTGGTCAGGCTCGCGCTCATCCTCATCGCGTCGGCGCTGATCGCCGGCGTCATCAGCGAAATATTGGCCGACATCCGGCACCGCGCCCGGTGGCGTCAACGCCAAAAGGTGAACCCATGAAATTGACGAAGGCGATCGTCGCCAAGCTCAAGCTGCCGGAAGGCAAGAGCGAAGTCATCCACTTCGATGACACCCTGCGCCGGTTCGGCATCCGTCTTCGCGCCGGCGGAAGACGCAGCTGGGTCATCCAGTATCGCATCGGCCGCCGGCAGCGTCGTCTCACCCTGGGCGACGCGGCAGTAATGAACGCCGACGCCGCGCGCGAGGAAGCAAAGCGCAAGCTCGCTAAGGTCGATCTCGGCCATGACATCCAGGCCGAGAAGATCGAGGCGAAGGCGCGCCAGCACGTGACGTTCGGCTACGTCGTCAACCTTTACCTCGAGACCTATGCGGCCAGGCGCCGGCCCAAGACCGTCTCAGACACGAAGCGGTACCTCACCAAGCATTTCGCGGTGTTCGCGGACGTTCCGATCGACCGGATCGAGCGCAAGCACGTGTCCGCGCGCGTCCGCGAGATCGCTACCGAGAGCGGCATGACTGCCGCGGCCCGGGCACGTGCCGCGCTCTCGGCTTTATTTAGTTGGGCCATGCGGGAGGGGATCGCCACCAATAATCCGGTGATCGGCACCAATGGCCGCGGCGAGCCGTCCCAACGCAATAGAGTGCTGTCCGCGGACGAGATCGAGCGGATCTGGCGCGCGTGCCGCGACGACGACTACGGCAAGATCCTCAAGCTTCTGATCCTCACCGGACAACGACGGCAAGAAATTGGGGGATTACGGGGTGACGAGATCGATCTCGAGCGCGCCGAGATCCGGCTGCCGCCGGAGCGCACGAAGAACAACCGGCCACACGTGATCCCATTGACGCCACCGGCAATGCAGATCCTGGAGCAGGTGCCGCGCCGCGAGGGCCGCGTGCTGTTGTTCGGCAGTGGGACGGCCGGTTACGGCGGCTGGCACCTCGCCAAGAGGAAGCTCGACGAACGCGTGGCCATAACATCCAGCGAGCGGTTACGGCCGTGGACCGTGCACGACATCCGCCGCACCGTCGCCACCGGAATGGCGGATCTCGGCGTGCAGCCGCACGTGGTCGAAGCGGTGTTGAACCACGTCAGCGGCACCAAGCGCGGCGTCGCCGGCACATACAACAAGAGCAAATACGCAAATGAGGTGAAGCAGGCGTTGGCACTGTGGGCCGACCACGTCGGCGCGCTCGTGGAAGATCGCGAGCGCAAGGTGATCAATATCGGGGGACGCCATGAA
>DASWCW010000006.1:0-14267 GCA_036395835.1 Xanthobacteraceae bacterium
GTCTCGCAACCGGGCCGTTGCTCACTCGTTGTGCCGACAATCCAGAAAGGGGAATGCGATGAAATTAGCAGCCAAGCTTACCGCCATCGTGTGTTTCGCCATTCCAGTACTTTCTAACGAAGCGGTTGCGCAGCAAAATACGCTAAGACAGCAACTCGTTGGCACTTGGACCGTCCTTTCCTTTACTAACGAAAATGAAAGGACCGGTAAGAAGACGGATGTCTTTGGTTCCGATCCGAAAGGGATCTTCATGTTCGATGAGACAGGTCGCTTCTCCATCAATCTCTTACGTCCAGGGCGACCGAAATTTGGCTACCGCGATTTCCCGTCTGTTGCGGCAGCCAAGGCGGCCCTCGAGGGGATAATCACGATGTTCGGGACATACAAAGTTAATGAAAGCGAGCATTCAGTATCCCTGGATGTCATCGGTGGCAGCTATCCTACCTGGGACAATTCACATCAGAAGCGGTTCATCACGATCAACGGAGACGAACTCACGTATAGAAATCCTACACCTGCATCCGGCGGGGGTACTGCTGTCGTAATCCTTAAGCGTGCGGGCACGGCCGAAAAATGAACTCTAGACCATGCCAGGGATCTGGCGTCGGCGAGGCAGCAGTCGTGGCAGGGATCATGGCCGTGTTCAGTTTGGCCGAGCGGTACAATAAGTTTTTTCCACCGGCTCTTTGCTACACAACGTCCTACACAAAAGCAGGAGATCGTCCAAAAAACTCCTGTAATTTCAATCCACAATGCCAGTGAGGTCGGTCTCCTCTGGACCGCACCAGCCGGTATCAATCATCCAGGACATACAGGCTACACGCCGCGGAAAATCGCACACGCGCTAGGCTAGTTCGATCAGCGAACCGGCAAAGAACTCGGCTGCCGAGGGCTCATAGAAACCCGACGGCATCTTCTTCCCGAAATTGTGCTGAAATAGGGCTGGAGCGCAGACAATCTGTCACCGGCCGGCTAGCCTGTAGGTCGCCTAAGCGGCCAATAAATGGAGCCAGCTTTGCCGTCGCCGGAGGCGGGCAGGATCTGTGCACGTGCCCGCAACGGAAGCCCAACAACGCGCGCGGGATTGCTACCGACCCGGCCGGGAGGACCGCGGCGCGCCATGACTGTGCGAAACGTGCTCGCTAGAGCATGAAGCCACGACGGTGTATAGTGTCGTGTGGCTGCGCGAACCCGGCCCTTCCACCGGGTGCCCAGGTCGCCATCTTGATCGGTGACCCGACGAAAGCTGAGGTGGTCGTCCAGCGCGTCAAATTCCCCGCCAACTACCAAATTCCGCCACACACTCATCCGTACGCAGAGGTAGTCACGGTGCTCAGCGGCAGCATCGGCTTCGGCATGGGTGAAAAGTTGGACAAGAGTGGCGAGATGGTCAGTGCGGGCACCTTGAACGTGGTACCGGCAAAGCACGCGCATTTTGGTTGGACCGGGAACTAGGGGGCGACCCTGCAAGTTCAGTTCACAGGTCCGGGAGGCATCGAGTACATCAACCCCGCTGACGATCCGCGCAAGAAGACTCAGTGAAGGCACCAATTCCAATTTGCTGCGACGCCCCGCTCGGCTTCGGCTAGGGCGGGGCTTGTTGCAATGAGCCCAAGCGAGTTTTCCACAGCCCGGCGCTACACAACGAACTGCACGGTGGCGGAAGACGCGCGCAACAAGCCTAACGATTTCAAGCGCCGCGGCCGGTATTCGCAATGTCCTCTTGACCGCACCAGTACCAATTTAACCCTCAGCCTCATCGTCCCTGACCGAAGGCGGCGGCTCTACGGTCACTTCGGCAGTCCGGCTGTTTTCAGCGCTGCTTCGTATTTGGCGAGATCTTCGGGTCGGAACGGTCCCAACGCATCTCTGAGATTTGACACGCGCAGCGCGGGGTCGAGCTGGCGCAATTTCGTGCCGACGTTCCTGGCTCGCTCCATGTGCCCGGCAAGCGCATTGCTCGCGGCGGTGATGCGTAATACGGAGTGGCTTTCGGGCAGCTCCCGCAGTGCCATTTCCGCCAAAGACGATGCTTCATCATAACGGCCGGCGATGAAATGAGCGTGGGCGATTGCAGCTTCTATCCAAGGCATGAGCGGATCGAGCGGGCTCAGGCGCACCGCGCGTGCGAGGTGCTCGATCGCCAGGTCCGGCTTGCCAAGCCAATATCTCACGCAGCCGCTTGAAAACCAGGCCGTAGCCAGGTTCGGATTGAGCGCGAGCGCTCGATCGATGAAGGCGGCGCCGGCGTCGACCTCCTCGACGACATAGGCAAGCGCAAATCCGCCCGTGCCGAGCGCGACAGCGTCGTCCTTGCCCAAAACCACGGCTCGGTGAGCCAATCGCGCGGTTTCGGCGACCTCATTCGCCCGATCGGTCATCCACTTGTTGTTTTTGCGATGGACGTAACAGATCGCGGCGGCGCCATAAGCCGAAGCAAAATCCGGATCGAGCTCGATTGCCCGGTAGAACAAGCTCAGCGCCTCGCTGTTGCTCTCCCGGGTCCACCGATAACGGCTGGCGATCCCACGTAGATAATAGTCGTAGGCATCGAGGCTCTCGGTCGGTTTGTGCTTGGCGCGTTCGATCTCCGCCTGTTCCAGCTTCGGGGCAATCGCGCCGACGACACTCGCGGTCACCTGGTCTTGCAGGTCGAATATGTCTTCCAGCCCACCCTCGAAGCGGTCCGCCCACAGGTGCGCGCCGGTCGAGGCATTGATGAGCTGGCCCGTGATGCGTATTCGGTTGCCCGACTTGCGCACGCTGCCCTCGAGCACGTAGCGGACCCCGAGCTCGAGACCGACCTGCTTCACGTCCACGGTCCGGCCCTTGTACGTAAAAGTCGAGTTGCGGGCGATGACGAATAACTGTCGGAAGCGGGACAGGGCCGTGATGATCTCTTCCACCATGCCGTCGGCGAAATACCCTTGCTCAGGGTCGCCACTCATATTCTCGAACGCAAGCACGGCAATCGAGGGCTTGTTGGGCAGCGGCAGACTGGGGCGGGTGCCGGCTGGCGCCCCGCTCGGGCGCACGCGGTAGACCCGCACCGGCTGGGCGATATTCTTGAGCCTCTGTTCCCCCATGTCCTCGCTGGTCAACTCGAGCTTGCCCCGCACCTGCCGCTGCGCGTCATCGGAGAGGCAAATGCCCCCGGGCTCGGCCAGCCCCTCCAGCCTTACCGCCACGTTGACCCCATCCCCGAAGATGTCGCCGCGGTCGATCATGATGTCGCCGACATTGATGCCGATGCGGAACTCGATCCGCTGCTCGTGCGGCACGTCGGCATTGCGCTCCGCCATGCCGCACTGGACGTCCACGGCACAACGCACCGCGTCCACGACACTGCTGAACTCGGCCAGCATGCCGTCGCCGGTGTTCTTGACGATCCGCCCACGGTGTTCGGAAATCTTGGGATCGACGAGCAGGCGCAGATGGTCCTGGAGCCGGGCGTGCGTGCCCTCTTCATCGAGCTCGGTCAACCGGCTGTAGCCAGCCACGTCTGCGGCCAGGATGGCGGCGAGCCGTCGCTCTACGCGCTTCGCGGCCAAGACACACCTCCTACAGGGTGTGCCGAGTTTACGCTTATCTCGGCCCGCAGGAAGGCACCGCGGGCTGCTGAATGGCCATGCGCTGATTTCCGCCCCGCAGGTTCCTCGCGGTACCTGCGGGCGACGTAGGCGCGGCACCAAATCTCTAAGCTCAGGGAGACGCGGGTCGTGCCGGCGTTGAGCTGGCAATGATCGTGGATGGCTCGATCCGGTCCGCGCCGGAAACGACGATTGCCGCGTGGGTACTCTCGACCAAAGCCTTGACCTCAGCCTGCTCCACCGCCGGGACGGAGAACTTGTCCAGGGTCGTCTGCACGTCGTCCATGAACGCTTGCCACTCGCCGGGAGTGATCGCCAAATCGCGATGGGACTCCTCCATGCTGCGGCCCGAGTAGCGCTGCGGTCCACCGGCCGCCCAACACAGCATCTCCGTGACGAGATATTTGAACCCCGCGGGCGGCACCTTGTGGTGTGCCTCGTCCACCAGGGGATTCGCATTGAGCCTGGGATCGGCCATGACGCGATCGATCAAATCCTCGACCACCGTGGCTATGCTGTAGACCCCGCCCAGCCGATCATAGAGCGACCGGTTCCCGGATACTGTCTCGCTGTCCGCCATCGTGTTGTCCTCCCGGAACGCCCCCGCCCGCTTTCGGAAGCCTACGTCGAGCTGAGCGGGAAGTACATGAAATTGGCTTGGCGCTCGACCAAAATGCTCACGCTGCAGGCGCCCCATTTTACCATTTTCGTTCTCGGACGCGGACGCGCTCCGCACGCTTTCGCCTTGACCCGGCCCGGAGGGTAAATCAACCTCGGGCGCGGTTGCATGCATAAGGTGCATGACATGAGGCGCGCCCATGTCCGAGGTGTCGGGGTCTAGCTGGTGGCAAACCTTGCCGGGCGTATTGACCGCTGTGGGGGGCCTTCTCACTGCTGTCACGGGTCTCGTCCTCGCCCTGAACCAGATCGGCGTCTTCAGCACGCATACATCAAGCTCGCGCCCGGATCGTCCGCCGTCGGTTGTCGTGGATCACAGGCAGCAGCAAGGGCCGAGCTTCGACTGCAAGACGGATAGGGGCCTCGTAGAGCAGGCGATCTGCGGCGATGCGGAGCTCGCAGCCAGGGACCTCGTCCTGGATGACCTGTTCCTCAAGGAGCGGGACCGCTTGTCCGGTCAGGCGCGAGCCGATTTGCTCGAGGCGCAGCGGATTTGGGTGGGCAAAAGGAACCAATGCCGCGACCCCGGCATGGCCGCGTGCATAACGCAAAGCTACGACGCGCGTATCCGCGAGCTGCGGGCCGCGGCGCGCCAGTGAGGCGGCACAGGGAAACTGCAGGTGCGACCATTCGGACGCGAGCAGCGGGCAGGTCCTCACAGGCCGAGGGACATCGCCGGCGCTTGGAAGGCGAAGCGCGAGCCCCCGTGCTCGCGATCGGCAGACGGTTTGCGGCGGAACCTGCGTGTCGGCCTCATGCTTTTTGCGCTCGCCGCCACCAACGGGTTCGATCTTGCGGCTCGCGCCGAGTCCCTTTGTACGTGTCGTGCCCGTGATCGCAGCTTCGAGCTCGGCCAAACCGTATGCCTCCAAACCCCGAACGGGCCGCGAATGGCCGTCTGCGTCATGGTGCTCAACAATACTTCGTGGCAGATCTCTCAGACCCCGTGCGTTGGCGCCGGTGTTCAACCGGCGGCGAGAGACCGCCCGGGTTGAACCCGAAGCCGCAACCCCGACCGACGATGCCCACAATGCCGGATACCCGTCCGGCCGTCGGCCCGAAATCGCCCATGGTTAGCCATAAATTAAGCCCGGTTTGCGAAGACGTTCCCCAGGCGAACGGGTGGGAGCATGCAGTCGGTTTCCAAAACAGCGAAGGGCGGTTTGGCTTGTCTCGCGCTCATCGGCGCGATCGGCACCGCGGCTTTGGTCTCCGGCGGAAGCGCAAGGTCGGTGGATGATCCCGAGCTTTCGTCCGCCGAGATCGTGGCTTTGCGGTTTCCCTCGGATTGGGAGGAGATGGCATCGCCGGCGCAGGCCGACCCGAGCGCAGCCCAAGATGCGGCCCAAGATATCGAGCAGCAGACGCTTTCGATCCTCGCTTTCAATCCCGATCCGCTCGGCATTCCCGGGCCTCGGATCTGGGCGGCAAATCAGCGTCCCTCCGGCGAAGGCGTCGATCCGGCCGCGGCGGGGGAGCGCACCGGAAGCATTGCGACCGTGCCGCAAGGCCGCGCCGCGCCAACGCCTCGCGCGAAAAACCAGCCCGTCACCTTGTTCAATGATGCCCAGATCGCCAGCATCAAGGAGCGGCTCAGGCTGACCCGCGATCAGGAGCAATATTGGCCGAAAGTCGAATCCGCCTTGCGCTACATCGGCTGGCGCCATTCCCGCGAGCGAACAGTCGCCAGAGTCCCGACGCTCGATCCCGATGACGTTGAGAGGTTGAAGGTCGCGGCGGTGCCGTTGATCATGAGCCTGCGCGAGGACCAGAAGCGCGAAGTGCGCATGCTCGCCCACGTCATGGGACTGGAGAAGATCGCGGCTCAGTTCTGATCCGCCGCGCGGTCGCGCGGCGAAGTCCTAGGCGGAGATCCCGGGGGCGCGCTCGAGCTTGTCGGCCGGAAGGTTGATCTCGCAGACGAGGCCTTCCTTGCGCCACTCGAAGCGCACGTCGCCATCGAGCTGATCGCGGATCATCCCGACGATGACGCTGGTGCCGAAACCCCGGCGCCGCGGCGACCTGACCGTCGGCCCGCGTGCTTCGGCCCAGCGGAACACGAACCGCCCGTTCGGGCCGTAGTCCCACTCGATCTCGACCGTGCCGGCGGGCGTGGAGAGCGAGCCGTATTTGGCGGCGTTGGTGGTCAGCTCGTGCAGCGCCATCGCCATCGACTGCGCTGCCCTCGGATCGAGCACCAGCTTGGGGCCGCTGATGCGCGCGCGCGGCTTCTGGCTGCGCCGGTAGGGCGCGAGCTCGTCCTCGACCAGCTGTTGGAGCTCGGCGCCCGACCAGCGCGATTGCGCCAGCAAGGCATGCGCGTGACCCAGCGCCTGGATGCGGCCCTGGATCGCCTCCTTCAGCTCCTGGACGGTTCGCGCCTCGGTGAGCCGAACGGTGGCCTGGACCACGGCCAGCAGATTGTTGGCGCGGTGGACCACCTCACCGGCGAGCATCATGACCCGTTCCTCGAACTGCTTGCGGTCGGTGATGTCCACCAGCATGTTCACGGCGCCGATCAGGGCCCCGGACCCGTCGCGGAGCGGCGTGGGATAAGGAATGAACGACACACGGGTGCCGTCCGGCCGTTCGGCGATGGCCTCGGTGCCGCGGACCGTCCGGTTTTCCTTGAGCGCTACCGCCATGGGGCACTCATCGTGCCGCATCGGCCTGCCGTCGGGCCAGTAAAGGCGCCAGGAGCCGCACCATTGGGTCTGGCCGAGCTCGGGCCGGCAACCCCACATTTCGACGGCGGCCCGGTTGTAAAACGTAATGCGCCCGGCGGCATCGGTGGTGTAAACGGCCGCCGGGAGCGCGTCGAGCAGCTCGCGGAACCGGCGCGCCCGTTCGCGCAATGTGACCTCGATGCGCTTGTGCGCGTCGATTTCGGATTCGAGCTGAAGGCGCGCCTCGTCCTCCAACACCGTCCGATTGTGCGCCTCGACGATGCGCTCAAATTCGGCGGTCGCCAGCTCGGATGTTGCCCACATGAAGAATTGCTCGACTTGAAAACCGGAACCCAAGGCTTTCCTCCACCGTGCCGGTCCCGCGCGAAGGAGGGATGCTGCGATTTCGCAGGAATTTCAGCCGAGCCGAGGAGGGCCGGCAGAGCAATGCTTGGCCATGAGGGTAGGTTCCCAAAAATCGGCCCCAACCGGGCAATATCCCCGGGTATCGCAGGGGGTCGAATCGAGCCCGATGAAGACCTAGCCGGCGCGCCGGTCGCTTCTTATCTTCATGGCGAATCTTCATGCCGAGATGCCGGCCCGTGCGGGGACCGGCCGGCGTGCCCGGAGAAACCAATGATCTTGATCGAGCTGATGTTCGGGATGATGCTGGCGGTGTTCCTGCTGCTCGTGCTGCCCTTCCTGCTGCTGATGGCTGGAATCGCGGGCGCGATGCTGCTCTGGTATCTGGCGCCGGCGGTCCTGCTCGCCGCGCTGATCTTCTGGCTGATTTTTCCCGGCAGCCATGGACTTGCGATCCTGCTGCTCGTGCTCATCCTCGGATTGTTCCTGATCGAGCGGCGCTCGCGGCGCGGCTACCCGTAGCCGTTCCTGGTGGTCATACGGAGCGGCGGCTCGCGCCCGCGTAACGCGGGGGCCCGGATTGCGCCGTGCTTTGCGCGGCCCTATCCGGTCCACGCTGATTTGGAAATCAGTAGCTCGGGACCGGCCTCAGGTCGGTGGGGTTCGGCGTGTGCGCGACGTATTTCGGGCGCCAGGGATTGGCCGGCCTCGACCCCGACCCGGCCCGCATCTTCGCAGCGGCCGGCCGCGGCTTGAGGTGGGTCGACCACGGCGAGGTCGCGACCATCGAAGCGAAGGTCTCCTCGGGCGCAACGAGCTCGGTGGCCAGATCCTCGGAGCTGAGCTCCAGGGTCAGCTCTCCGAGGCCGGACGGCAGTCCAAAGGCGGGGACCGGCGGCGCAGGCTCCAGCCAGAGGCCCGCCTTGACCGGGAGCACGGTCTCGTCTCCGGATGCTGCCGCCGCAACCTTGGCCAGCAGTTGCGAGTCGAACAGGTTTCCCAGGTCGGAAGGGATCGGCATCGGCGTCACTAGCCGAGACTGGAACGGATGCGGCCAGCCGAAGCTTTGGATGCTGGGCGCAGGCTTCGCGCTTTCCGCCGCGAGAACCATGGGCCACGCCGGCTTTGCCGGTTTGTGCATCACCCAGCTCTCCGGCTCGGTGACGGTCCGCGGCCGATCGGGCCCCGCCGGCACGACGTGGACGATGCGATAGCCGCGCGCTTTGAGCTCGCGCAGCAGCTGGGGAAGCATCAGTGCGGTTACCGGCTGGATATCGTGCAGCAGCAGCACGCCCTTGTGCTTCTCCTCGAGCCGCTGCAGCGCGCGATGCAGGACCTGCTGCGCGCTGATGTGGGTCCAGTCGTCGGCCACGAAGTCGGCGCTCCAAACCATGATGCCGTGCGAGGCGAGATAGGCCTCCACGGCGCGCGAGCGCCCAAGTCCGGGAAAGCGGAAGAACGAGCCGAGCGCCCGGGGATCGCCGAGCGCGGCCGTGATCGACTGGATGCCTTGGTCGACCTCCTGCTCGGCGCGGAGCAGCGTCAACCGGGTGAAAATGAGCGGGTGGTTCTGACTGTGCGAGGCGATCGAGTGGCCTTCGTTGTAGACGCGTCGCACCGTCGCCGAATAGGCGTGCGCCTGGCGTCCAACCATGAAGAACGTCGCCTTCACGCATTCGGCGGCGAGCGCCTCGAGAACGCGATCGGTATAAGGCGGCAGCGGCCCATCGTCGAACGTCAGGACCACTTCCTTGTCGGCGAGCGGCAGCGTCTCCGGATATTGCATGGTGCCGATGCGGGCGTGCTCCTTGGGCGCGACGACGAGCTCGCGCTCGGTGCCGAGCGCATCGCGGCGGCCGCCGGGACATTCGGCCGCGAAGGCCGAACCGCCCATCAGCGTGGCCATCAAAAAAGCTGCGGCAAGGCTGCGCATTGCAACTTCCATGGGACGAGCCTGGCTGCGACCGGTGATTCTGGGAAGGGCAGGCGCTGACGGCGGTCCGGTGCGCAGGCGATGCCGCGACCCTAAGCAGCCGCCATTAAACGCACCGTTAAGGCGCCGTTTCCATCCCTGATTATCCCGCACCTCCGAAGATGGTTTACGGCGTCCATGTCCATTCCGTGGCAACAAAATGGGACGAAGGGGGCTTTTTCCAGGGTTCCGCGGCTTTTCCGCAACATGCCGCAAAATGGAGCCCCAGGCGCGTTCGAGCCGTAAGCGAAATCCACCAATGTTCCCGGTGGGTTTCGTCGCTTCGCTCAACCGGCCCTATTGCGCTGCCGGTTGGCGAGGGACGACATGAACGATCCGGAAACCCCGCGCCTTGAGGGCACGGAGGAAGGCCGGGAGCATGGCCGCGGTCTGCCGTTTCGTATCGTGGAACAGCACGATGCCGCCGCGCGCTTGCTCGAGCCGACGCAGCACCAGGTGGAGCTCGGCGTCGGGGCGCATCGCATTCCAGTCGCTCGCCCATAGATCGGCACCGAATACGATGATGCCGCGGCGGGCGAGCCGGTCGAGCAGCGCCGGGCTGGAGGCGAAACCCGGAAATCGGAAGAAGGGCGTGGCCGGCTGCGGCCCGTGCTTCCCGTACAGCAGGCCGTCGACGGCGGCGATGCCGCGGTCGATCTCGGCCTCCGCCGCGCCGATCGGAATGCGGCTGAGCAGGCGGTGCGACCACGTGTGGTGCGCGACCGTGTGACCTTCGGCGAGCTCGCGGCGCAGGATGTCCGGATGATCGGCTGCATTGCGGCCGAGCACGAAAAAGGTCGCCTTGACGCACTCGCTTCGCAGCGCGTCGAGCACGCTCGGGGTCGTGCCGGGCCAGGGCCCGTCGTCGAAGGTGAGCACGAGCTCCCGAGGGCTCAGCGGAAGCGTGGCGGCGAACTGCTTGCGGCCGACCCGAGGCGTCGCCGCCGGATCGAGGACAAGAACGCGGCTGGTTCCCAGCGCATCGGTCTTGCAGTCGGCCGCCTTGGCGAGCGCGCCCGGCACGAGGGCGAGCAGGCCGGCGAAGATCAGCAACCGGACGATCATTGCAACAGTCCCGACAGGCGCCGCGGCCGCCCCGCCTGGCGCTGACACTGCGCCCGGCCCCGTCTATAACCCGAGCAACAGGAAAGGGAGAGCGGCGTCATGATCACCAACGCTTGGCGCGGCTTCGATTTCGGTCTCGGCGAGCACGTCGATGCCCTGCGCGACAGCGTGCAAAGCTTCACCGCGGACCGGATCGCGCCGCGCGCCGAGGAGATCGACCGCACCAACAAGTTTCCGCGGGACCTGTGGCCTGAGCTCGGGCAGCTCGGGCTGCTCGGGATCACGGTCGAGGAAGAATACGGCGGCAGCGGGATGGGCTATCTCGAGCATTGCGTCGCCATGGAGGAGATCTCGCGCGGCTCGGCTTCGGTGGGATTGTCGTACGGGGCGCACTCCAATCTCTGCGTCAACCAGCTGCGGCGCAACGGCACCGAGGCGCAGAAGCGGCGCTATCTTCCGAAGCTGATCTCCGGCGAGCACGTCGGCGCGCTGGCGATGTCGGAGCCGGGCGCCGGATCCGACGTCGTCGGCATGCGCACCCGCGCGGAGCGCCGCGGCGACCGCTACGTGCTCAACGGCTCGAAAATGTGGATCACCAACGGGCCCGAGGCCGAGACCCTGATCGTCTACGCCAAGACCGATCCGGCCGCGGGACACCGCGGCATCACCGCGTTCATCATCGAGAAGGGCTTTGCGGGTTTCTCCACCGCGCAGAAGCTCGACAAGCTCGGTATGCGCGGATCCGACACCTGCGAGCTGGTGTTCCAGGATTGCGAGGTGCCGGAGGAGAACGTGCTCGGCAAGACCAACGACGGCGTCAAGGTGCTGATGTCGGGTCTCGATTACGAGCGCGCGGTGCTCGCCGCCGGGCCGCTCGGCATCATGCAGGCGTGCCTGGATGCGGTGCTGCCCTATGTGCACGAGCGCAAGCAGTTCGGCGAGCCGATCGGCAGCTTCCAGATCATGCAGGCCAAGCTCGCCGACATGTATGTCACGATGAATGCCGCCAAGGCCTACGTCTATTCGGTGGCGCGCGCCTGCGATCGCGGCGAGACCACGCGCGAGGATGCGGCCGGCGCCATCCTGTTCGCGGCCGAGAAGGCGACCGCCATTGCGCTCGACGCGATCCAGTGCCTCGGGGGCAACGGCTACATCAACGATTATCCGACCGGCCGGCTGCTGCGCGACGCCAAGCTCTACGAGATCGGTGCGGGCACCAGCGAGATCCGCCGCATGCTGATCGGGCGCGAGCTGTTCGAGAAAACGAAGTAGGCAACCTAGGTAAACTTGGCATGAACAGAATTAATTGACAGGAACATATGATTATGACAGAAGAACATTGCTCATATGACCGCATACAGGAGGGTCTATGTCGGCTCCAGCGGAAGAGGTGCGGCGGATAACGGCTGGTCTGAAGACTACCTCCGATAAAATTCGGGCGCTCCATCGCGTCGGGTGGCCTCGATCGAAAATCGCCGATGCCTTGAAAATTCGCTATCAGCATGTCCGGAACGTGCTCGTTCAAGATGAGGCCAGGGCGGCGAAAGCGGCATCGGATTCTGTCCGACCGTTCCAGCTCCCGAAACCGACCAAGATCCGGTTGGGCCCGGACGGGCGAGTTGTCATACCGGCGGCTTTTCGAGATGCCCTTGGGCTGAGCGAGGGAGCCGTTCTGTTTGCCAGTGTCGAGGACGGCGAGATTCATCTACTGACGACGGCCGCCGCGGTTCGCCGCGCTCAGGCTCTCGTTCGGGAATTTGTCCCCGAAGGTGTGAGCCTTGTGGACGAGTTGATCGAGGACCGGCGCCGGGAAGTCGAGCGAGAGGCCAAGCGTGGCTAGCTCGGTTCTCGACAGTTCGGCTGTGCTCGCCATTATCAATAAAGAGCCCGGCGCAGAAATCGTCGCCGGTTTGATCGGCGACTCTTTGCTTTCAGCCGTGAATTTTGCGGAGGTGATTACCAAGCTAGTCGAACGCAGCGGATCACTCGAGCGGGCGCAGAAAGCCTTGGCAATCCTCGACCTCAACGTCGTCGACTTCGATCGTGACCTCGCCGAGCAGGCGGGCGGACTTGCCGCTCAGACGAAGGTGAGAGGCCTGTCATTGGGCGATCGCTCGTGTCTTGCTCTCGCGCTGCGCGAACGGGTTCCCGCCGTAACGGGGGATCGCGCTTGGCAAGACATCAAGTTGGGAATCGAGGTTCGGCTCTTTCGATGATGGAATCAGAGAAAGAGTTGAAACAATGGCACGCTTGAATGTGATCGAGAAGACAATGTGCGCCGCAGATGCGCTTCGTGCAATGCTTGTTGCCCGTTGGCGTGTGCGCCCCTTTGGCGGAAAATGTATGCTTCCGAGGAACTCATCGCCGAACGTCGCATCGAGAATGCAGGATGAAGCGAAAACCCGGTGTTGGCTCCGTTCCAGAAATAAGCGCCATTGAGGTCGACATGCATGTCGCGCTGGCGCTACTGATCTCCATGTTCTGCGTGTCCGGCTGGGATTAGCTGCTCGATGACGGCGCCGAGTCCCGACAGTGCGCTGGTGCTGTTCTCCGGCGGGCAGGATTCGACCGTCTGCCTGGTGTGGGCGCTGGAGCGGTTTTCGCGCGTGGAGACGATCGGCTTCGACTACGGCCAGCGTCATGCGGTCGAGCTTTCCGTGCGGCCCCGCATCCGAGAACGAGTCGCGGCGCTCGACGTGCGCTGGGCACAGCGCCTCGGCGAGGACCACGTCGTGCGCATCGAGGCGCTCGCGGCCATTTCCGAGACGGCGCTCACCCGCGACACCGCGATCGCGATCGCCGACAGCGGGCTGCCCACCACCTTCGTGCCCGGCCGTAACCTGATCTTCTTCGCCTTCGCGGGCGCGCTCGCCTACCGGCGCGGCGCGAAACACCTCGTCGCCGGCATGTGCGAGACCGACTACTCCGGCTATCCGGATTGCCGCGACGACACCATCAAGGCGATGCAGCTTGCGCTCAATCTCGGCATGGAGCGCCGGTTCGTCCTGCACACGCCGCTGATGTGGATCGACAAGGCGGAGACCTTCGCGCTCGCGCACAAGCTCGGCGGAGATGCCCTGGTCGACTTGTTGGTCGAGGAGACCCACAGCTGCTATCTCGGCGACCGCACCACGCGCCACGCCTGGGGTTTGGGCTGCGGGGAATGTCCCGCCTGCGAGCTTCGCGCCCGCGGCTTTGCGCGATGGAGGGCCACGCGAGCGTAGCCGATGCAGCGCGCACGAGCCGCATGCGTCTTCCCGCCTGCCGGGGAGAGGGAAAGCCCGCCTCGACTTGCCCGTCCGCCCCGCTATGGTTGGGCACTTTCATCAACAGCGGAACTGCGATGCTCTCCCCCGATCTTGTCGCCACCCTGCGCTCGATTTCCACCGCGACCGTCACCACCATCCTGCTCAAGAAAGGCGTGCGCCGGACCTGGATGCACGGACCCAAGCCGCTTGCGCCCGGCTATGACCGCGTCGTTGGGCCCGCGTTCACGTTGCGCTTCGTGCCCGCGCGGGAGGATCTCGCGACGCCGGAAAGCTGGGCAAGCCCGCGCTCCACCCGCGGCGCGATCGAGGACATGCCGGAAGGCGTCATCGCGGTCGCCGATGCGATGGGCGTGACCGGCGCCGGCATCTTCGGCGACATCTTGACCGCGCGCATGCGCAAGCGCGGCGTCGTCGCGCTCGTCACCGACGGAGTCATGCGCGATGTGGCCGGCGTGCTCGGCACCCGGCTGCCGGTGTGGAGTGCGGGCGTCGCGGCGCCGGCTTCCGTCAATGGGCTCACCTTCGTCGGCTGGCAGGAGCCGATCGGGTGCGGCGGCGTAGCGATATTTCCCAACGACGTGATCGTGGCCGACGACGACGGCGCGGTGGTGATCCCGGCGACGCTCGTCGAGCAGGTGGCGAAGGAGGGTCCGGAACAGGAGCG
>DASWCW010000007.1:0-25728 GCA_036395835.1 Xanthobacteraceae bacterium
CCGATCAGCGTGCTCGCATCGCCGAGATCTTTCCTGCCCAGCGCGTTCCTTGCGCTCGCGTTGGGCCTCGCATTCACGGCCGGCGCATTCGCCCAGGCCAAGGCACCCGCGGCCAAGGCACCGGCCGCCAAGGCACCGGCTGCGAAGAAGGAGGAAGGTTTCCAGGTCGCATCGCCGTTCGCCATGCTGATCGACGCCGACAGCGGGACCGTGCTCTACGAGAAGAACGCCGACCAGCTGATGTTTCCGTCGAGCATGGCGAAGCTGATGACCGCCGAGTTCGTGTTCTACCAGGTCAAGGAAGGCGGCCTCGATCCCAATGAGGAATTCGTCATCAGCGAGAACGCCTGGCGGAGGGGAGGGGCCCCTTCGCACGGCTCCTCGATGTTTGCCGCGATCCACAGCAAAGTGAAGGTGATGGATCTCCTCAAGGGCGAGATCATCCAGTCGGGCAACGATGCCTGTATCGCGCTTGCCGAGGGCATCGCCGGGAGCGAGGCGAGATTTGCGGAGATGCTCAATGCGCGGGCGCGGGAGATCGGCCTGACGCAATCGAACTTCACCAACTCGACGGGACTGCCCGATCCCAATCTGAAGGTGACCGCGCGCGAGCTCGCCAAATTGGCGCAGCACATCATCAAGACTTATCCGGATTTCTATTCGCTGTTCGGCGAGCGCGAATTCACCTGGAACAAGATCCGCCAGCAGAACCGCAATCCGCTGCTCGCCATGGGCATCGGAGCCGACGGGCTCAAGACCGGGTTCACCCGGGAAGCCGGATATGGCTTGGTCGGATCCGCGGTGCAGCATGGGCTGCGCCTGATCGTGGTGATCAACGGTGCCAAGACCCCGAAGGAGCGCGGCGACGAGGCGCGCAAGCTGCTGGATTGGGGCTTCCGCGGCTTCGAATCGCGGCCGCTGTTCGCCGAGGGTCAGATCATCGGCGACGCCAAGGTCTACGGCGGCGGCGCCGGCCGCGTGCCGCTCATTGCCGGCCAGGCCGTCAGCCTGCTGGTGCCGCGCAACTCCGGCGAAAGGATCGTCGCCCGCGTGGTCTATACCGGACCGATCCCGGCGCCGATCCAGCAAGACCAGGCGATCGGAACCCTGAAGGTGTCGCGCGGCGAGCATGTGGTCCTCGAGGTTCCGCTGCGGGCCGCGGAATCCATCGGCCGCGGCAGCCTGCCGCAACGCGCATTCGATGCCGCGACCGAGCTCGTGATCAATTGGATCCGGGCCGGCGTCGCGCGGCTGTGAGGCGCGATGCGCGGACGCTTCATCAGCTTCGAAGGCGGCGAGGGCAGCGGCAAGTCCACGCAGGCCAAGCTGCTCGCCGAGCGGCTGCGGCCGTTCGGCCTCGGCGTCATACTCACTCGCGAGCCCGGCGGCTCGACCGGCGCGGAAGCCGTCCGCCACGTCCTGCTCTCCGGCGCCGCCAAGCCGCTGGGCGCGCACGCGGAGGCGATCCTGTTCGCGGCGGCGCGCGACGACCACGTGCGCCAAACCATCCGGCCCGCGCTCGATGTCGGCAAATGGGTCATCAGCGACCGCTTTGCGGATTCCACCCGCATCTACCAGGGCACTTTGGGCAATGTCGATGCCCGGCTGATTGCCAGACTCGAGCACATCACCATCGGCGACACGCGTCCGGATCTCACGATCATTCTCGACGTTCCTGTTGAAGTCGGGCTGCAGCGCGCGTCTTGGCGCCGGGGCGAGAGCGCGGGCGATCGCTTCGAGGCGGAGGACCGCGATTTTCACCAGAAGCTGCGGGAGGCGTATCTCGAGCTCGCCGAGCGCGACCCGGAGCGCTGCATTTTGATGGACGGGTCTGCCGACCCGGCCACCATCGCCAACGCGATCTGGGCCGTGGTCAATGAGCGCCTGCGTCCCGCCGAGGCGCCCCTGCATCTGGAGGACGTGGCGCCGTGAGCGATGCGGACGCGCCGGAGCCGCCGCATCCGCGCGAGACGACGGCGTGGTTCGGCCATGCGGAAGCCGAGCGCAAATTGCTCGACGCGTTCCGCAGCGGCCGCATTCCCCATGCGTGGCTGATCGGCGGACCTTCCGGCGTCGGCAAGGCGACGCTCGCCTATCGCATGGCGCGTTTCGTCTTCGCCAATCCCGATCCGGCTGCGCCCGCGGTGCAGACGGCGCGCTCGCTCGCAGTTGCGCCCGACCATCGGGCGGCGCGCCGCGTCGCCGCGCAGTCGCACACCGACCTTCTCGTGCTGGAACGCACCCCGGGTCCGACCGGCGCGCTGCGCACCGTGATCACGGTCGACGAGGTTCGCCGTACGGTCAGCTTTTTCGGCTCGACGGCAGGCGAGGGGGGATGGCGGGTCTGCGTCGTCGATACCGCCGACGAGCTGCAGCACCCGCAAGCCTCGAACGCCCTGCTCAAAGTGCTGGAGGAGCCGCCGGCGCGTGCGTTGCTCCTGATCGCGAGCCATGCTCCCGGACGCCTGCTCGCGACCATTCGCTCGCGCTGCCGCCGGCTCATGCTCCGCCCGCTCGACGAGGCGGACGTCGCACGCGCCGCCGCTGCGGCGCTGGAGCGTCCCGAGGACGACGCTGCGATCCGCGAAGCGGCGCGCGCCGCCCAGGGCAGCGTGGGGCGCGCCATCACGCTATTGGGCGGCCGCGCGCTTGCCGTGCGGGAGCGGGTGGTCGATCTGCTCGGCCGGCTCCCCGCGCTCGACCCGCTGGCCATGCACGCGCTCGGCGACGCGCTCGGGCGCGGCGACAGTGCCGCATTCGAAGCCTGCCTCGACGCGATGCGCGACTGGCTCAGCGGCCGGCTGTCGATCGAGCCCAAAAGCCCGGCGCGCCTTGCACGGGTTGCGGAGGTATGGGAAAAGCTCAACCGCGCCGCCGGCGAGGTCGAAGAGCTCAATCTCGAGCGAAAGCCGCTGGTTTTCGCCGCATTCGGCCTGCTCGCCGAAGCCGCGCGCGGCTGATCCAGCCACATTACGCTGACGAGCTTCTCGCGATGGCGACCAAGCCCCGCTATTTCCTCACGACCGCCATCGCCTATCCCAACGGGCCCCCGCACATCGGCCACGCCTACGAGGCGATCGCGACCGACGCGATCGCCCGCTTCATGCGGCTCGACGGCTACGACGTGTTCTTTCTGACCGGAACCGACGAGCACGGCCAGAAAATGCAGCAGACCGCTGCGAAGGAAGGGATTTCCCCGCGCGAACTCACCAATCGCACCGTGCCGCAGTTCCGCGCCATGGTCGAACGGCTCGAGTGCAGCAACGACGATTTCATCCGCACGACCGAGCCGCGGCATTATCGCGCTTCGCAGGCGATCTGGGAGCGGATGGCGAAGAACGGCGACATCTATCTTTCCAAATACACCGGCTGGTACTCGGTCCGCGACGAGGCGTACTACGGCGAGGCCGAGATCACGGTTGGACCCGACGGCGAGCGGCGCGGCCCAACCGGCTCGCCGATCGAATGGGTGGAGGAGGAGAGTTATTTCTTCCGACTCTCCGCCTATCAGGACAAGCTGCTCGATCTCTACCGGAATCATCCGGATTTCGTCCTGCCGGAGACCCGCATGAACGAGGTCATAAGCTTCGTCAAAGGCGGTCTGCAGGATCTTTCGGTATCGCGTACCACTTTCGACTGGGGCGTTCCGGTGCCCGGCGACCCCAAGCATGTGATGTACGTATGGGTCGATGCGCTGACGAACTACATCACCGGTGTCGGCTTTCCCGACACGCAGAGCAAATCATTTCGCTGCTATTGGCCGGCCGACCTGCACGTCATCGGCAAGGACATCCTGCGTTTCCACGCGATCTATTGGCCGGCGTTCCTGATGTCGGCGGGTCTCGCGCTGCCACGGCGCGTCTTCAGCCACGGTTTTCTGTTCAACCGCGGTGAGAAGATGTCGAAATCGGTCGGCAACGTCATCGACCCATTCGCGCTGGCCGATGCGTATGGTGTCGATCCGCTGCGGTATTTTTTCCTGCGAGAAGTGCCGTTCGGGCAGGACGGCAACTACAGCCACGAGGCGATCGTCAACCGCATCAACGCCGATCTCGCCAACGATCTCGGCAATCTCGCGCAGCGCTCGCTGTCGATGATCGCCCGGAACTGCGGCGGCGTGCTGCCGCGACCGGAAACATTCAGCGCCGCGGATGAGGCGATCCTCGCCGCCGCCGACGCGATGATTTCCGCCGCGCGGCGCGCCATGGAAACCCAGCAGCTGCACCAGGTGCTCAACACGATCTGGAGCGTGGTTGCCGATGCGAACCGCTATTTCGCCGGCGAGGCGCCCTGGGCGCTCGCCAAGACCGACCCGCCGCGCATGGGAAACGTGCTGTTCGTCACCGCCGAAGTGCTGCGCCAGATTTCGATCCTGATCCAGCCGTTCATGCCGGCGTCGGCCGCAAAGCTGCTCGATCTGCTCGCGGTGAACGAGCGCGATTTCGCTGCGCTCGGCGCCGCGCACCGGATCGCGGCCGGGACGAAGCTGCCGCCGCCGAGCCCGGTGTTCCCGCGCTATCAGGAACCCGCGTGAGCCATGCTGGTCGACAGCCATTGCCATCTCGATTTCCCGGATTTCGCCGCCGAGATCGATGCGGTGGTTGCTCGGGCGCAAGCCGCGGGTTTGGCGAAAATTGTAACGATCTCGACCCGCGTGCGCCGTCACGGCGAGGTGCTGGCCATCGCCGAGCGTTTCGAGAACGTGTTCTGCTCGGTCGGGACGCATCCGCATTATGCCCATGAGGAGCTCGATGTGACGGCGGGCGATCTCGCCGAAAAAACGCGGCATCCCAAGGTGGTCGGGATCGGCGAGGTGGGGCTCGATTATCATTACGACAACAGCCCGCGCGAAGCGCAGGAGCGCGGATTGCGAACTCATATCGCCGCGGCGCGCACGACCGGATTGCCGCTGATCATCCATTGCCGCGATGCCGACGCCGACATGGCGCGCATCCTGACCGAAGAGATGCAGCAGGGCGCATTCCCGGCCGTGCTGCATTGCTTCACCGGCGGCCGCGATCTCGCGCGCACCGGTGTCGAGCTCGGCATGTACGTGTCGTTCTCCGGGATCCTGACGTTCAAGAAATCCGACGCGCTGCGCTCGATCGCAGCCGAGCTGCCCGCCGACCGCATCCTGGTCGAGACCGATGCGCCCTATCTCGCGCCGCAGCCCTGGCGCGGCAAGCGCAACGAGCCGGCCTATGTGGTCGAGACCGCCCGTGTGCTGGCGCAATGCCGCGGCGTCGACGCCGGCGAGATCGCCCGGCAGACCACCGAGAATTTCTTTCGATTGTTTGCCAAAGTTCCCCGCACCGCCACCGTTGCGGCATGAGTCTCACGTTCACCATTCTCGGCTGCAGCTCGTCGACCGGCGTGCCGCGGGTGGCGCTCGGCTGGGGAGCCTGCGACCCGAACAATCCGAAAAATCGCCGCCGGCGCTGCTCGCTGCTGGTCGAGCGCACCGACGAGGCCGGCAGGCACACGGCGGTGCTCGTCGACACCTCGCCGGATCTGCGCGAGCAATTGCTCGACGCGCAGGTCGATTGGCTGGACGCGGTGCTGTTCACCCATGCCCATGCCGATCACATCCACGGCATCGACGACCTGCGGCTGCTCGCGCTCTCCAAGCGCCGGCGCGTCGACGTCTACGCCGATGCGCCGACCATGAAGACCTTGCGCGCCCGGTTCGACTATTGCTTCGAGACGCCGCCCGGCAGCGAATATCCGCCGATCGTCACCGCGCATCGGCTCGAGCCTAAGCGCGCGCTCACGATCGACGGCGCCGGCGGCCCGATCGTCGTGACGCCGTTCGTCCAGACCCACGGCGACATGCACTCGATCGGGTTCCGGTTCGGCGATCTCGCATATTCCTGCGACCTCAACGGCATCGTGCCGGACAGCTTGCCGGTGCTGCGCGATCTCGAAGTGTGGATCCTCGACGCGCTGCGCTATGCGCCGCATCCCAGTCATTTTTCGGTCGAGGATGCGCTCGCGTGGATCGAGCGGATCCGCCCCAGGCGCGCCATCCTGACCAACCTGCATTCCGACATCGACTACGAGACGCTCCGCGGCCAGCTTCCGGAGAACGTCGAGCCGGCCTATGACGGCATGAAGATCAGCCTGGCCGCCGAAACCTTTCGATGAGTACGGCCGGGGCCGGATACAGGCGGAACCAGCGGCGAATGCCCGGGAGTATATGGATGTTCCATAATATCTCTTATGCGAATCACTGCTATCGAGGCCCAACGGCAGGGTCGGTGACGCCGCCATGAATCCCTCCCGCGACATCGCGCGCCTCATCGAGCTGATGGCGGCGCTGCGCACGCCCGGCAGCGGCTGCCCGTGGGACCTCGAACAGAATTTCGCGACCATCGCGCCGTACACCATCGAGGAAGCCTACGAGGTTGCCGACGCGATCGCGCGCGGCGATCTCGAGGATCTGCGCGACGAGCTCGGGGATCTGCTGCTCCAGGTTGCCTTCCACGCGCGCATGGCCGAGGAGACGGGTGCGTTCGATTTCGGCGACGTCGTCCATGCCATCACGGCGAAGCTCCTGCGCCGCCATCCGCACGTGTTCGGCGATGCCGGCGCCCTGCCCGTGGCCGCCGTCAACGAGCTGTGGGAGCGCATCAAGGCCGAGGAGAAGCACGCGCGCGCCGAGCGCCGCAAACGCGCCGGCCGGCATCAGGCCGACACGCTCGCGGGCGTTCCGACCGGCCTGCCGGCGCTCGCCCGCGCGCTCAAGCTGCAGGAGAAAGCCGGAAGCGTCGGCTTCGACTGGAACGATGCGCGCGCCGTGCTCGCGAAAATCCGCGAGGAAGCCGACGAGATCGAGAGCGCGCTCGCCCTCGGCCAGCCGGACCGCGCCCGCCTGGCCGAAGAGGTCGGCGATCTCTTGTTCGCCGTCGTCAATCTCGCGCGCCATGTCGGGGCCGATCCGGAGATGGCGCTGCGCGCGACCAACGCCAAGTTCGAGCGCCGCTTCGCCGCGATCGAGCGCGCGCTCGCCGCGCGCGGCAAGTCTCCGGAGCAATCGACGTTAACCGAGATGGACGCGCTGTGGGACGCCGCCAAGGCCGCGGAGCGTGGGGAATAGTTGTTACGGTCCCCGGACATGAGGCAGAGTTAACACGCGTGTCACGAACGCGCGCGCGTTGTTGTAGCGTGGGGCGTCGCGGCAACCTCGAATTTCCGCTGCACGATCTCCACCTTCTGCGGGTCGACGCGCACGCTGAACGCGATCCGGCCGTCATCGCGGATCGATTTCCCCAGCACCTGCGCGTGACGATAGAGCCAGCTCATTGCGGCCCCGTCCGCCGGATCGAGCACGAGATCGAATATTTGGCGATGCGCCGCGACCCGCGCCGCGATGGCCGCGAGCAGGGCATCGATCCCCTCCCCCGTCGCGGCGGATACCAGGACGGGCCGGCTCTCCGCGCTTGTTCGCTCCGCCAGATTGACGATCTCGATCCGCCGCTCCGGGTCGAGAAGATCGATCTTGTTCCACGCTTCCACCAGCCGTCCGTGGTCGTTCGGATCGATGTCGAGCTCGCGCAGCACCTGCTCGACGTCCTTGGCCTGCGCGTCGGCCTCGCCGTGAGCAACGTCGCGCACGTGGAGAATGACGTCGGCTTCCATCACTTCCTCGAGCGTCGCCCGGAACGCCGCGATCAACGTGGTGGGAAGCTCGGAGATGAACCCGACCGTATCGGACACGATTGCCTTGATGCCCTGCGGCAGCGCCACGGCGCGCAAGGTCGGATCGAGCGTCGCGAACGGCATGTCGGCCTCGAGCACGTTCGCGCGCGTGAGCCGGTTGAACAAGGTCGACTTGCCCGCATTGGTGTATCCGACCAGTGCTACGATCGGATAAGGCACACGTTTCCGGCTGGCGCGATGCAGGCGCCGCGTGCGCTTGACGCGTTCGAGCTCGGCTTCGATCCGCGCGATCCGCTCCTCGATGATGCGCCGGTCGGCCTCGAGCTGGGTCTCGCCGGGACCACCCAAAAAGCCGAAGCCGCCGCGCTGGCGCTCGAGATGGGTCCACGAGCGCACCAGCCGGCTCTTCTGGTAGCTCAGATGCGCGTGCTCGACCTGCAGCGCCCCTTCGCGCGTATGGGCGCGCTCCCCGAAAATCTCCAGGATCAGCCCGGTGCGGTCGAGCACCTTGGCGTTCCAGGCCTTCTCGAGATTGCGCTGCTGCACCGGAGAGACCGCGCAGTCCATGACGACGAGATCGACGTCCAGGCTCTTGGCGATCCCGGCGATCTCCTCGACCTTGCCCTTGCCCAGGTAGGTCGCGGGCCGAATTTGGCCGACCGGCACCAGCCCGGCCTGCACCACCCTGAGATCGATCGCGCGGGCGAGACCCACGGCTTCGTCAAGCCGCGCCGCGGGCGGACGCTCTCCCGGGTGCGGGCCCGACCTGCCGCGATCCGCGACCCGCCGGCGCAGATACGGACCGACGACCATCGCGCGCCCGCTCCCCGGGCCTGCGGCCCGGATCAGGCGGTTGCGGCTGTCGCGGCGACGCGGCTCCAATCAGGTTTTTTCCCCGGCCGGCGCCGCCGACACGGCCTCCTCGGCGCCCTCGAACAGCTGGATCGGATGACCCGGCATGATCGTCGAAATGGCGTGCTTGTAGACGAGCTGCGAATGGCCGTCCCGCCGCAGCAGCACGCAGAAATTATCGAACCAGGTGACCACGCCTTGCAGCTTCACTCCGTTCACCAGGAAGATGGTGAGCGGGGTCTTGTTCTTTCGGACGTAATTGAGGAAGGTATCTTGCAGATTTTGAGAGCGATCGGCCGCCATTATCGCTGTTCCGTTTTTCGCTCGCGAACCCGGCCTCGCGAGACATTTTGGTCTGTCGCTTCGTGCCCCCCGTCAAAAGCTCGACCTTCAGTCGAGGACTGGGCGGAGCCATTAGAAGGTACCATAGGGGGCAGCGCAAGTCCCCGTCGCAGAGGTCCCCTGCCCTGCTGCCGCGCGGCCTAGGCGAGCTCCGCATGGCGGTGAAAATCGCGGCGCAACGCGCTCGCGACGAGCCCGGGCGCGCCGTTCCCCACCGGCCGGCCGTCGATGCGGACCACCGGCATGACGATCTGGGTCGCCGAGGTGACGAAGGCCTCCCGGGCCGCATAGGCCTCCTCGACCGTAAACGCCCGCTCCTCGAGCGTGAGCGCATGGGCGGCGATCACGTCGAGCAGCACGGTGCGGGTGATGCCGCGCAGGATCCCGTGGTCGGCCGGCCGGGTCAGAAGCTTGCCGTCGCGGGTGACGATCCAGGCATTGGTCGAGGATCCCTCCGTCACATGGCCGCCGGCGTCGACGAACCAGGCTTCCTTGGCGCCGGCCTCGCGCGCGGCCTCTTTGGCGAGCACGTTGGGGAGCAGCGAGACCGACTTGATGTCGACGCGCGGCCAGCGGTTCTCCGGAACGGTGATGACGGAAATCCCCTGCTCCGCCGTGCTCTCGCGGCCCGCAGCATCGAGCGAACGCGCGGTGACGACGAGGCTCGGCGACACGTTCCGGGGCGGAAAGGCATGGTCGCGCCGCGCCACCCCGCGCGTGACCTGCAGGTAGACGATGCCGTCTCGGACCCGGTTGCGCCGGATCGTCTCGCGCAGCACGGTCCCGAGCGCCGCGCGCGACATCGGCGGACGGATCCGCAATTCGGCGAGCGAGCGCGCCAGCCGGTCGAAATGCCGCCGCTCGTCGACCAGCCGGCCGTCCCGCACCTCGCAGACCTCGTAGACGCCGTCGGCGAACTGGTAGCCGCGATCCTCGACGTGGACCGCAGCCTCGCGGTGGGCAACATAGCGGCCGTTCACATAGGCAATGCGCGACACGGTCGAACTCCGGGAAGGTTGCGGGCTGCTGCGATGGCGGCGCGAGCGCCGCCAAAATAGCGGCTCGGCGCGCGAGCTGGCAAATCGCTCGGTCCCGGTTGGCTTTGACAATCCGGCGGAACGGCAGTTCTGTCTTGCGTCGGGGCGAATGGTCGAGCGCGGGCGCTGGCGATGGCAAAGGAGCCGGATCGATGACGGTGATGGACGACACCCGCGCCCCCGTCCTCGCGGCGCCGCGGCCGCCGCAGGAGCGCATGAGCCTGTGGCAGTTCCTGCGCACGGTCCGGGACAGCTCGATTGCGACCTTCCCGGCCGAGGCCTACGAGAAAGACATCGTTCCGCGCAAGCTGTTGTGGCGGCGCACCTTCATCGTCAACGAGCCGCAGGCGATCAAGCATGTTCTGCTCGACAATGCCGGCAATTACGTCCGGGCGGATATCGCGCGGCGGCTACTCGAGCCCGGGCTCGGCCGCGGACTGCTGACGAGCGAAGGCGAGCGCTGGCGCAAACATCGCCGCATCATGGCGCCCTCGTTCGATCACCGCAGCATCATCGGCTATGCGCCGATCATGACCGAGATCGCGTCCGGACTGGCGGACCAATGGGACCGCCTGCCCGAGGGCGCCGAGCTCGATGTCGCCGCGGCGATGATGCACGTGACGCTGCACATCATCTCGCGGGCGATGTTCTCGTCGGATTCCGACGACATCGTCGACACGGTGGAGCGCGGGGTCGCGCGCTATCAAAGCAGCGTGCGACCCGGACTGCTCGATCTGCTCGGCGCCCCCGATTGGCTCGCGCGTCTCGCGAGCCCCGGCCGCGGACGCGGCATCCTCAACGATTTCGACAAGGCCATCGATCGCTTGCTGGCGGCGCGCGAACACGCCGGCGACGCGCAGCCGAAGGACCTGCTGGCCCGGCTGATTGCCGCGCGCGACGAGGAAACGGGCGGCGGAATGACGTCGCAGGAGGTGCGCGACCAGGTCGTCACCATCTTCATGGCCGGCCACGAGACGACCGCGCTGGCGCTGACCTGGACCTGGTATCTGCTCTCGCAGCATCCGGCGGTCGAGGCAAGGCTGCATGCGGAGCGCGACGCGGTGCTGGGCGGAAGGCCGCCGCGGCACGAGGATCTCGCCCGCCTGCCCTATGCGCGCATGGTGATCGAGGAATCGATGCGGCTCTATCCGCCGGCGCACACGATCTCGCGCCAGGCGGTCCGCGACGACGCCGTGCTCGGCCATCGCATTCCCGCCGGCTCCGCCATCATCATTGCGCCGTGGCTGCTGCATCGAAAGCCGGCGCTCTGGAGCGATCCGCTACGCTTCGATCCGGAGCGGTTCTCGCCGGAGATGAGCGCTCAGCGCCACCGCTTCGCCTACATTCCGTTCGGCGCCGGACCGCGGATCTGCATCGGCATGGCGTTCGCGATGGCCGAGGCCGTGCTGATCCTGGCGGCGATCGCCCAGCGCTATCGGCTCCGCCTCAAGGCGGGCCATCCGGTCGAGCCGCAAGGCTTGATCACGCTCCGCCCGCGCTACGGCATGCGCATGCATCTCGAGCGGCGGGCCTAGCATCGCCACACGCGCGGTTCTCCTCCCCCTGCAAGGGGAGGTCGGCGCGCATAGCGCGCCGGGAGGGGGTCGCGATCCCCGCCCGACCGCTTCGCGGTCGACTTCCCCTTGCAAGGGGAGGTAAAGAACGGCTGTGGCTCGCGGCTTTGCGCCTGAGCCGGAGGATCTTTACTCACCCGATCCCCAGCGCCTTGAGCTTGCGGTGAAGCGCGGAGCGCTCCATGCCGACGAACTCCGCGGTGCGGGAGATGTTGCCGCCGAACCGGCTGATCTGGGCCAGCAGATATTCGCGCTCGAACACTTCGCGCGCGTCGCGCAGCGGCAGTCCCATCAATTGCTCGCCGCCATTGCCGTTCGGCATGTTGGGAACCATCGAGCCCACGTCCTGCGGCAGCATGTGGGCGCTGATCACCGCATCGGGTTCGCCGCCGGCGAGAATCATCAGCCGCTCGACGTTGTTGCGCAGTTGCCGCACGTTGCCGGGCCAGTCGTGCGATTGCAGCACGGCGATGGCGTCCTCGCCGATGCGCCGCTTCGGCAGGCCTGTGGCCTGCGAGATCTGCTCGATGAAATAATCGACCAGCACCGGAACGTCCTCGCGACGTTCCGCGAGCGGCGGCACCCGGATCGGAACCACCGAGAGGCGGTGATAGAGATCTTCCCGGAACCTGCCGGCGGTGACGTCGGCCTCGAGGTTGCGTCCCGTGGAGGATACGATGCGCACGTCGACATTGACGCGAGCGCTGCCGCCGACCCGCTGGAAGGTCTGATCGACCAGAACCCGCAGGATCTTGTTCTGGGTCTCGCGCGGCATTTCCGCGATCTCGTCGATGAACAAGGTCCCGCCGTGCGCCTCTTCGAGCGCGCCGACCTTGCGTCCCTGCGAGCCGTTGGAAGCCTCGATGCCGAACAGCTCCTCTTCCATCCGCTCCGGCATCATGGCCGCCGCATTGATGACCACGAACGGACCCTGGGAGCGCCCGGACAGCACATGGATGGTGCGGGCGGTGAGCTCCTTTCCGGCGCCCGAGGGCCCGACGATCAGGATGCGGCTGTTGGTCGGCGCGACCTTCTCGATGGTCTGGCGCAGCTGGTTCATCGCCGTCGAATTGCCGACGAGCGTCGTGGGCTGCGGAGCCAATTGCTTGAGCTCCTTGACCTCGCGCCTGAGCCGGAACGTCTCCAGCGAGCGGCTGGCGACCAGCACCAGGCGGTCGGCCTTGAACGGCTTCTCGATGAAATCGTAGGCCCCGAGCTTGATCGCGGAGACCGCGGTCTCGATGTTGCCGTGCCCGGAGATCATCACCACCGGAAGCTCGGAATGCTCCTGCTTGATCGCGGCCAGCAATTGCAGGCCGTCAAGCTTGCTGCCCTGCAGCCAGATGTCGAGAAACACCAGATTGGGGCGCCGCGCCCCGATGGCGGCGAGCGCCTCGTCGCTGTTCTTGGCGGTGCGGGCTCCGTGGCCCTCGTCCTGCAGGATGCCCGCGACCAGTTCGCGGATATCGGCTTCATCATCGACGATCAGGATATCGGACGACATTGGCGGCACCTATCGGTCGCTGGCGGCTTTACGGATTTCGGCAGTTTCATCGTCTGAGACCCGCTCGGCGGTGAATCGCAGCCGCGCCCAGGCACCCCGGCCGCTGCCGTCGGGCGGATCATTGAGCTCGATGCGTCCGCCGTGCTCCTCGAGGATACGGCCGACGATGGCGAGCCCGAGCCCGGTGCCCTTCTCGCGGGTCGTCACATAGGGTTCGAGCAGGCGATTGCGGTTTTCCTTCGGCAGCCCGTTGCCGTTGTCGACGACGTCGATGACGATGTCGGCGCCCTCGCGCGTCGCGGAGATCTTGATCCGGCCGCGGCCGAGCTGTTCCGGCGGCACCGCGGCGATGGCCTCGGTCGCATTCTTGATGATGTTGGTCATCGCCTGCGAGATCAGCCGGCGATCGAAGCGCGCGAGCATGGGGTCCTCCGCGGTCTCCACCGCGATGTCGATGTCCGGATGACCGACGCGCATCAGGAACACCACCTGGCGCACGGTGTCGGCGAGGTCTTCCGAGGTGATCACCGGCTTGGGCATCCGCGCGAAGCGCGAGAACTCGTCCACCATGCGTTTGATGTCCTCGACCTGTCGCACGATGGTGTCGGTGCATTGCACGAACACCGCCCGGTCCTCGACGATGAGCGCGCCGTACTTGCGGCGCAGGCGCTCGGCCGAAAGCTGGATCGGGGTCAGCGGATTCTTGATCTCGTGGGCGATGCGGCGCGCGACGTCGGCCCAGGCCGAACTGCGCTGCGCGATCACCAGCTCGGTGATGTCGTCGAGCGTGATCACGTAGCCGTGCTCGGCGACGGCCGACTGCTCGGTCGTGACCCGCACCGACAGATTGCGCTCGCGACCGCCGCGGTTGATCGTGACCTGACCCTGGACCAGCCGCTGCGCGCCCGAGCGCGCTTCGTCGAACAGCGGCGCCAGCTCCGGCACGATCGTCGCGAGCGGCCGGCCGAGGATGTCCGACTGCGTTCGCGCGATGAGCTTCTCGGCGGAGCGGTTGACGATGCTGATGCACCCCTCGGCATCGAGCCCGATGACGCCGGCACTCGCTCCCGCCAGCACCGCTTCCGTGAAGCGGCGGCGGCTGTCGATGACGTCGTGGGCGCGCATGAGATCGTCGCGCTGGGTCCGCAGCTCCTGCGTCATATTGTTGAAGGTCTCGCCGAGCTGCGCCAAATCCCCTTCACCGCGGCGGATCGGCACTTGCACGTGCAGGTTCCCGGTCGAGACCTGATTGGCCGCGCCGATCAGCCTGCGGATCGGCGCCACCAGACGGTTGGCGAAATTCAGCCCGATCCAGACCGCCGACAACAGCACGATCAGCGCGACGACCGTGTACATCAGGGCGAAGGCGACCTGGACGCCCAGCCGCCGGGCCTGGAGGCTGGCATATTCGGCCACGCTCTCCTGGGTTGCCTGCAATTGCTCGACCACGCGCGGATCGACCGGCCGCGCGACATAGAGATAGGCATCGTCATAGCCGCGCAGCTTGATCACCGCGGCGACGGTCTTGGCTTCGGCGAGCAGCGCAATCTGCGGCTCGGCGTCGCCCACCTCCTTGAGCGCGCCGCTCGAGGGCGCGACGAAGTCGCCGCCGGCCTTGAGATCCGCGCGCTCGATGATCGACAGGTCGCCGCCGATCATCATGGCATGCGGCAATCCGCGGATCGAAGCCTGCGCCTTGAGGAATTGGCGGAACCGCTCGCGATCCTGATCGAACAGCGGTCGTGCGCGCCCGACGTCATAGGCCATGGCCATGATGTCGCCGCGAATCATCGCGGCGTGCTCGCGCAGATAGGCTTCGGCGACGGTCAGCGAGTTCTCGATCACGGCCCGCGTGCGGGTGGAGAACCAGCGGTCGAGCCCCCGCTCGAGCGTGATGCTGGCGATGACCGCCAGCAGAATCGCCGGGACTGCGGCAATGACCGAGAACAGCCCGACAATGCGCACGTGCAGCTTGGCGCCGGCACGTCCGCGGCGCCGCGCCTGCACGATCTTGAAGACTTCGTAGGCGATGATCCCGAGCAGCACGAGCATCATCGCCCCGTTGCCCAACAGCACCCTCACCACGACATCGTGGGTCGGCACCACCGGAGTGAGGCCGGTGAGCACCACGAAGGTGACGATGGCGGAGAGCAGGGCCAAGCCGACCGCGACCGGGCCCGCGAGCCGGCTTGCGAGCCAGGACCACGGGCCGCGAGTCTCGGCGGCCTCCGGAAAGGCGACTTGTTGGATGCTCGTCATGGGCGCTTGCGACCGGCGGAACTCGACGCGGGCAGTACGCAGCGGACCTGAAGACCCCCGCCCCCTGCGCTTTCGGCTCAAACTGATGCGTTTGTACAACAATGTTGCCGAATTGCGACTATTCCGCGGCGATGCCGCCGGCGGTGCGCAAAATTCTCCCGCGCCGACGATCAACCGGAGGAGCGGATTACCTGGATTTCAAGCTCGCGAATCTTCTTGCGCAGCGTGTTGCGGTTGACGCCCAGGAGATCGGCGGCGCGGATCTGATTGCCGCGCGTGGCGGCGAGCGCGGCCGACAACAGCGGATATTCGACCTCCCGCAGGATCCGATGATAAAGGCCCGGCGGCGGCAAGGTGCTTTCGAAATTGGCGAAATACTTGCTGAGATAGCGTTCGACGGCGAGCGAAAGCTTGTCCTCCGCTGTCGGCTCCTCTTCGGCGAGCGCGAGGAGCGAGGGTTGTGCCAGCTCCGCATCGATGACTGCGGCCGTGATGGTCTCCTGCGGATAGAGCGCGGCCAGACGGCGCGCGAGATTCTCGAGTTCCCGGACGTTCCCCGGCCAGCGATAGCGTTTGAGCCGCTCCAATGCCTCCTGATCGAGCTGCTTGAGCGGCAGCCCCTCGCGCTCGGCCTGGGCGAAGAAATGCCGAATGAGATCCGGCACGTCCTCGCTCCGCTCGCGCAGCGGCGGCAGGCGGAGCGGCACCACGTTGAGACGGAAAAACAAATCCTCGCGAAACAAGCCCTGCTGGATCAGAACGCGAAGATCCTTGTTGCTCGCGGCGATGATGCGCACGTCGGACTTGATCGGAGTACGGCCGCCCACCGTCGTGTATTCGCCCTGCTGCAGCACCCGTAACAGCCGGGTCTGGGCTTCCATCGGCATGTCGCCGATCTCATCGAGGAACAGCGTGCCGCCTTCCGCCTGCTCGAAGCGCCCGGAGCTGCGGGTGTTGGCGCCGGTGAAGGCGCCCTTCTCGTGGCCGAACAGCTCCGACTCGATCAGGTCGCGGGGGATTGCCGCCATGTTGATGGCGACGAACGGGCCGCTGCGGCGCTTGCCGAAATCGTGCAGCGCGCGTGCCACGAGCTCTTTGCCGGTGCCGGATTCGCCGGTGATCATCACGGTCAGGTCCGTCTGCATCAGCCGCGCCAGCAGACGGTAGATCTCCTGCATGGCGGCGGAGCGGCCGACCAGCGGGATCCCCTCCCATTCCTCGGCTTTGGCGGCAGCCGCGGGCCGATCCTTGGGCTGCGACAAGGCGCGACCGACGATGCCGATCAGCTCCTTCAGGTCGAACGGCTTGGGCAGGTACTCGTAGGCGCCGCGCTCGGAGGCGCGGATCGCGGTCATGAAGGTGTTTTGCGCGCTCATGATCACGACCGGCAGGTCCGGCCGCACCTTTTTGATGCGCGGCAACAGGTCGAAGGCGTTCTCATCGGGCATCACCACATCGGTGATGACGAGATCGCCCTCGCCCTGGCTGACCCAGCGCCACAAGGTGGCGGCATTGCCGGTCGAACGCACTTCGTAGCCGGCGCGCGACAGCGCTTGATTGAGGACGGTGCGGATCGCCGCATCGTCGTCCGCGACCAGGATGCTTCCAGCGCGCATGCGATCCTCTTCAGCCGGGTCCGTCGAGCGCCGCGGGTTCGGCCGGCCCGGCCAGTCCGCTTTCGGTGAACATGGGCATCAGCACGCGGAACACGGTATGCCGCGGCTGCGATTCGCACTCGATGATGCCGCCGTGATCGCCGATGATTTTCGCGACCAGCGCGAGCCCGAGCCCGCTCCCCTTCGGCTTGGTGGTTACGAACGGATCGAACAGATGCGGCATCAGGTCTTCGGGCACTCCCGGCCCGTTGTCCCTCACGCAAAATTCCAGCGGCAAGGACACGCGCGACTTGCTGCCGGGAATCGACAGTCGCATGCCCGGGCGGAACGCCGTGGTCAGTTGGATCTCGCCTTCCGGCCCCGCTTCTCCGAGCGACTCCGCGGCGTTCTTCACGAGATTGAGAAACACCTGGATGAGCTGATCGCGATTGGCCAGGACCGGCGGCAGCGACGGATCGTACTCCTGCACGAATTTCATGTGCCGGGCGAACCCGGTTTGCGCGAGCCTTTTCACGTGATCGAGCACCGCGTGGATGTTGACCGGCTCGCGGTCGACCGGCCTCTGGTCGGCGAACACCTCCATCCGGTCGACCAGTTTGACGATGCGATCGGCCTCGTCGCAGATGAGGCGCGTGAGCGTGCGATCCTCGTCACCGGCCGATTGCTCGAGCAATTGGGCGGCGCCGCGAATGCCCGACAGCGGATTCTTGATCTCGTGCGCGAGCATCGCGGCCAGGGCGCTCACCGATCGCGCGGCGCCGCGATGCGTGAGCTGGCGGTCCATCTTGTCGGCGATGGTCCGCTCCAGCAGCATCACCACGACGTGGTCGCGGCGCTCGGGCACCGGCGCCACATGCAGGTCGACGATGCGTTCGCCCGGATTGCGCGGCGTGCCGAGATCGACCCGATATTCGTTGACCGGGGCAGCCCGACCGCGGACCTGCTCGATGAGCGAGAGCAACGGGCTGCCGAACGGCACCAGATCGCGCAGCGCGTGACGGCGCAGGACCGGCACGGAGATTTCAAAAAAATCCTCCGCCGCGACATTGGCGTCGGCGATCCTGCCGTCCGGCGCGATCATCAGCACGGGATGCGGCAACGCATTGAGCACCATGTCGGCCGATCCGGGCAGGAGCGAAGTCGCTTGCGGCTCGATCGCGTTCATGCCGCGGCCTTCGTTGCCAGAGCACAGTAGGCCTCGGCGAGCCGACGGGCGACGAGGCGCGGGTCCTCCGAGGTGAGCACGTCGTTGCGAAAGCGATCGAAAGAGGCGCAAACGATGCCGGCGGACTCGGCCGCGACGTCGAGCGCCCATTTCAGGTGCTTGCGCGCGTGCCGGCGGCCGACTTCCTTGCCGTGATGGAGGAGCATTTCCTGATAAAGGCCGGCTGCGAACGCATGCTGCTCCTCGAGCGGCGGGGCCGGCTCGCGAATTCCGAACTCGAGATAGCGGGCGAGCTGGCCCGGGAACCACGGTCGTCCCTCGGCGCCGCGTCCGACCATGATTGCATCGGCCCCGGATTGAGCGAGCGCCGCGTCGGCATCATCGAAGCTGCGGATGTCGCCGTTGACGACGACCGGGATCGAAACCGCTTGCTTCACGGCCCGCACGGCACCCCAATCCGCGCGGCCGCGATAAAAATCACAGCGTGTGCGGCCGTGGATCGTGACGAGACGGACGCCGGCCTGCTCCGCCCGGCGCGCCAATTCCGCCGCGTTGATCGAGCGCTCGTCCCAGCCGAGCCGCATTTTCAACGTCACCGGCACGGCAACGGCCCCAACCGTCGTCTCGATGAGGCCCAGGGCATGGTCGGGATCGCGCATGAGCGCCGAGCCCGCATACCCGTTGATCACGCGCTTGGCCGGGCAGCCCATGTTGATATCGATGACGTGCGCGCCGCTTGCCTCGGCGATCCGCGCGGCCTCGGCCATCGAATGCCGTTCGCATCCGGCAAGCTGGACCGCGTGGAGCGGGAGCCCGGCGCCTTCCGCCCTCAGCCGCGCCTCCTCCTGGCCCGAGGCCAGCGCTTGGCTGGCGGTCATTTCCGAGATCACCAACCCGGCTCCAAGCTGCGCCGCGAGACGCCGGAACGGCGCGTCGGTGATGCCGGACATCGGCGCAAGCAGGACCCGGTTGGGCAGCTTCCTGCCCCCGACCGTAATCCCGGCGCGGCGTCGAAATGGAATGATCTGCGCGCTCACTTCGATCTTTGCTCACGAATTAGGCGATTTCCATTGATGCATACAGTTTAGACAATTTCCGACGGGGCGCAAGTGTTGCATTGCAGCAATCCCCGCTGGTCACAGAATCATTTTGCCGGCCGGCGATCGACGCGGTAAGCCCGTTCGCACTGGAGCGAACGAAAGGCGCGCAAATGCCGTCGAGTTTCGCGGCGGTCGTGGTCGCCGCCGGCCGCGGCGTCCGGGCTGGCGGGGATTTTCCCAAGCAATACAAGGAAATAGCCGGCGAACCAGTGCTTCGGCGCAGCCTGCTGCTGTTTGCGCAAGACGACCGGATCGATGCCGTTCAGCCCGTGATTCACCCCGACGACCGCACCCTTTTCGAGCGGGCCGCCGATCGCCTTGCGCTCTTGCCGTCGGTCTACGGCGGCGTAACCCGCCAGGCGTCGGTCCGTGCCGGGCTGGAGGCGCTGATTTCTCGGCAGCCCGAATTCGTGCTGGTCCATGATGCGGCGCGGCCGTTTGCCTCGCCGGCCCTGATCTCGCGGGCCATCGAGGCGGTCCGGGACACGGACGCGGCTATCCCCGGAATCCCGATCGCCGATACCGTGAAAGCCGTCGATGACGCCGGGGCGGTGGTGGAGACGCTCGACCGTATGCGCTTGCGCATCGTCCAGACGCCGCAGGCCTTTCGCTTTGCAACGCTGCTCGACGCACACCGGCGAGCGGCGGCCGAGGGGCGCGAAAACTTCACCGACGATGCCGCGCTCGCCGAATGGGCGGGGCTCAAGGTTTCCGTGTTCGAGGGCGAGGCAGGCAACATCAAGCTGACCACGCCGGAGGATTTCGTGCGCGCGCACAACGAACCGATGCTTTCCGACCTGCGCACCGGCACCGGGTTCGATGTCCACGCCTTCGGCCAAGGCGACCACGTCACGCTCGGCGGCGTGCGGATCCCGCACGCGCGCGGCCTCATCGGCCATTCCGATGCCGACGTCGCGCTTCACGCGCTCACCGACGCGCTGCTCGGCGCGCTCGCCGACGGCGACATCGGCGTGCATTTCCCGCCGAGCGATCCGCAATGGCGCAATGCCTCCTCCGACCGTTTTCTCGCCTTCGCGGCCGAGCGGGTGCGCCGGCGCGGCGGCCGGATCAACCATCTCGACGTGACGATCGTGTGTGAGGCGCCGCGGATCGGGCCACATCGCGAGCCGATGCGCGCACGCATCGCGGAGATCGCCGGCATTGCCCTCGATCGCGTCGGGCTCCAGGCGACGACCAGCGAGAAACTCGGGTTCACCGGTCGCGGCGAAGGCATCGTCGCGTTCGCCACCGCGACGATCGGGCTGCCGTGGACGCAGGGATGACACGGGCATGATCGACGAGGAGCTGCGGACCGCCGCGCGCCGGGTGCTCGACGCGTGCCGCGCCCGCAATCTCAAGCTCGCCGTTGCCGAATCCTGCACCGGCGGGCTTGTGGCGGCGGCGCTCACCGAGATCCCCGGCTCGTCCGACGTGCTCGACCGCGGCTTCGTCACCTATTCGAACGCTGCCAAACAGGCGATGCTCGGCGTTCCGGCTTCGATGCTGGAAACCAAGGGCGCGGTGAGCAAGGAAACCGCCGAGGCGATGGCGGCCGGTGCGCTCGAACGCTCCCGCGCCGACGTTTCGGCCGCAGTTACCGGCGTTGCCGGGCCGGGCGGCGGCACCGCGGCGAAGCCGGTCGGCCTGGTGCATTTTGCCGCCGTGCGCCGAGACGACAGGCATCTTCACCGCGAGCGGCGTTTCGGCGATCCCGGGCGCGCGGAGATCCGCCGCCTCTCCGTGCTCGAAGCGCTGGCCATGCTGGAGGAATTGGCGAGGCCTTAAGCGAACACCGTATCGGCGCGGCGCTCGAACGCCTCGGCGAATTTCCGGAATGCGGTATCGAATACCGCGCCCATCAGCGCGCCGAGCACGCGGCTGCGGAATTCGTAGGAGATGAAGAATTCGATCTCGCTGGTCCGCTCCGAGACCGGCCGGAAGATCCACTGGTTTTCCATCTGCCGGAACGGCCCGCTGAGATATTCGACCAGGATGCGCAGCCGCGGCTTGTCGAGCGTGACCTTGCTGGTGAAGGTCTCGTGGATCATCTTGTAGGCGACCGTCATGTCGGCCGTGAGCACTTCGACGCCCTCGGCCTGAACGACGCGACGGCGCACCCTCAGCTCGCGGCACAACGGCACGAATTCCGGATAGCGCTCGACGTCGGCGACCAGCACGAACATGTCGGTCGCGGAATGCTGCACGCGTCGCGTGGTCGAGAATTGCGGCATCGGCTCAGCGTCCGCTCCGCGCCTGGCGGGCCGCGCGCAGGCGTGCGAAATCCTCGCCCGCATGGTGCGAGGATCGCGTCAGCGGCGATGCGGAAACCATCAGGAAGCCTTTGGCATAGGCGATCGTCACATAGGCCTTGAACTCGTCCGGCTCGACGAAGCGCACCACCGGATGGTGGCGCCGGGTCGGCTGCAGGTATTGGCCGATGGTGAGGAAATCGACCTCCGCGCTGCGCAGATCGTCCATGAGCTGCAGCACTTCGTTGCGCTCCTCGCCTAGTCCCACCATGATTCCCGATTTGGTGAACATCAGCGGGTCGAGCTCCTTGACGCGCTGGAGCAGCCGCACCGAGTGGAAATACCGCGCGCCCGGCCGCACGGTCAGATAGCGCGACGGCACGGTCTCGAGGTTGTGATTGAACACGTCGGGCCGCGCCGCGACCACCGTCTCGATGGCGCCGTCCTTGCGCAGAAAATCCGGGGTGAGGACCTCGATCGTGGTTCGAGGATTGCGGGCGCGAACGGCGGCGATCACTTCGGCGAAATGCCGCGCGCCGCCATCGCCGAGATCGTCGCGGTCGACCGAGGTCACGACGACGTGGCTCAAGCCGAGCTTCTCGACCGCCTGCGCCACGTGCTCCGGCTCGGCCTTGTCGAGCGGTCCGGGCAAGCCGGTCTTCACGTTGCAGAACGCGCACGCGCGCGTACACGTGTCCCCCATGATCATGAAGGTGGCGTGCTTCTTCTCCCAGCACTCGCCGATGTTGGGGCAGCCGGCTTCCTCGCAAACCGTATGCAGCCCGTTGGCGCGAATGATGCGGACGGTCTCGGCGTAGCCGGCCGAGCCCGGCGCCTTGACCCGGATCCAGGGCGGCTTGCGCAATAAAGGCGTTTCCGGCCGACGCACCTTTTCCGGATGGCGCGGCCGAGGCGATTGCAGCGTGTCGAGGACGACGGCCATGGGCTCTCGAAAATCCCACTCAGTACTTACGGGCGGAACTGCCGTGCCGCAAGTCAGCGAATCCGCCGCACACTCGCATGAGTCGGGACCTGCGCGCCCGCTCTCGGATCGCCAGGGCCCGACCGGATTCCGCAATCCATCGATCCAGAAGCCGAAACAGGAACACCGCGCTGCCGTCCGACGTTGCGTGGCCGACCGGTCCGGCGCTTCTCATGGCCTTGAAACTCGCTCCGCCCTTGTTGCCCATGGAAGCGCAATCCGTGGAACGCATCCCCAGGGGCGATGCCTGGCAGTACGAGCCCAAATGGGATGGATTCCGCTCGATCGTGTTCCGCGACAACGACCGGATCGAGCTGCAGTCGAAATCCGGCCAGCCGCTCACGCGGTATTTCCCGGAGCTCGCCGAGGCCTTCGCGCGCCTGCCCGGGCCGGCGTTCGTGGTCGACGGCGAGATCGTGGTGCCGGCCGGGGAGTCGTATGATTTCGATGCCTTGCTGCAGCGGATCCATCCGGCGGCGAGCCGGGTAAAAAAACTCGCGGCCGAGACCCCTGCCCGCTTCATCGTCTTCGACTTGCTCGCCGCCGAGGACGGCCGCTCCTTGCTTGCCCTGCCGCTGCAGGAACGCCGCAAGCGGCTCGAGGCCTTTGCGCGGCGCCAGCTCAAGCGCAACCGCAGCATCGAGCTCTCGCCCCTCACCCACGATCCAGCCGAAGCCGAGCGCTGGCTCAAGGACGGCGGCGGCAGATTGGATGGCGTCATCGCCAAGCGCCGCGATGTGGAATATCGCCCGGCCGACCGCTCCGTGATGCAGAAGATCAAGAATCTCCGCAGCGCCGATTGCGTCGTCGGCGGCTTCCGCTACGGCGAGGGCACGAAATTGGTCGGCTCCTTGCTGCTCGGCCTCTATGACGCGGAGGGCCGGCTCAACCACGTCGGCTTCACCTCGAACCTCAAAGCGACGGAACGTGCGGCGCTCACGAAGAAGCTCGAGCGGCTAATCGAGCCGCCGGGCTTTTCCGGCAAGGCGCCGGGCGGCCCGAGCCGGTGGTCGACGAAACGCTCGGCGGAATGGCAGCCGCTCAAACCCGCGCTCGTGGTCGAGGTCTGCTACGATCATTTCAGCGGCGGCCGTTTCCGCCACGGCACCCGGTTCATGCGTTGGCGCCCCGACAAGGCGCCACCGCAATGCACGCTGGACCAGGTCGAGAAGAAGCGCGCGCATCCGTTCGCGCTGTTCCGGAAGCCGTCACTCCGGGCCGTGCCAAAGGCACGAGTTCGGAATCCATAATTACCGAAGAGGCCGCATGCATGGATTCCGGATAACCGCGGAGCCTGCCTCGGACAGCGGTCCGCGGCGGCTTTCGGAATGACGGCTATGCTCGTCCAGTTCGGCCGGCTTTAGGCCACCGACTGACGGTTCCGCAGGATTTCCTCGAGGGAAAACTCTCCGGGAAGCTTCGTCGTCTCGTCGACAATCGCGCCTGACAATTGAGGCAACGTCAGATTTTCGGCGCCAGTCAAGTCCGCGCCTCGCAAGATCGTGCCGTCCAACACAGCATCCTTGAGGTTCGCGCCCCGTAAACTGGCATTCGTAAAATCTGCATGGCTGAGATTTGCCCGTTCCAAATTCGCAAAGCTCAAGTCTGTGCGCCGCAGATATGCTCCGCGCACGTCGAGCGTGAATGGATCGGACGTACCGGGCCGTTGCCGTAGGGTTTTCGTCATCGCTGCACCAACTGATCTTTCAGCATCCTCATGATTTCTCGGACATCGATCGGCGGTTCTTTGTCTCCGTAGTCTGGCACACTTTCCCTCAAGTATGCAGATAGTAGCTCGAATGTCGATTTCGACAGATCCGGAAAATCCTGGGCGATCTGCTGCAGAGTATAGACCGCGCCGAGCCGGACCTCCAATTTTTCGTGCGGGAGTTGGCCCACCGCTCGGTTGAAAAGCTCCGCTACGTGATCGCGCCTCGCCAGTTCAGCCTGTTCCAGCGATGCATCGGCTTGTCGGGAGGCTGCGGTGACACGCATCCAAGCCAAGCAAATGCCGACCAGCGCCACGAAAGAAAGTGCAAAATTTCGAACGATTTCGGAGAGTTGGACGAGGTCCATGGGATCAAATGTTCAGCACCCGGCCGTAGGCGTCGAGCACCGCCTCCTTCATCATCTCCGAGAGCGTCGGGTGCGGGAAGATGGTGTGCATCAGCTCTTCTTCGGTGGTCTCCAGGTTCATGGCGACGACGTAGCCCTGGATCAGCTCGGTGACTTCCGCGCCGACCATGTGCGCGCCCAGCATCGCGCCGGTCTTCTTGTCGAACACCACCTTGACCATGCCCTCGAGCTCGCCGAGCGCGATCGCCTTGCCGTTGCCGATGAACGGAAAGCGGCCGACGCGGGTCTCGTAACCGGCTTCCTTGGCGGCGGCCTCGGTCAGGCCGACAGAGGCGACCTGCGGGCTGCAATAGGTGCAGCCGGGGATCAGCCGTTTGTCCATCGGGTGCGGCTTCAGGCCCTTGATCGCCTCGACGCAGACGACGCCCTCGTGCTCCGCCTTGTGCGCGAGCATGGGCGGGCCGGCGACGTCGCCGATCGCGTAGATGCCCGGCACATTGGTGCGGCAGAAGCCGTCGATGACGATCGTGCCGCGGTCGGTCTTCACCCCGAGCTTGTCGAGGCCGAGCCCTTCCACATTGCCGGTGACGCCGACCGCGGAAATGACGCGCTCGACCGCGATCGACTGCTTGCCGCCCTTGGCGTCCTCGATTTGCGTGACGACGCCTTCTCCCTTCTTCTCGACCGCGCTCACCTTGGCGCCGGTCACGATCTTGATGCCCTGCTTCTCGAACGACTTGCGCGCCAATGCCGCGATCTCGGCGTCCTCGACGGGGAGGATCTGCGGCAGCACTTCGACGACCGTGACCTCCGAGCCGAGCGTGCGGAAGAACGAGGCGAACTCGATGCCGATCGCGCCCGAGCCGATGACCAGCAGCGATCTCGGGATTTTTTCCGGCACCATCGCCTCGAAATAGGTCCAGATCAGCTTCTTGTCGGGCTCGATGCCGGGGAGCACCCGCGGGCGCGCGCCGGTCGCCAGGATGATGTGCTTGGCCTGGTAGGCGGCCGGCCCGAGCGCGCCTTTCGGGGCCCCGTCCCTCGGTTTCACCGTCACCTTTCCGGGCGCATCGATCGCAGCCTCGCCCCAGATCACCGGCACCTTGTTCTTCTTCATCAAGAAGCCGACGCCGTCGTTGAGGCGTTTGGAAACGGCGCGCGAGCGTTGGACCACGGCCTTCGGATCGAAGCCGATCTTCTCCGCCGAGAGCCCGTAATCCTTGGCATGCTGGAAATAATGAAAAATCTCGGCCGAGCGCAGCAGCGCCTTGGTCGGAATGCAGCCCCAGTTGAGACAGATGCCGCCGAGATAA
>DASWCW010000008.1:0-16638 GCA_036395835.1 Xanthobacteraceae bacterium
TGCTGATGATCGCGCCCAAAGGCCCCGGCCACACCGTGCGTTCGGAATACCAGCGCGGCGGCGGCGTGCCCTGCCTGGTGGCGGTAGCGCAGAATTCCAGCGGCAATGCCCAGGAGATCGCGCTGTCCTATGCCAGCGCCATCGGCGGCGGCCGCTCCGGCATCATCGAGACGACCTTCCGCGAGGAGTGCGAGACCGACCTGTTCGGCGAGCAGGTGGTGCTCTGCGGCGGGCTGGTCGAGCTGATCCGCGGCGGCTTCGAGACGCTGGTCGAGGCGGGCTACGCGCCGGAGATGGCCTATTTCGAGTGCCTGCACGAGGTGAAGCTGATCGTCGACCTCATTTACGAGGGCGGCATCGCCAACATGAACTACTCGGTCTCCAACACCGCCGAATACGGCGAATACGTATCGGGCCCGCGCGTCGTCACGCCGGAGACCAAGGCGGAGATGAAGCGCATCCTCGCCGACATCCAGTCCGGCCGCTTCGCCAAGGACTGGATGCTGGAGAACCGCGTCAACCAGACCTCGTTCAAGGCGATGCGCGCCAAGCTCGCCCAGCATCCGATCGAGCAGATCGGCGAGAAGCTGCGCGCCATGATGCCGTGGATCAAGGCCAAGGCGCTGGTGGACAAGAGCCGGAATTGATCGGACGGGGCGCGTCCCGCGCGCAGTCGGCTTTGCAAGGCGGAAAGCGGGCGGCTAGCCTGAGGAGCATGGTCCAGCCAGCCAGCGCGACAGCAAGCGCCGATCCGCGCATGAACGGTTCCGCCATCGCGCTCGATGCCGTCACCATCAGTTTCCGGTTCGCCGACGGCAGCACCTATACGGCGGTCGAACGGGCGACGCTGGCGGTCGCCGACGGCGAGTTCGTCTCGATCGTGGGGCCGACCGGCTGCGGCAAGACGACGCTGCTCAACGTGGCGGCGGGCCTGCTCGCCCCCTCGGCCGGACGCACCACCATCTTCGGCACGCCGCTCTCATCGCTCAACGAGCGCGCTGGCTATCTGTTTCAGGCGGAAGCCCTGTTCCCGTGGAAGACCGCGATCGAGAACGTCGCGATCGGGCTCGAGGTCGCTGGCGTGCCGGCGCGCGAGGCGCGCAGCCGTGCCGAGAGCTGGCTCACCCGCGTCGGCCTCCAGGGCTTTGCTTCCCGCTATCCGCACATGCTCTCCGGCGGCCAACGCAAGCGCGTCGGTCTCGCCCAGGTGCTGATCCGCGATCCGAAAATCCTGCTGATGGACGAGCCGTTCGGCCCGCTCGACGCCCAGACTCGGCAGATCATGGGCAACCTGCTGCTCGACCTGTGGAACGCCGATCGCAAGGCGGTGCTGTTCGTCACCCACGATCTCGAGGAGGCGATCGCGCTGTCCGATCGCGTCGTCATCATGTCGGCGGGCCCGGCCGCGCGAATTCTCGGCGAGTGGCGCGTCGCGCTGCCCCGCCCGCGCGACATCGCCGAAGTCAAGCTCGAGCCGGCCTTCCACGCGCTCCACCGCGAAATCTGGCACGTGCTCAAGACCGAAGTGCTCAAAGGCTACGCCCAGACCGGGGGAGGCTGAGCTTGGTGCAGTCGCGCGCGAATCTGACAGTGCTGCAGGTTCTGGTCGCGGTTCTGGCGATCGGGCTGTGGCACGTGCTCACCGCGACCAACGTGTTGCCGCCGTTCTTTTTCTCGACCCCGGTCGACGTGTTCTCGCGCGTCGTCAGATGGTTCGCCGAGGGAACGATCTGGCGGCACCTCTGGGTGACGCTCGTCGAATCCGTGCTTGCGTTCGTGCTCGGATCGGCGGCGGGCGCGCTCGTCGGCTTTTGGTTCGCGCGCAAGCCGTTCCTCGCCGCCGTGCTCGATCCCTATGTGAAGATGATCAACGCGCTGCCGCGCGTGGTTCTGGCGCCGATCTTCGCGCTGTGGCTCGGGCTCGGCGTCTGGTCGAAGGTGGCGCTCGGCGTTACCCTGGTGTTCTTCGTGGTGTTCTTCAACGTCTACCAGGGCGTCAAGGAAGTCAGCCACACGGTGCTCGCCAACGCGCGCATGCTCGGCATGAGCGAACGCCAGCTGATGCGGCATGTCTATTGGCCCTCGGCGCTGTCGTGGATGTTCTCCTCGCTGCACACTTCAGTGGGATTCGCGGTGGTCGGTGCCGTCGTCGGCGAATACCTCGGCTCGGCTGCCGGTCTCGGCTATCTGATCCAGCAAGCCGAAGGCGTGTTCGACGTGGCAGGAGTCTTCGCCGGCATGTTCGTGCTGGCCGTGTTCGTGCTGGCGATCGACGGGCTTGTCAGCGCGGTCGAGCGGCGGTTGCTGGTATGGCGGCCGCTGGCCGCGGAGACTCGGGCCTAGCGGGCTTGCGCATGCAGGCTGCTGCGGCCATGTTTGGCCGCAATGGGCCGGTCGCCCGAAAAATCGGGAGGAAGCGGCAATGAAAAGCATGAGATTGGCGCTGGGCGCGCTCGCGTTCGGACTTCTCGCGTCATACCCGGCGCACGCCCAGGCGATCGAGAAGCCGGACGTCACGCTGGCGGTCGGCGGCAAGAGCGGGCTCTATTATCTGCCGCTGTTGATCACCGAGCGGCTCGGCTATTTCAAAGAACAGGGCCTCAACGTCAGCATCAACGATTTCGCCGGCGGCGCGAAGTCGTTGCAGGCGCTGCTCGGCGGCTCGGTCGACGTCGTCACCGGCGCCTATGAGCACACCGTGCGCATGCAGGCCCGCGGCCAGGACATCAAAGCCGTGCTCGAGCTCGGCCGGTTTCCCGGATTCGTGCTTGGGGTCCGCAAGGAAAAAGCCGCAAGCGTTAAATCGTTCAAGGACCTCAAGGGCTTCAAGATCGGCGTCTCGGCGCCCGGCTCCGCCACGCATTTCTTCGTCAATGCCTTGATCGGAAAGGACGGGCTCAAGCCCGAAGACGTGTCGATCATCAGCGTCGGGTCCGGTGCGACCGCGGTGGCCGCGATCAAGCGCGGCGAGATCGACGCGATCTCGAACGTCGATCCGGCGGTCTCCAAGCTCGAGCAGGACGGCGACATATCGGTGCTGGCCGACACTCGCACCGAGGAAGGCAACATGAAGCTGTTCGGCGGCACCAATCCGGCCGCCGTGCTCTATCTCAAGGCGGATTTCGCCGAAAAATATCCGAACACGACCCAGCGCCTCGTCAACGCGTTGTACAAGGGACTGCAGTGGCTCAAGGCGGCGAGCGTGGAGGAAATCGTGAAGACGATGCCGGACGAATATTATCTCGGCGATCGGGCGCTCTACGAGCGTGCGGTCAAGGCTTCGATCGAGATGTATTCCAAGACCGGCATCATCACCGAGAAGGGCATGCAGAACGCCTATCAGCTGCTGGCGCAATTCGATCCGGAGCTCAAGGGCGCCAAGGTCGATCTCAACAGGACCTTCGACGACCGCTTCGTGCGCAAAGCGGCGGCCGGGATGTAGCTGCAAGATCTTGGACGTTTGCGGCTCCATCTCGGCGCGCGCCTCGGGACGACGGAAACGATAATCACAAGGAGGATCTCATGGCCGGGAAACGATCTTGGACGAGCGGGTTGCTCGGAACGCTGCTCGCGGCGCTCGGCGTGCTCGCGCTGCTGACTGGGCCGGTTGCGGCGAAAGAGGGTTTGAAACACGTCAGCATCGCCGTCGGCGGCGGCGGCTGCCTGTGCTATCTGCCGACGATGCTCGCGCATCAGATCGGCGAATATGAGAAGGCCGGACTCGAGGTCGAGCTCATCAATTTCAAGGGCGGCTCGCAGGCGCTGACCGCGGTGCTCGGCGGCAGCGCCGACGTCGTGTCCGGTTATTACGACCATTGCGTCAATCTCGCCGCCAAGAACCAGCCGATGCAAGCGTTCGTGACCTACGACCGCTATCCGGGGTTGGTTCTGGTGGTCTCGCCCAAGCACGCGGAGGAGGTCCATTCCATCAAGGACCTCGCCGGCAAGAAGGTGGGGGTGAGTGCGCCCGGGTCCTCGACCGATTTCTTCCTGAAATATCTGCTGCACAAGAACGGCGTCGACCCCAATTCGGTCGCGGTGGTCGGGATCGGACTGGAAGCAACCGCCATCGCCGCGCAGGAGCAGGGCCTGGTCGACGCGGCGGTCATGCTCGATCCGGCGGTCACCTTGCTGCAGGGCAAGTACAAGAACGTGCAAATTCTCAGCGACACGCGCACGCAAAAGGATACGCTCGCGGTGTTCGGCGGCGAATATCCCGGCGGGGCGCTCTATACGCGCACCGGATGGATTTCTGGCCACCAGGCCGAGGTCCAGGCGCTCACCAACGCCATCGTCGCCACGCTCAAGTGGATCCACTCGCACACGCCCGAGGAAATCATCGCGCAGATGCCGGTTGAGCTCGTCGGCCCCGACAAGGAACTCTATCTCGCCGCGCTCAAGAACACGATGCCGATGTATTCGGAGAGCGGCAGCATGGATCCGAAGGGCGCCCAGGCGGTGCTCGACGTGTTCAGCCAGTCGGTTCCGGAGATCGCCAACGCCCACATCGACCTCGCGAAGACCTATACGAACAAATACGTCGAGCAGGCGAACGCAAAACTGGAGAATAAGTGACCGCGGCAAGGGGGGAGGGTATCTGCTCTCGCTGTTTGTGACTCAACTTTTAGAGTGCGCCCCGTGAAACACCTGTCAGTCGCGGGCCGCATCCCATGAATCTCCTCTCCATCAATTCGCACGTCGCCTGCGGTCACGTCGGCAACGCCGCCGCGGTGTTCGCGCTGCAGCGGCTCGGCTGCGAGGTCTGGCCGGTCCACACCGTGCTGTTCTCCAATCATCCCGGTCACGGAAGCTTTCGCGGCGAGATGGTGGAGGCGAGCGCCGTCCGGGAGCTGTCGCGCGGCATCGAGGACCGCGGGCTATTCGCAAGATGCGACGGCGTGCTGTCCGGCTATGTCGGGAAAGCCGAAACCGGCGAGGCGATTCTCGAGACGGCCGCCAAGGTCAAGGCCGCCAATCCGGCGGCGCGCTATTGCTGCGATCCGGTGATCGGGGATGCCGGCCGCGGCGTCTATGTGCGCGCCGGAATCCCCGAGTTCCTGCGCGAGCGCGCGCTGCCGGCTGCCGATGTGCTGACACCCAATCAGTTCGAGCTCGAGCATCTCTCGGGCGGCGCCACGCCGACGCTCGCGGCCTTGCTCGCCGCGATCGACGCGCTCGCCGCGCGCGGCCCGCGTGTCATCCTGGTCACCTCGGTCGCGACCGAGGAGACCCCGAAAGACTGCATCGATCTCGTCGCTGCGGAGCGGGGCGGGCGGTTTCGTCTGCGCACGCCGCGTCTGCCCGTCGCGGTTCACGGCGCCGGCGACGCCATCGCGGCGCTGTTCTTCCTGCGTTGGTTCCGCGCGGGCTCAGCTGCCGAGGCGCTCTCGCGCGCCGCCTCCTCGATCTTCGGCGTGCTGCGAAGGACGGCCGAGGCCGGCGCGGACGAAATGCTGCTCATCGACGCGCAGGAGGAGCTGATCAGGCCCAGCCGGATGTTTTTGGCCGAGCCGGTGTAGTCGCCGAACTACCCATCGCCGGCGCAATACCGCCGAGGGCAGCAGCCATTCAGTACATCCGGGATACCGCGGCCGTATCCCGCCTTTGGCGGGGCGGTTCCGCCAGCCGGGCCGCTTTTTTCCACCACACGTGCTTGTCCCCACAGAGCGGGCAATCGGTTTCGTATGCGACGTCGGGAAGGCTCTCCAACCCGCCATCCACCTCGATTCCCGTCAGCACGGCGTGAGATGTCTCGGGACACTTGATCATGACCATCGCCATGGCGTCCTCCATCACCAAGTGCAGTTCTATAGGGCGTTCGGCTGAAGGCTTTGATCTGCGTCAACCTCGTGTAAGCTTCGCGACCGGCTGGCCGCGAAACGATGTATCGAGGAGGCGGCGGCTTGGCGCCCTGGGCCCGGGTGGACCCAATGATCGTGGCCCCGTCCGGCTCGCCGCTCCGCGGTTCGGGCATCTCTCCCAGGGCGAGTGGCGCACAGGAGTCAGCATGCGCCGGCGCTTCACCACGCTCGACGTGTTCACCAGCAAAAAATTCGCCGGCAATCCGCTCGCGGTCGTGTTCGACGCGGAAGGCCTCGACGGCACGACCATGCAGGCCATCGCGCGCGAGTTCAATTTATCGGAGACCGTGTTCGTGCTGCCCGCCGCCGAGCCGTCGCACCGGGCGCGGGTGCGCATCTTCACGCCGGCGACGGAGCTTCCCTTCGCCGGGCATCCGACCGTCGGCACTGCGGTGCTGCTCGGTCGCATGGATCGCAATGCTGCCTGCGAGATCGTCCTCGAGGAGGACGTCGGCAACGTGCAGTGCGTGGTCGAGCCGATCGGCGCCGATCGCGGCCGCGCCAGTTTCGACCTGCCGCGCCTCCCGCAGGAGACCGGGCCAGCCGCCGCCGGCAGCGAGCTTGCGGCGGCGCTGGGGATCGATGCGCGCGAGATCGGATTCGAGCGCTTCGTCCCGATGTGCTGGTCGGCGGGCGCGGACTACAGCTTCGTGCCGGTGCGCGGCCTCGATGGGCTTCGAACATGCCGGATCGATCCCGCGCATTGGCACGCGATCGACCGACACGGTCCGGGCGGCGCCTTCGTGTTCTGCCGCGAGACGGTCGAGCAGGGCAACGCGTTCCACGCCCGCATGTTCGCGCCGAGCTTCGGCGTGCCAGAAGATCCGGCGACCGGCTCGGCCGCCGCGGCATTCGCCGGCGTGCTCGCGCGTTGCGAGACGCATGCCGACGGCCGACACGAGTTCCGGATCGAGCAGGGCTACGAGATGGGGCGGCCGAGCCTGATCGAGCTTTCGATCTCGATCAAACAGCGAAAGCTCGTGTCGGCGGCGGTGGGCGGCGAAGCCATCATCGTCATGGAAGGCACGATCGAGGCTTGAACTTTCCTTGCAAACCGCGTTCTTTCATCTCATGGCTGATATCACGCTCCTTCCGGTCGAGCGGCTCGAGCTACGGTTCGTCCGAAAACAATGGCCGTTCGCGACCGAGCGCCGGGACGAGATCGATCGCTATTTTGCGCAAATGCGGCGCGGCAAGCCCGAATTGTGGAACGGCCGGGTCCTGGTGCTTCACGACTTTGCCGTTGCGGATGGCGTGTTCCGCGGCGCGTATCTGGAGACCGATTTCGCCAGCTTCCTGGCTTGGCGCGACTGGGGCTTTCCCGACAAGAGCGTGCGCAATTGCTTCGCGATGGGCGCGCTGCACGCGGCCGACGGTGCCTTCGTGCTCGGCGTCATGGGCGGCCACACCGCCAATGCCGGAAAAGTATATTTCATCGGCGGTACGCCCGATCTCGACGACGTCGTCGGTGAACAGGTCGACCTCGAGCGCAGCGTGCTGCGCGAGCTTGCGGAAGAGACGGGACTGTCGCCGGATTCGGTCGATCCCGAACCCGGCTGGCGGGCGATTTTCGACAGCGGCCGCATCGCCATGGTGAAGGTGCTGCGCGCAGCCGAGCCGGCAGCCGCCTTGCGCCAAAAGATACTCGCCTTTCTCGCGCGCGAGCGAACACCGGAGCTCGCCGGCGTGCACATCGTGCGCAGTCCCGCCGATCTCGATCCGATGATGCCGGCTTTCGTTCCCAAGTTCTTCGACCACGTGTGGCAGACGGCGGACGATCGAGAACGGACGAACGAGAACCGATGAAGAGCGCGAAGCTCATCAAGTCGTTCCGCATCGACGAGCCGAAAAACTTTCGGCTCGCCGATCACGATCCGGCGGACACACGGGGGCTCGAGATCGACAAGCAGCAGGCGAAATCGATGCTCGCGGGAGACATCGAGCGGCTCGCCGACCTGCAGGAGATGCTTTACGCCCAGGCGCATTGGGCGGTGCTCGCGATCTTCCAGGCCATGGATGCCGGCGGCAAGGACAGCGCGATCAAGCACGTCATGACCGGCGTCAACCCGCAGGGCTGCGAGGTGCATGCGTTCAAAGCGCCGAGCCCCGAGGAGCTCGAACACGATTTTTTGCGGCGCGCCGCGGTGCGGCTGCCGCCGCGCGGCCGCATCGGCATCTTCAACCGCTCCTATTACGAGGAGGTGCTGGTGGTGCGCGTGCGACCCGAGCTGCTCGGGCGCCAGAAGCTGCCGCCTCAGGCGAAGCCGGACAAGATCTGGAAGCAGCGGTTCGAGGACATCGTCGCCTTCGAGCGTCACCTGGTGCGCAACGGCACGCTCGTCCTCAAATTCCACCTCCGCATCTCGAAACAGGAGCAGAAGCGCCGGTTCCTGCAGCGGCTCGACACCCCGGCCAAACGCTGGAAATTCTCGATGGACGATGTTGCCGACCGCAAGCTCTGGGACCGCTATATGGATGCCTACGAGGACATGGTCCTCAACACCAGCACGCCCGAGGCGCCATGGTACGTCGTGCCCGCGGACCACAAGTGGTTCGCGCGCCTCGTGGTCGCGGGCGCCATGGTCGAGGCGCTGGACCGACTCGACTTGCGGTTCCCCAAGGTCAGCCGGGTGCAGCTGAAAGAAATGCAGCGCCTCCGCAAGGCGCTGGAGGCGGAAAAAGACTGATTTTCCCGTATGCCCCCGACATGATTACCAATTTCTGAATTGACGTCGCTCGATTTCGAAGGTGTCGTTCAACAAAAAAAGAGGGATTAAAAGTAAGATTATATCCAAATTGAATGTGCGGTGTGAGGAAATCAGAATGTCTCCGACTTTCTATCCCGCGGCACGACATGCGTTTCCAGAGGTCTTGGACCTGCTGCGCCGCTTTAGGCGCGACCAGACCGGGAGTTACGCGATCATCACAGCTCTGACAATGCCCGCGCTCTTGGGATTGGTCGGCCTGGGATCCGAGGTGGGGCTGTGGTATTACAACCATCAACACCTGCAGAGCGCGGCTGATTCAGGGGCAATCAGTGCCGCAACGACTTATTCTATCCAGGGCAACTCTACCGGCTTGATAACTCAGGCTCAGGCCGCAACTGCGACGTACGGCTTTGTTGCCGGAGCCAACAATGTCGTTGTGACGCTGCATCAGCCTCCGCTGTCCGGATCCTATACATCGACGACGAATGCCGTTGAAGTGATTGTCAGTCAGCCGCAGACTCGACTCTTCTCGAGCCTGTTTAGCTCAAGTCAACTCACGATTTCCGCACGCGCTGTCGCCGTTGGCAATGGAGGTCTCGGTTGCGTGCTCAGCCTGAATACGACAGCGAGTGGAGCCACGGTCATAAAAGGTACGTCTGCCGTCAATCTTAGCGGCTGCAGCCTGATGGACAATTCCAGCAATTCGTCCGCGCTCACGCTAAACGGCGGTGGCACGCTCTCCGCGCTCTCCGTAAACGTAGTGGGTAACGTATCGGAGACGTCGAATATCACTACGACACTGGGAATCAACACCGGAGCAACGCCCGCTTCCGATCCGTACGCGGATTCGTCATATCCGTCGTTTTCGGGATGCGACAAGCACAACTTTTCCTCAAAGAAGACGGAGACCATCAATCCGGGCGTATATTGTGGAGGCATGAGCCTGAACGCCGGTGCACATGTCACCTTGAATCCGGGAGTATATTACCTCGACCAAGGCAGCCTGAGCGTCAACGGCGGCGCTACATTAAGCGGGACCGGGGTTACGCTGGTATTTACATCCAGCACCGGAAATAATTATGCGACCGCGAGCGTCAACGGCGGCGCCACGATCAACCTGACTCCGCCTACGAATGGCAGCACCGCCGGCATTGTGTTCTTTGGTGACCGAAACATGCCCGTCGGTACGGGATTCTCATTCGAGGGTGGGGCTTCACAGGTGCTCGGGGGTGCGCTTTACCTGCCGAGGGGCGCGGTAAGCTTTGCCGGCGGAGCAGACACTACCACCGCCTGCACTCAGCTCGTGGCTGACACGATCACGTTTAGCGGCAATTCCAATTTTGCGATCAACTGTGCTGGCTACGGTACGAAGCCGATAGGTTCTCGTTTGGCGAAATTGGTCGAATAGACGCTCGGGAGACTCTCATGATGCGGTACGTATTCAGCAGTTTCCCCTCGAAGGGCCAAAATGCGGTCGCGGGATCGGCCGCAATTGAATTCGCCATCATTGCGCCGGTGCTGGTGCTTGCATTGATTTGTACTGCCGACCTGGGTCTCGGCATACACCGTAAAATGCAGGTGGAAAATGCCGCTCAAGCGGGGGTCGAATATGCCGTAGTCTACGGTTTCACCACGAGCTCGATTTCGAACGCCGTGTCGGCCGCCACCAGTTTCTCCGGAATTAGCTCGTCTCCAGCGCCGGTTCAGTTCTGCGGCTGCGCCTCCGCCACCGGAATTACGAACGCGAACTGTAGCTCAACGTGTACCGGAGGTGTTGCTCCAGGTGTCTATGTGACTGTATCGGCACAGGGCACTTACAGGACGATCTTGAGCTATCCTATTATCCCCGACAGCTTCACGTTCTCCTCGCAGTCGACCGCGAGAATCCAATGAGCTTTCTGCGGTTCTGCAAGGGCGAAACGGGTACGGCGGCGGTCGAATTTGGCCTGACCGCGCCGGGGTATTTTGCGTTATTTGCGGGCATCATGTGTTGCGGGCTCCTGCTGTGGACCCAACTGGCGCTCCAGCATGGCACCGAGAGGGCTGCTCGATGTGCCAGCATCAACTCAACCGTATGTGGGAGCGTAGCCGCAATCCAAAGCTACGCCGCCCAGCAGGCGTTGGGACTCAATCCCCCGAGTTCGACCTTCTCGGTTACGACGGCATCGTGCGGGAGCAGAGTCACCGCAAGCTATACGTTTGCCTTTTTGACAAGCTATTTCGGCTTGCCCACCCTAACGCTGGGCGCGGAGTCTTGCTTCCCTAAATGATCAGCAGGGATCGTGGCTCGAAGGTTGCGACGCGCGGCTCATTACCGGCAGCGCATCTGCCAAGGACTTGGGTTGCCGTTCGAGACGAAGTTCCCGTCCTTGATCGAGTATTCGCCGTTGACGATCCGGTTGGACATGGACCGGATGCGGCCGTCGCCGGCCTTGAAGAAGGAGATGTCCCTGATTTGAGATATGCTCGTATAATCTATTCGCACCTCGAGCAAACCATTCGCGGTGATCCGGGCCGAGAGAATCCTGCTGGAATCCCGCGCGTCGCCGAACTCGCGCTCGTGAAACGCTCCGCCCTGCTTTGCTACGTAGGATAGGTAACCATTCGACCGACTGGGAGGCTGGCTGCAATCCAGTGCCCAAGTGCCGAGCATGCCCCACCGGCCAAGCGTGTCGGTCACCGTCTGAGCGATCGCAAACTCGGACGAAGCAAGGAGGCCGACAAGCACAACGAGGACGCGGGCCAAAATCGCTGCACGCATCATCTTCGGGCACCCCGCACGAAAAGAATATTTACCCGATAATCGAGCTTGCAGATATCGCGTAGCAGCTCCGCCCGCGAGCTTCAAGCTGCAGCAACGCCGCTAACCTGGCGACCAATATGGCCGCGCCGATCACGTCGCCGATCGTTTCTCGGCTCCGGGACCTTTGGACACGGGTGAGGGATCGTCGTTCCCGGCGTGCGTTGCTAGTCGCGCCCTTGGGCGTCCAGCTCGGCGGCCTTGTCGAGGAAGGCTTGCGCGATGACCCGAAGCTCACGGGCGATTTCGGGGTCTTGGATGTTATCTGCCAATCGGAAGCATCGTTTGGCCTGTTCTCTGAGGAAGGCTTGGTAGGGCTGCATGGCGCTCTCCCCTTTTTGAACACCACCATGCGCTTTTTCCTTGTCGCGGCATTGATTTAGGTCGAAGACAGACTCCCCACGATGCGGTAAAAGCGGCTTGTTCGATGCGACTGGAAGATTTTCTCAGCAAGCAGGCCGAACAGGTCCGCGCTCTCGCACGTAAAACGTCGGACCCCGAGCTGCGGGAGCAATTGGAGCAAATCGCCCGCGACTGCTTGGCCGAACTGGATGCCTTTAAGCGAGAGAAAGAAAATTCTTCGCTTTCCAACTGAGGCCCCGCCGGGCCCGGCTTGCGTCCCGGCCTCGTGTTCGGCTACAAGGGCGGGCCGGGAGCAACGCGGCCTTGCGTTCGCCCGCGATCCTGGCGGCGAGGGAGCCATGTCGGTGCGCTATGAGCATCGCGCGATGAAAGGGACGGCCGCACCGGCCGCCCCCGCGGCTGCCCTCATTCTCGGCCTCCTTCTGCTTATCAGCCCCTGAGGGCCGGCTGGGCGCGCGCGCCTGGGCACTCAGGGGCCTCGCAATGGACCCCGAGAGCGCCCCAATGGGCGCAAGCGAACAGAAGGAACTTTCTCCATGAGCACGCAACAGTCCGACAAGGACCGCGTCTTCATCTTCGATACCACCTTGCGCGACGGCGAGCAGTCGCCCGGCGCCACCATGACCCATGAAGAAAAGCTCGAAGTCGCCGAGCTGCTCGACGAGATGGGCGTGGACATCATCGAGGCCGGCTTCCCGATCGCCTCACCGGGGGATTTCGAAGCCGTGCACGAGATTGCCAAGCGCACCAGGCGCGCGGTCGTCTGCGGACTCTCCCGCGCCGGGCAGGCCGATATCGATCGCGCCGCCGAAGCGATCAAGCCGGCGAAACGCGGGCGCATCCACACCTTCATCTCGACCTCGCCGGTGCACATGAAATGGAAGCTCCAGCTCGAGCCCGAGAAGGTGTTCGAGCTGGTGGTCGCCTCGGTGACGCGGGCGCGCAATTACACCGACGACGTCGAATGGTCGCCCGAGGACGGCACTCGCACCGAGCATGATTTTCTGTGCCGCTGCGTCGAGGCGGCGATCAACGCCGGCGCCACCACCATCAATATCCCCGACACGGTGGGCTACACCGTGCCGGAGGAATATTACGCGCTGTTCAAGATGGTGCGCGAGCGCGTGCCGAACTCGGACAAGGCGCGGTTCTCCGTGCATTGCCACGACGACCTCGGTATGGCGGTGGCGAACTCGCTCGCGGGCATCCGTGCCGGAGCCCGGCAGATCGAATGCGCGGTCAACGGCATCGGCGAGCGCGCCGGCAATGCTTCGCTCGAGGAAGTCGTGATGGCCATGAAGGTGCGCAACGACGCGCTGCCGTTCCACACCGGCGTCGACACCGCGATGCTGATGCGCGTCTCCAAGCTCGTCTCCGCCGTGACCTCGTTCCCGGTGCAGTACAACAAGGCGATCGTCGGCCGTAACGCCTTCGCCCACGAGTCCGGCATCCATCAGGACGGCATGCTCAAGCACACCCAGACTTACGAGATCATGCAGCCCGAGGACGTCGGCGTGAAGGAGACCTCGCTGGTGATGGGCAAGCATTCCGGCCGCCACGCCTTCGTGCACAAGCTCCAGGAGATGGGCTATCACCTCGCCGGCAACCAGCTCGAGGATGCCTTCGTCCGCTTCAAGGCGCTCGCCGACAAGAAGAAGCACGTCTACGACGAGGACATCGAGGCGTTGGTCGACGAGGAGATCGCGCACGCGCAGGACCGCGTGAAGCTCGTCAGCCTCACCGTGATCGCGGGCACGATGGGACCGCAATCGGCGACGGCGACACTCGACATCGACGGGCGCCACCACACCGTGCAATCGACCGGCAACGGGCCGGTGGACGCGACCTTCAACGCGATCAAGGCGCTGATCCCGCACGAGGCGGTGCTCGAGCTCTACCAGGTGCACGCCGTCACCCAGGGCACCGACGCGCAGGCCGAGGTATCGGTGCGGCTGTCCGAAGGCGGCCGCGCGGTCACCGCCAAGGGCGCCGATCCGGATACGCTGGTTGCCTCCGCCAAGGCCTATCTGGGCGCGCTCAACAAGCTCATGTCGCGCCGCCACAAGGGCACGCCGGAACCGCTGGTCGCGGAGCGACGCGTGCATTCGACCGATGTCGGCTGACGGACGACAGAGGACAGACGACAGAGGGCGGACGGGAGCTCAACGATCCAGACCGGCAGGTATCCGTCGTCTGTCCTACGCTCACCCGACCTCTCGTCTCGCCTCGGCGAGCAGCGGACCAACCGCGTCGGGCGAGGTTGCGGCGGCCTCTACGGGGGCCGCTGTCTTCGGCGGTGCGATGATCCGGTGGCGCCAAATCCCGAGAACCAGAGCCACGACCACGGTGATGGCGACCGCGGCGGACACTTTGGTGTCGGGATGGAACATCACCACGAAGGAGACCAGCGCCAGGAGCAGGCGCAGCGGCATGTCGATACCCGGCTTCTCGTGAAAGCGCCCGAACATCGCGAATGTGATGCCGCACGTGCTGATGAGCACCAACAGCGTGTCCACGATCTGCATCCAGCCGGGATTCACCACCATGTTCGAGCGGGTGAAGATCGCGAACGTCATCGTCGTGATCGGCAGGCAGATTTTCAGCGCTTCGTACATGGTCTTGAGGAAGGACGCGTTTGCGATCCGCGCCGAAACCGCAGCCGTGAGCGAGGTGGGCGGCGACAGTTCGCCCCACACCGACATGAGAAAGACGAAGAAATGGGCGACCCATGGGTTGATTCCAAGCTCTTGCATCGGCCGCACGATGACGACCGCGCCGATGATGTAGGTCGCGGTCGGCGGAAGGCCTGCGCCGGCGAGCCAGCCGAAAATCCAGGCCATGAATATCATGGCGGCGATGTTCCAGGCGCCGAGGTCGAGAAGCATGGCGCCCATCCGGTTGATGAAACCGGTGACCGTGAACAAGCCGATCATGATGCCGAGCGTTGCGAGCAACAGCGTCAGATATGACGTCATCTCGGCATGCGTTTCGATGGCGCGCCGGATGTTGCCGAACGGCGTCTCGTTGGCGATGGCGGCGTCCTTGAGCGCGTATTTGAAATAGAGAAAGAGCGCGACCAGCAGTGCGAGCATGAAACTTGCGGTATAGAGCGCGGCGAGCAATTCGCCCTTGCCGGAAAAGCCCATCAGATAGATGAGGTAGAGCACCGAGGAGAAAAAGATGGCGGTCTTGAGCTTGTCGTAGAGCGGGACCTGCGGCCTCTCAATGGCATCGCGCGGCAACAAGCGCACGCAGAGCAGGTAGACTGAGACTCCGACCGAAGCGTAGTAGACGAAGGCGAGCGCAAATCCGCGCACCACGACGTCCCAGTAGGGCACGCCGAGGAATTCCGACATCAGGAAGGCGCCGACTCCCATCATCGGCGGCATGATCAACCCGCCCATCGAGGCCGAGGTCTCGACCGCGGCGGCAAAGGCGCCGGGGACGCCATAGCGCATCATCAGCGGAATTGTGATCGTGCCGACCACGGCAGCGTTGGCCGAGCCGCTGCCGCTGATCATTCCGATCGCGCTCGATCCCACCACCGCGGTTTGCGGGATCAACTGCCTGGACCGGCCGGCGATCAGCCGCACGACGTTGATCATCGCGCGCTGCGCGTCGAAGCCGTTCGCGACACCGGCCAGCAGCAGGAAGGCGGCGATCAGGGTGAGCGCGATCTGACCGTAGAGGCCGTAGATGCCGGTCGAAAACTCGACCGTGCTCGAGGTCACGACGCGGTAGAAACTCGTGCCGGGATGCCAGAAGAAATCGATTGGGCTCAGATACCCCCAGAGCGTGTAAACGACGAGGACGACGTTGGTCCAGAACAGAATCGGATGGGCGAGCCGCGACAACTCCATCACCAGCAGGAACATCAGCAGCCCGACGACGAAGTCCTGCCGCGTGTAGGAGCCCTGTGAATAGATCGCAATCCGTTCGTATTCGAAAGAGAAGTAGATGAAGGAATAGACGCAGATGCCGACATAGAGCGCGACCAGCGCGTGGTTGGCGACCGGCGGCAGCCATTTGTAGAGATAGTCCTGTTCATACATGAACAGGAGTTGCAGGATCAGCGCGATCGACATCACGCGCGCGACCAGTTCCTGCGCGCCGCCGAGGCCCGTGTAGAAAAACCAAACGAGCCAGACGACCTGGATCAGCGCGAAGACAAATGCCAGATTTTTGAGCGTGGCATATTTCTTCAACGCCGCATGCGTCATTGTCTTCCCCCCTCGCAACGGCGGATGCGTGCCGTTCGCCGGATGACCTGCGCGCGGCATGGGGCGTGGGGCCTTGAAATACCCGGAGGCGGGAACCGGCGCCGCATGCGCGGATCCCCGTCTCGGACCCCTCAGGCGATCAGCTCGCGCTGCCCGCAATCTTCCACTTGTCGTTCCAGGCCTTGTGCTCCTTGAGGAACTTGGCGAGGCCCGGATGCACCGGGATTTGCGGATTGGCGTCGATGCCCTGCACCTGCATGCCGACGAAGTCCTTCGCCATCGGTGTGAAGCCCGGATCGATTTTCACGAGCTCATCCCGTTTGTCGTAGAACGCCTTGATCATCTTGTAGACGACGTCTTCCGGCAGGTCGATCCGCGCGTTGTAGCCGAACAGGATCGGCACACCCATGAGCGTCGCGGGGCCGACGTCCTTGCTGAACGCGCCCTTGGGATCGACGTCGACGACCGCGAGGCCGGCTGCCTTGAGTTTCGCGACCTCGTCCGGACACGGATTGACGACATTGATGTCCATGCGGATCTCGGTCTCCTTCCAGTAGGCGGCGCGCGAGCGCCCGGCGGTGGTGTAGGTCGCCGAGCCGACGATCGTGCCCGCCTCGAGGGCGTCGGCGTTCGACTTGAGATCGATCTGCACGTGCTTGAAGTCGTAGCCGAGCGCCTTGAAGATG
>DASWCW010000009.1:0-2481 GCA_036395835.1 Xanthobacteraceae bacterium
GCTGGTGCTGCCGATCGTCGTGCTCCTGTTCCTGCAATGGCCGCTGCGTGACATTTTTCGCCTCTACTCGCGCGAGGCCAACGATCTGGGCCAATGGATCTTCGCGATCTATGTCGCGGCCAGCGTCACCTGCGCGACCCGCGCCGGCACCCATCTCGGCACCGATGCCGTAGCCCGCTTCTATCCGGCAAGGCTGCGCCGCGTGCTGGTGCGGGTCGGGGCCGCCCTGTTGGTACCGTGGGCGCTGTTCGCTCTCATCGGCGGCAAGGACATCGTGCTCAACTCGATCCGCGGTCTCGAAACGTTTCCGGACACCAATAATCCCGGTTATTTCCTGATCAAAACCGCGTTGTGGATCTTGGCCGGCCTGATGCTCGCGCAGGCCGCGATCGACCTCGCGCAGCCGCGCCGAAACCAATGATACCGGCTGCGGGCCTGGGTCTTCTCATCCTCGTCGCGCTCGGGATCGTGTTCACCGGGCTGCCGGCGTTCGTGATCCTCATCGCGGCGGCGACGATCGGCGCGGCGCTGGGCGTGCTGACCGATACCGTGCCGCTTTCGTTGCTCACCGCACTCACCTCGCGACTGATCAACCTGCTCGAGAACGACCTGCTGCAGGCGCTGCCGCTCTACGTGATGATGGGGCTGCTGCTCGACCGCCTGCCGGTCGCCGACGCGCTCTACCGCGCCGGGCTTTCGGTGCTGCCCCGGCGGCCTTCCGCCCCGCTCGTCTCCGGCATGGCGCTGGGCGCCCTGCTCGGCCCGATGAACGGTTCGGTCGGCGCCAGCGTGCTGGCACTCTCGCGCGTGGTTGCGCCGCGGCTCGCCGAGAGCGGCGTGCCCAAACCGACGCAATTCGCCGCGGTCGCGGTGGCGAGCACGCTGGGCGTGGTGATCCCGCCCTCGCTGGTGCTGATCCTGCTCGGCGATGCCATGCTCTCCGCGCATACCATCGCGGTCACTTCCACCGGCCGCGCCGACCGCGTGATCAACACCCAGGACGTTTTCCACGGCGCGCTGGTCCCGGCCGCGATTTTTCTCGTGCTCTGCCTCGCGCTGTCGTGGCGAGCCGGGCGCCGCATTCCGGCAAGCGCTGCCGGCCCGCCGGTCAAATTGAGCGGCAAGCAGGCCATTCTGGCGGCGATCACGCTGGTCGCGCTGCTCACACTCTTGGGCGGCGTCGCGACCGGCTATTTCTACGCGGTGGAGGCGGCGGCGATGGGCGCATTTGTTCTGCTCAGCGCCGGCTTCATCACCGGAGCCTTGCGCGGCGCGGTGCTGCGGGGCGTTCTCCATGATGCCCTCGCCATCACCGGTGCCTTGTTCGCGCTGCTCATCGCTGCCACGACTTTGACGCTGGTGTTGCGGCTGCTGGGCACCGACCGCCTGGTAAGCGACTGGATCACCGCCATTCCCGCCGGCGAGTTCGCAGTGGTCGCGATCGTGCTCGGCGCGATCGGGCTCACCGCCTTCGTGCTCGACGCGTTCGAGATCATCTTCGTCATCGTCCAGATCGCGGTGCCGCCGCTGCTGATCCGCGTCGCCGATGCCCGCTGGGTCTCCGTGCTCGTGCTGCTGACCTTGCAGACCAGCTTCCTGCTGCCACCGTTCGGCTATGCTTTGATGATGGCGCGCGGCACGTTGCGCCAGACCCTGGAGTTCCGCGACATCCTCCGCGCGCTGCTGCCGTTCCTGATCGCGCAATGGACGGTGCTCGCCGCGGTGCTGCTGTTCCCCCAGCTCGTCCACGTCGGCGAGACCGCCGGGGAAGCGAGCCGCACCCCCGCCACCCCGATGAGCGACCAAGAGCTCCAGCGGCGGCTCCAGCAGATGCTGCCGCCCCCGCCGGAGTTCGAGCCCAAGGGGCGTTGACCAAGCGCCCCGGCCGCGGCCGTTGTGCAGCAAAATTCCTGTTGGTTGTGCGGGTTGGCCGAAGCTTTGCACCCGGAGCGTGATAGGCTTCGATAGGCTTCGGGTTGCCGTCCCATTTTGGACACAACCGTGCGCAGGATGGCACGTGCGAAACGGGGGATTCGGCGGTGGGGACGCTGACGCGCGCGATTGCGGTTCTGCTCGTGCTCGGGCTTTCGGGGTGCAGTGCGCCCACGACCCGGTCTTCGGGCAGCTACGCACACCATCACCGCAGTTATGAGACCGCGAGACCCGCCGCCTCGGCGCGCGAACACGTTGCCAGCCTCGAAGGCGGATCGCGCGGAATGGCGAGCTTCTATTCCGGCCGCTCGGCAACCGGTGAGCGGGTCGGCTCGAATGCGCTCACCGCCGCGCACCGGACGCTGCCGTTCGGGACCAAGGTGCGGGTCACCAATCTCAAGAACGGCCAATCGGTTACGGTGCGGATCAACGACCGCGGTCCCTTCGTGCACAACCGGTCGATCGATTTGTCAGACGGCGCCGCCGGCGTCATCGGCATGAAGGGCGCCGGCATCGCTCCGGTGCGGATGGAAGTGGTCCGCTGATTGC
>DASWCW010000010.1:0-23641 GCA_036395835.1 Xanthobacteraceae bacterium
GCGCATAGGCACTTCCTCCCATCCTGAAGTTGTTGGCCGGGTACCCGGGATTGGCGCGAACGCTACCATTCCGGCCGGTCAGGTGGAAGCCAAAAGGCGGCACACCCAGCCTTTCGGGAACGCGCCCAGCGCTCCTCAGCAGATGCAGGATCCGTCTCACATCGGCGATCCCGATCGATCGACAGCCGCAGCAACCGATCTCCCGTCCAGCATCAGATCGGTGAACGCGAAGCCGTCGCGCTCGACGGTCTCGCCGACCGCGACCTTGATCGCGTGCTCGAGCATCGGGCCCGCCGTCACGCAGGTGTGAAACTCGCCGTTCTCGCCGCACGGATCGATCTCGGGCGGCAGGCTATCGAGCAGAGCGCGGTCAAATTTTTTCCCAGCAAAGCTCGCCGGCAGCTTCTTGCGATCGATGCACACGAGGCGCGCCTCGAGGCCGCCCTCGATCATCTCGCGCGCGAGCGCGGCGGTCGGCCGGTGCCACAGCGGAAATATCGGCGTGATGCCGATCTCGCCGAGCCGCGATTCGCGATAGGCGCGGATGTCCTCCAGGAACAAATCTCCGAACACCACGTGGGAAACGCCGGCGCGCTTGGCCTCGGCGAGCGCCGCCGCCATCTCCCGTTCATAGATCTCGTTCGGGCACGGGAACGGGATGCGCACGACGATCGCCGGTAAGCGCGCGGCCTCGAGCTGCGCGGCGAGCAGCTCCTCGCGAACGCCGTGCATGCTGACGCGGCAGAATTCGTGCGTGACCGTGGTGAGCGCGCCGACAATCTCGAACTCGCCGGCGCGACGTGCCGCGTGCAGCGCCCAGGCGCTGTCCTTGCCGCTCGACCAGGCGATCAGCGCCTTCTTCATTTCTTGCCGAGCCGCCTGAGCGCCGCGTCGGCGGCGCGCTCGCCTGCCTCCCAGGCGCCGCCCAATGTGCCCCACAGCGTCTCGTGCACGGCCTCGCCTGCGAACCAGAGGTGCTCTTGCGCCGGCTCGGACAGCGCCCGGCGGGCCCATTGTCCGCCCGGCGCCGCCGCCGAGAATGCGCCAAGCGCCCAGGGCTCCTTCGTCCAGCGCGTCGCATGCGTGCGCTTGACCGCCTGCTTCACGTCGGAGCCAAACAGCCCGGCGAGCCAGTCGAGCGCGAACGCCGTCATGGCGGCTTCGCCCTCCTCGGCGAGGTCGGCGCCGAGCTTGCCGGCGACGTCGACCAGAGAAAGCCGCGAGCCGGAGACATTGGCGAGCAATGCGGCGGTGCGCGGGCCCGTGGCTTTCTCGAATACGAGATCGTCGCTCTGCAGGCCGAGCGGATTGCCGTTGAACTCGATCGCCACGTGATCGTAGCTGCCGAGCCCGAGCTTGCCGATCGCCTCGATGTGGCGCCTGGGCAAGCCCGGCTGGAACTTGATCTTCCCCGAGGCGAGCACGCCGGTCGAGGCGGTCACGATGGCGGTGCGGGCGCGCAGCACGCCACGGGGCGTCTCCACTTCCACCAGCTTGGTGTCCCAGGAGATCCGCGTCGCCGGCGCGGAGAATTGGACCGGCAGCCCGGCCGCGAGCTTGCCGAGCAGCGTGCCGACCCCCTGCCGGCAGAACGCATCGACGTCGCGCTCGGCGGATTTGGCGAAATCCGCCGCCGATACCTCGCTCAGCGGCTTGGCGCAGCCGAATGGTCCGAGCACGAACTCCATGGTCGGGCGCCACTCGCCGAGATCCTTCGGCAGCGCCTGCGCGCAGGAGACGTCGGCCCTGCCGTGAGCCGCATCGTAGATGGCGCGATTGCAGCGCACGAGGCTCGCCAGAAAATCCTCCATTTCGCTTTCGCGCGCATTGCGCAGCCCGATCCGCAGCCGCTGACCCGGCGGCGCCGGATAGATATCGAGCCCGGTCCTGACCGCGAGCTTCGCCACCGGATTGAGGTCGGGCATGTGGATCCAATGCGCGCCGCGGTCGTAGGGAGTGCCGAAGGTGCGCATGTCGGTGAAGCAGCGCCCGCCCACGCGGTCGCTCGCTTCCAGGAACGCGAATCTACGGCCGGTCGGCACGATGCGACGCGCGGCCGCGATGCCGGCAGCCCCGGCGCCCACGATGATGACGTCGACGTCGGGTGAAGGCGCCGGAGCGGCGAGCACGGGACCCGCCGCAGCGGCGGCGGAAGCGGCGAGAAACGAGCGGCGGTTCAAGGCAGGCATGGTTTCCGGAAGGTTGACGGCCGGCGAGCTTGCCCGAACGAGATCAGGCCTGCAAACGCCCGAACCGCGATATGAACGAAAATGCAACGAGTTCCCCCTAAGTTGAGCCGTGATGTTTCGGGTATGCTAACCAAACCGGAACTCCGCGACGAGGGACGCCGCCATGGGCTGGGTGCTCGATCGTTTCGGCACTGCAATCGCGCGCTATCTGGAAAAGCCGCTGCCCGGCTACGAGCCGTTCACGCCCAGCGATCCCGACGGGCTGCGCGCGGCGCTCCGACCCGGCGACGTGCTGCTGGTCGAAGGCAACAACCGAATCTCCGGCGTCATCAAGTACCTGACGCAATCGACCTGGTCGCATGCCGCGCTCCACGTCGGGCCGATCGAGGGCCGCACGACGAGCGAGGGCGAGCCGCATGTGCTGATCGAAGCCAATGCGGACGAAGGCGTGGTGTCGGCGCCGTTGTCGAAATATTTTCACTGCCATACCCGGGTATGCCGGCCGGTGCGGCTCTCGTCGGAGGATTGCGCGCGGGTGTGCGCCTATGCGGTGGCGCGTATCGGGTTCGAGTACGACCTGAAAAACATCGCGGACCTGCTGCGCTATCTGCTGCCGCCGCCGGTGCCGCAGCGCTGGCGCCGGCGCATGATGGCGCTCGGGTCCGGCGACCCGACCCGGCTGATCTGCTCGGCGCTGATCGCCCAGGCCTTCGAGCTCGTGCGCTATCCGATCCTGCCCAAGGTCACCCGCGTGGAAAGCCGCTCCGCGCGCCGGGAGATTCTCGAGATCCGGCATTCCTCGCTCTACGCGCCGCGCGACTTCGACATTTCGCCGTATTTCGCCGTGGTCAAGCCGACGCTCGAGCGCGGCTTCGATTACAAGAAGGTGCACTGGGCCGACCTGCCGCCGCGTCCCGAGGCGGTGCCGATGGAGCGGCCGAAGCATGCCGCGCGCATTCGGCGGCCGGCGTGGGCGCACGATCGCAACAGCGCCGCGGCAGGCTGATCCGAAAACGGGCGCGTAGTATGTAGCCGGGAGCGTCGCACCGCGACGCGGAATCCGGGCTACGAACTCGTTCCTCCGCGGAGACTCGACCATGCTCGATGCGGCCATCAAGGCGCTGGCCCAGATGGGGTCGCCGCCGTTCCGGACGCTGCTCCTCAAGGCGATCGCGCTCGCGATCGTGCTCATCATCGTGCTCGGCATCGGCATCGATCGCGGGCTCGTGGCGCTGGTCGAGCGCGGCGGCGCCTGGATCGAGACCCATGTGGGATCCGGCGCCCACACGCCGGTCAACATTCTCGAATGGATCGTCGCCATCGCGGCGGGGCTCGGCATCATCGCCGGCGCCGTTTTTCTCATGCCGGCCGTCACCGCGCTGGTCGCCGGCTTTTTCGCCGATGCCATCGCCGAAGAGGTGGAGCGCGCGCATTACCCCGAGGATCCGGTCGGCACCGCCGTGCCGATCGGGATTGCGATCCTCGAAGGCATCAAGGCCGCGCTGCTCGCGATCCTGATCTATCTCCTCGCGGTGCCGTTCCTGCTCATCGCCGGGCTCGGGTTCCTGATATTCTTTTTCGCCACCGCCTACGTGCAGGGCCGCATCTATTTCGAGCTCGCCGCGATGCGCTTTCACCCCGCCGCCGAAGCCAAGCGCTTGCGCAAGCACCACTCGGGCAGTTTGTTCGTCGCCGGCCTGTTCATCGCCGCGTTCGTGTCGATCCCGGTCTTGAACCTCGCCACGCCGCTGTTCGCGACCGCCTTCATGGTGCATGTGCACAAGCAGATGATGAAGCGGCGGCAAATCCCTCCCCTTTAGGGGAGGGTCGCGCGCCGTCGGCACGCGGGGTGGGGTGACAGTGGGTGATGTGAGTCCACCACCCCCACCCGGCTCACAGCTGACGCCGCGAGCCGACCTCCCCTGAAGGGGAGGTAGAGCTCACACCGAGGCCAGATTCTTGTCCGGCCAGCGGCACAGATCGTTGATCAGACAGCGGCCGCAGGCCGGTTTGAGCGCCTTGCAGATGTAGCGGCCGTGCAGAATGAGCCAATGGTGGGCGTGGCGCTTGTATGGGTCCGGCACGACGCGCTCGAGCGACAGCTCGACCTCGGCCGGCGTCTTGCCCGGCGCGAGCCCGGTGCGATTGGCGACGCGGAACACATGGGTGTCGACCGCGATCACTGGCTCGCCGAATGCGCCGTTGAGCACGACGTTGGCGGTCTTGCGGCCGACCCCGGGCAGGGCCTGGAGCGCCTCGCGGTCGTGCGGCACCTTGCCGCCGTGCTCGGCGAGGAGCGCGCGGCAGAGCGCGATGATGTTCTTGGCCTTGGTCCGATAAAGCCCGATCGTCTTGATCAATTCGCGCAGGCGCGCCTCGCCGAGCCCGAGCATCTTGTGCGGCGTATCGGCGAGGGCGAACAGCTTCGGCGTCGCCTTGTTGACGCCCGCGTCGGTCGCCTGCGCCGAGAGCACCACCGCGATCAGCAGCGTGAACGGATCCTGGTGCGCAAGCTCCCCCCGCGGCTCGGGATTGTCGGCCTGGAACCGGCGAAATGCCTCCTCGACCTCGCCCGGCGCCCAGGTCGTGAACGCCGCCGGGGGACCCGCAGGCGGCACGGCGCGGCGCCGGTCTGTTTTTGGCGGAGCCGCCCCGGAACCGGAGGAGCGTCGCTTCGATTGCCGGCCATTGCCCCCGCGCGGGGTCGTTTTGCGCGCCATGATCCCGGTATAATCAGTGGCCATGACCGACGGCAACGCCCAAGCGAGCGAGCCCACGCTGTTTTCCGCCGTGCTGACCCCGCACCGCTCGCTCGGCGCGGTCGGCTTCCTCGTTCTCATGTCGCTGCTGAGCGCCGTGAGCTTCGCGGCCGGGTTGGTGTTCTACCTGATCGGCGCCTGGCCGATCGTCGGCTTTCTCGGGCTCGACGTGCTGCTCGTCTATGTGGCGTTCCGGGCGAACTATCGGGCCGCGACCGCCTATGAGACGGTGACCATGACCCCGAGCGAGCTGCGCGTGCGCAAGGTCAGTCACCGCGGCGCCATCGCCGAATGGAGGCTCAATCCGGTCTGGGTCCGGCTCGACCGGCAGACCCACGAGGAGTTCGGCATCCAGCGCCTGATCCTGGTCTCGCACGGGCGCCGGTTGCCGATCGCCGGCTTCCTCGGGCCGCGCGAGAAGGAGGCCTTCGCGCTGGCGTTTTCCGCAGCGCTGACCGAGGCCCGCCGCGGCCCGACCCGCACCGTCCTGGAATAGGCTAAAAACGCCCGCCGTCGCCTGCAGGAATCGGGTGGCCGCCCGGGCGTCGGCGCACTAGGTTTCCGCCATGATCAGCCATCGCGAGGAAGCCATGTTGTCACCGGATCGTGCGACCGACCTGACCCCGCTCGTCACCGCCGCCGAAGATTACGGCGTGGTGCGCCGGGCGATCGCCTATATCTCCGAGCATTGGCGCGAGCAGCCGGAAATCGAGCGCATCGCCGAAGCGGCCGCCGTGTCGAGCGCCGAACTCCATCACCTGTTCCGGCGCTGGGCCGGGCTGACCCCGAAAGCCTTCCTGCAGGCGATCACGCTCGAGCATGCGCGCAAATTGCTGCGCGCCTCGGCGAGCGTGCTCGACGCCACCTACGAGGTCGGGCTCTCGGGGCCCGGACGCCTGCACGACCTCTTCGTCACCCACGAGGCGATGTCGCCGGGCGAGTGGAAATCCGGTGGCCAGGGGCTGACGATCCGCTACGGGTTCCACCCCTCCCCGTTCGGCACCGCGCTCGTCATGGCGACCGACCGCGGCCTCGCCGGACTGGCGTTCGCCGACCCGGGCGAGGAGGAGGCCGCGCTCGAGGACATGCGCAGCCGCTGGCCGCGCGCCGGCTACGTCGAGGATGCGCATACGACCGCGGCGCTCGCCAGAAGAGTGTTCGATCCGAAACTGTGGCGGCCGGATCGCCCGCTGCGGATCGTGCTGATCGGCACCGACTTCGAGCTGCGGGTCTGGGAGACCCTGCTCGGCATCCCGATGGGAGGCGCAAGAACCTATTCGGAGATCGCCGCGCTGCTCGGCAAGCCGAGCGCCGCGCGTGCGGTCGGGGCCGCGGTCGGCAAGAACCCGATCTCGTTCGTGGTGCCTTGCCATCGCGTGGTCGGCAAGGGCGGCGAGCTGTGCGGCTACCACTGGGGCATCACCCGCAAGCGCGCCATGCTCGGCTGGGAGGCGGGCCGGGTCGAAGCGGCCTGAGCCTTGCTACTCGCGCGTTTCTCGCTCCCAGCACCTATGGCGTGCTGGTGCTATCTATTGAGCGCGACCAGGCAGCCCTGTCAGCGTTTGCCCTTGGCCTTGGCCTTGAGTTTTGCCCGGGCGCGGGTTTTTCGTTTGCTCTTCGATTTGGTTTTGCCCTTCTGCCGCGTGGCCGCGGATTTGGTCCGTTTCCGGGCTTGGGACGGCTTCGGATAGATTTTGGCGGCGAAAGTGGAGTCCTTTGTCGATATCAAGCCCACCAAGGATCGGTTTTCCATCCTTCGTAATCGAGCCAGGAATCTGGTAGCACATGATCGAGTTTGGGTCCGCCTGTGTCCCCCAAAGAGCCGACTCCTCAAGAGGAGTCAGAACCTGCTGGCGCACCTCCGCCTCCGACCAGCCCTGCGTCTCGCCGAAGAATTTGATCGCCTTTTCCGGATCGATCTTGTTCACCAACGCTCGACGCATGTGCTCGTGGGGGAATCCCATCGTATGACCGGTCTCATGCCGAACGACCCGATGAAACTCGGATTCCGGCGTTGCCATTGTGAACCCTTCGAGGTTCATCGTTGGTTCATTGTGCTCGATGCTGAGAATGTCCGTTCCCAAATACGACCAATACCCGCCCGTTTGCCCCCCGGCCCGTGCTATGCGTACCTTCGGATCGGTTTTTGATTCGACAAATTCCACGTTCGCTGTTGTGGCTCATGCATTCATATGCAACAGGATGTGGGTCCTAAGATCGCGTGGCGCATCGTCTAGGAAGCCGACGGTCAAGCGCACACCTCCGCTGCCCCAGTACTTTGTGGTCAGCACCGCGATGTGCATCGGAGTGGGGCTGAATCCTGGAAGCGCGCGAACCAGCCGCTCGACGGGTGGATGATTGACCGGATTGATCTGCCTGGCGATCTGAGCAGCTGATTGCCATTTGTGCTGAGGCAGCACCTTCGGTGCACATACGAGTTGTTCAGGCATGGAAACCCCTCCTATTTCGCAGTCATCGATCCCGAGCGGTAGCCGGCACGGCGGCCCGCGGCTTGAATTATGGACGCCAAAGATTCGGAGGTCAACTTAAACGCGTTGTATTGGCGGGCCTCCACCATTTGTTCCGTCTTCCACAGAGGCGGATAGTAGCCGCCGAGACTCACGCTGTTCCGTTCGACGCGAGACGTTTATAAAAGGCCCGCTTTGCTTGCGGAAGGTAGAGGAAACCACATGCCGCTGTCGGGCCAGGCAATGCTCATCACCTTGATGGACGCCGATCCGGCCGAGGAGCGGGACTTCAATCAATGGTACGACAATGAGCACATCATCGAGCGCGTGAGCATCCCGGGGTTCCTCGAAGCCCGGCGCTACATTGCGGTCGCGGCTGAGCCGAAATATCTGAATTTCTATACGACCGAGACGCTCGATGTCTTGCGTAGCCCCGCCTATCTGCAGGCGCTGCGCAATCCGACGGCGTGGACGCAGCACCACATGCCGAAGTTCCGCAATTTCACCCGCGCGGTCGCGCGCGTGAGCGCGAGCCGAGGCCAGGGCCGCGGCGGCGCGCTCGCGTTCAGCCGGATCCGCCCTTCCGACGCCGACGCAGCCGCGCTGCGGAAAACCATCACGACGCAACTCGATGCGATGCTCGATCGGGTCACCTCGGTGCATCTCCTGGAATCCAATCCCGAGCTGTCGAAAGCCGGCCGATGCCTCCGCGCCGGATATCGGCGCGCGCGACTGGTACGTTGTCGTGGAAGGGACGGACGAGAAATCCGTGCGGCAGCTTGGCGACCAGCGATTCGGACGAAACGCCAAGTTGCCGGGCGCCGAAACGATCTCGTTCGGCAGCTATCGGCTGCTGTGGGATCTGGCGAAGGCCTAGCTTGATCGTTGATTGCTGTAGCTCGGATGGAGCGGCGCTCAGCGCCGCGTAATCCGGGAATGCCGCCCCCGGATTACGCTTCGCTCCATCCGGGCTACCAGCTCAACTCCCCGGCGGCGTGCGTTCGTGCCAATTCGTCGCGCTCTGATAAGCCCAGCCGATGCGCAGCACCGTTTCCTCGTCATAGCCGCGGCCGATGATCTGCAGCGAGGTCGGCAGGTTCTTCGCAATTCCGTTCGGCAGCGCGAGCGCGCACAGGTCGAGCAGATTGGCGAATCTCGTGAAATGCGCCGGGGTCTTCGACTGGTCGACGGAATCCAGCGGAATGGCGGTCGTGGGCGTCGTCGGGCTGAGCAGCGCGTCGAAGGAGGCGAACGCCGCCGCGAATGCGCGCTTGCGCGCTTCGCGCTCCCGCAGCGCGGTCAGATAAGCGCGCGCGCTCACCTCGCGGCCGGCGCGGATGCGCGGCCGCACGTCCTCGTCGAGCGGCAAGCTTTCGTCGTCCACGATGTCGCCGAGGATCGAATAGGCTTCCGCGCCCATGATCCGGCCGTTGAGCGCACCCGCCTCCGCAAAGCCGAGCGGCAATTCGATCGCCGCGATCTCGGCGCCGAGCCGGGCGAGCACGTCGAGCGATTCCTCGTACGCGGCGAGCACGTCCGCGGCGACGACGCCGCGCTCCGCATCCGGCAGCCGCGCGAGCCGCATGCCGCGGATGCCCCGCTTCCAATGATCCGTGAGATCGCCTGGCGGAACGCCGAGCGTGCGGGGATCCAGCGAATCGGGGCCCTGCATCGCGCGATAGAGCAGCGCGGCATCCTCGACCGAGCGCGCCAGCGGACCCGGCGTGTCGAGCGTGGGGCTGAGCGGCAGAATGCCGTAGGTGCTCACCCGGCCGATCGTGGTCTTGAGCCCGGTCAGGCCGCAGAACGAGGCGGGAAGCCGCACCGAGCCGCCGGTGTCGGTGCCGATCGCCCAGGGTGCGAGCCGTGCTGCGACCGCGACGCCGGAGCCGCTGCTCGAGCCGCCCGGCGTGCGTGGCACCTGCGGGTCCCACGGGTTCCACGGCGTTCCCATGCGCTGGTTGGTGCCCCAGCCGCCGTACGCGAATTCGACGGTGTGGGTCTTGCCGAGCACGATCATGCCCTGCGCGATCAGCCGGCGGGCAAGGGTCGCGGTGCGCTCGGCGCGCCGGTCGCGCCAGATCGACGTGCCGCCGGTGACGATCCTGCCCTCGATCTCGATCAGATCCTTGAGCGCGATCGGCACGCCGTGCAGCGGCCCGACCGCGTGGCCCGACCGGATCGCCTTGTCGACCGCCTCGGCCGCAAGCCGCGCCTCGTCGGCATAGACTTCGACGAAGGCGTGAAGCTTGGAGTCCTGCGCGGCGATCCGGTCGAGGAACGCGGCCACGACATCGACCGGCGAAAGCCGCTTGGCGGCGATCGCTTGCGCGAGCTTGTGCGCGGGGAGCGATGTGGGATCGGTCGTGACAGTGTGCATAGGGGGATTCCGCAGTTCTCGTTTCCGGCATGTTTGCCACACCACCGATGTAGCATGACGCAGGTGAGGCATTCTCCACCTCTCCCCAGTCGGTAGTGTCTCAGTTTGAAGTTCTGCCCCCGACCCATTTCGAACCTGGCGAAGGTCCGCCTCAGCCGACGGATTTGTTGACACCCAAGGCGATCAGTATGAGCGCAGCGGCCATGAGCATCCAGCCGGGATGACGACCGCGCGTTGCCCAAAGGTTGCCGATCGCGCCATACAAGTAGGAGGCGCCAACGAATAGGCCAGTTGCGAGCCTTGCGTCGTGCCCGAAGCCGATTGCAGCGGCGATCAAGGCGAGACCGCCGAGGAACCAGCTGACCGTACTGAAATGCAAGAGCCCCGGCACGAGCCTCTTGATTGAACCGGCCATCCGCTTGTCCGCGAGAAGCTCCGCAATCGGCCTGACCATGTTTCGTTGGATGAGGTAGCCGTGACCCAGCGCTACGGCGCCTCCAATGACCCCAGCCATTCCCAAGGCAGCGTCTTGCCAATTCATGACTAGTTCACGCGGCGAGATCGCGCTTCTCCGCGACGGTGGAATCCGCGTTGAGCCGGTAGACCATCGGCACGCCGGTATCGAGATTGAGCTTCGGGATCGATTCGGTCGTGTGGCGGTCGAGCACCATGACGAGCGCGCGCAGCGAATTGCCGTGGGCGGAGACGAGCACGCGATTGCCCTGCAGCACTCGCGGCAGGATCTCCTGGATGTAGTAGGGCAGCACGCGCGCGGCGGTGTCGCGCAAGCTCTCGCCGCCCGGCGGCGCCACGTCATAGGAACGGCGCCAGATGTGCACCTGCTCCTCGCCCCAGCGTTTCCTGGCGTCGTCCTTGTTCAGCCCAACGAGATCGCCATAGTCGCGCTCGTTCAGCGCCTGGTCCTTGAGCACCGGAATGCCGCGCTGACCGAGCTCGTCGAGCATGATGTCGAGGGTGCGCTGCGCGCGCAGGAGCGCCGACGTGAAGGCGATGTCGAAACGCAATCCCTGCGCCTTGAGCTTGCGGCCGGCGGTACGCGCTTCGGCGATTCCCTGCTCGCTCAAGTCGACGTCGCGCCAGCCGGTGAACAGGTTCTTGAGATTCCATTCGCTCTGGCCATGGCGCACCAGCACGAGAAGACGATCGGGCATGAGGGTCCTCGAATTTAAGGGCTCAGAAGTTCTGCAGGCCTAGCACATCGGCCATGGAATAGAGCCCGGGCGGCTTGCCGCGGGCCCACAGCGCCGCCTTGACCGCGCTCCGCGCGTAGATGCCGCGATCCTCGGCGCGGTGCACGAGCTCGATGCGCTCGCCCGCCGCCGCAAAGATCACGCTGTGATCGCCGACCACGCTGCCGCCGCGTAGCGACGCAAAGCCGATGTCGCCCCTCTTTCGCGCGCCGGTGATGCCGTCGCGCGCCGCGATCCTGCGCTTCGAAAGCTCGACGCCCCTGCCCTCCGCGGCGGCGGCGCCGAGCAGCAGCGCGGTGCCGGACGGCGCATCGACCTTCTTGTTGTGATGCATCTCGAGAATCTCGATGTCGAACTCCTCGTCGAGCGTCGCCGCGACGCGCCTGACCAGCGCCGCCATCAGGTTGACGCCGAGGCTCATGTTCGGCGAGCGGACGATGACGGCCCTGCGGCCGAATGCCTTGAGCTTCGCCTCATCCTCGGCGGAAAGGCCGGTCGTGCCGGCGACATGAATTTTCCCGGCCTCGGCGCACAGCGCAGCGAATTGGAGCGTCGCCACGGGCGCGGTGAAATCCAGAATGCCGTCGGCATTGGCAAGCAGCGGCTTTACATCGGGGACGAGCGGAATGTTGTTTGCGGATATTCCGGCGAGCAAGCCGGAATCCTGGCCGACCAACGTAGCTTGCTGCTCGACCGCACCCGCGAGCGCGACGGCTTCGGTTTCCGCAATGGTCTTGACCAGCGTGCGGCCCATCCGCCCGCCGGCCCCGACCACGATCAGCCGCATCTCCGGCATTCCGGCTCTCCGAGAGTCGTGCCCGTATAGCGGGCCGCAAGCTCCGCTGCAAAGGCGCGCGGGCGCGCCCGATCAGGAATCCGCCGGCTGCGGGCCGTCGTAGCCCTCGATCACGATGATGTCGGCGTCCGCATGGCCCTTTCGCAGCGCCATCGCCCGCTGATATTCCGGCGAGCGGTAGCAGGCCAGCGCGGTCGTGTAATCCTTGAACTCGATGACGACGTTGCGCGATCGGCTCGCGCCTTCCATCGTCTCGGATTTTCCGGCGCGCACCAGAAACCGCGCGCCGTATTTCCGGAACGGCTCGGCGTTCGCCGCCACATAGGCCTTGTAGCCGTCCGGGTTGGTGACATCGACGCGTCCGATCCAATATCCCTTGGCCATGCCGTTCTCCTCCCTCTCATACGGTGTTGTCACCCGCGAATGCGGGTGACCCAGTATCCACCTGCCTCGAAACGACGCTCGGACATCTCTAATGCCGGAGATTACTGGGTCGCCCGGACACGGGATCCCCATCGCGAGCGCGATGGGATCCCGGCCGGGCGATGACACCGCAAAGTTCGTCGCCCGCTTTCATTTCCTTTGCGCCGCCGCGATCTCGGCAACGATCGCCTCGATCGCAACATTCGGATCGCTCGCCTGCAGGATCGGCCGGCCGACCACGAGATAATCGGCACCTGCCGCAATGGCGCGCGCCGGGGTCAGCGCCCGTTTCTGGTCGGCCGCGGCGATTCCTTGCGGCCGGATGCCGGGCGTCACCAGCAGCATCGCCGGACCGCCTGCCAAGCGCAGCGCCGCAGCTTCGCGCGGCGAGCATACCAGGCCGTCGACGCCCGTCGCGCGCGCCTGCGCGGCGCGTTTTGCCGCCAGCGCATCGACCCCGAGCGCATAGCCCGCCTCGGCCAGATCGCCGTCGTCGTAGGAGGTCAGCACGGTCACGGCGAGCAGTTTCAGATCGGAGCCGGCTTTCGCCTCGACCGCCGCCCGCATGGTCTGCGGGTAGGCGTGGATCGTGAGGAAGTGCACGCCCGTGTGCGCCGCATTGGCGACGCCGCGCGCAATCGTGTTGCCGATATCGTGGAGCTTCATGTCGAGAAAGACCTGCTTGCCGGCGTGGGCGAGCGCGCTTGCGAGCGGCAGCCCCCCCGCGAACGCCAGCTGATAGCCGATCTTGTAGAACGTCACCGCGTCGCCCAGCCGCTCGACGAGCGCTTCCGCGTCGCGGACGTTGTCGAGGTCGAGCGCCACGATCAGCTTCTCGCGCGCCTGCATGCCGCCTCCCCTCACGCCAACCGCCGCGCCATGTCGACGAGCCGCGCGACCACCCGCCTCAGCAGCGCGGCCATCGCCTCGTCCTTGAACTCGTCCATGTCGTCGAACGCCTGGGCCGCGCCCCTCACCGCGATCTGCTCCGGGAGGACGAGCGCCCCGCAGCCGAGCTCGAGCACGTGGCGCAAGGCGAGGAGCGAGCGCATGCCGCCATAGGTGCCGTTCGAGGCCGCGCCGAGCGCAAAGATGCGGTCCTTGAAGGCGGCAAGCGGCGGTTCCTTGCCCTCGCGAACCCGAGTGATCCAATCGATCGCGTTCTTGAGCAGCGGGGTGAGCGAAGCATTGTATTCCGGGCTGGCGATGAAGATGCCGTGATGGGCGCAAAACGCGCGCTTGAGCTTCAGTGCGGATTCCGGCGGTCCGGATCGCGCTTCGAGATCGCCATCGTACATCGGCAGCGGATAATCGATGAGCGAGATCAGGCTGACATCGGCTTCCGCCCGCGTCAGCTCCTTGGCGGCGAGCGCCGCGAGCCGCGCATTGAACGAGCCGGTGCGGATCGAGCCGGCGAACACCAGAACTTTGGGCGGCATTAATCGGCTCGACGCGGGTGCTCGCCAAGCCGGCGATCAGCCCTTGCGGTAGACCCAGACGCGGGCGGGCGGCAGGTTCATCCAGATCCGCTCGGAAGCCTCGGCGTGCACGCCGGACGCCGCCTTGGGGATCGGCGGCACGACCGCATAGGTGAATTGCACGAAAGGCGCCGCCGGACGCAGCAGCGAGAGCGACTCGCGCAGCAATCTGAGCCGCGTGCGCAACGGCTTGTTGAACAACGGCAGGCCCGAGACGACCGCGGCGAGCGGCTGGCGAAGCAATCCGGCGAGCATCTCGCGAAGCCGATAGGCATCGCCCTGCAGCACGGTCGCGGTCGGAAAGCGCACGCGCAACAGCGCGCAGAAGCGCGGATTGAACTCGACCAGAATGAGCCGCGCCGGATCGATCCCATGCTCGACCAGCGCCTCGGTCACCGGCCCGGTTCCGGGCCCCAGCTCGACCACCGGGCCGGGAAGCTTCGGCTCGACGTAGCGCGCCATCGTGCGGGCCAGGATTCGGCCCGACGGCGTCACGGCGCCGGTCGCGAGCGGACGCTCGATCAAAGAGCGGATGAAATGAACTTCGTCGTCGAGGCGAAGCGGTTTCCGTGCGGCGATCCGGAGCGGCTGAGGGCGCATGACCATCGAACGCAGGACGGCGGGACCCGTTCGTTTCACGGGCATCGATCACGGGTAAATCGGGTTCGCCCGAGGGTCAAGTCTATCCGGCCCCCGGCCGATCCCACGGCCCGCTGGTTGTCTTGCCCAGGCCATCGAGGAACTCCTTGACCTTGGCGAAAAAGCCCGCGGATTCCGGATGTGTCTCGCTGGAGGATTGCTTCTCGAACTCCGCCAGCAGCTCCTTCTGACGCTTGGTCAGCTTCTGCGGCGTCTCCACCATCACCTGAACATACATGTCGCCGGTCCCGCGCGAACGCAGAACTGGCATGCCTTTGCCGTGTAGCCGGAAGCGCCGTCCCGATTGGGTCCCCTCCGGGACCTTCACCCGGGTCCGGCCGCCATCGATGGTTGGCACGTCGAAGCCGCCGCCGAGCGCCGCCGTCACCATGGAGATCGGCACCCGACAGTGCAGATCGGCGCCCTCGCGCTGAAAGAACGCGTGCGGAGCAAGCGAGAGGAAGATGTAGAGATCGCCCGGCGGCCCGCCGCGCGTGCCGGCCTCGCCCTCGCCGGCGAGCCGGATCCGCGTGCCGTCCTCCACCCCCGCCGGCACGTTGACGGAGAGCGTGCGCTCGCGCGTAACCCGGCCCGATCCAGCGCACGCCGGGCAGGGATTGTCGATGACTTCGCCGCGTCCGTGACAAGACGGGCAGGTCCGCTCCAGGGTGAAGAAGCCCTGGGCGTGACGAATTCTTCCGTAGCCGCCGCAGGTCGGACAAGTTTTCGGCTTCGATCCGGTCTTGGCGCCGGTGCCCGAGCAGGATTCGCAGGTGACCGAGGTCGGAATGCGGATCTGCGCGGCCTTGCCGGAAAACGCCTCTTCGAGGCTGATCTCCATGTTGTAGCGCAGGTCCGCCCCGCGCTCGCGGCCGGATGGGCGGCCGCGCGCTCCCGCCATCCCGAAAATGCCCTCGAAAATGTCGGCGAAGGTCGTGCCGAAATCGGCGCCGAAGCCGGATCCGCCGCCGGGCCCGCCGTGCTCGAAGGCGGCATGGCCAAACCGATCATAGGCGGCGCGCTTGTCGCCGGCCTTGAGCACGTCATAGGCCTCGTTGATTTCCTTGAAGCGGTGCTCGCAGTCCTTGTCGTGGGGGTTGCGGTCCGGATGGTATTTCATCGCGAGCTTGCGAAATGCGGCCTTGAGCTCCGCATCGCTCGCGCCGCGCGCCACTCCAAGGACTTCGTAGTAATCCCGTTTGGCCATTACCGGCATGCCTCGCTCCGCTGCGGGCAGGGCGGATTTTCATTCCTGCTGCGGAACGCCGGCGCCCCGGTCGGTCGCTCCGTCCTCTCGCGCGAGAGGCAAACAAATGGCCCGGCGCGCTTGCGCACCGGGCCTCTCGGATTCAGGATCGGTCTGCCATCGCGCCGGTCTCCCGGTCGGCGTCAGGCCGACTTCTTGTTCTTCTTGTCATCGTCGACCTCGGTGAACTCCGCGTCGACGACGTCTTCCTTGGTTTCGCTCTTGGCTTCCCCGGAGTCCGGGCCCGCGCCGCCGCCGGCTCCGGCCTGCGCCTGGGCGTACATTGCCTCGCCGAGCTTCATCGAGGCCTGGGCGAGCGTATTGGTCTTCTGTCGGATCGCGTCGGCATCCTCGCCTTTGACCGCCTCGCGCAGATCCGCCATCGCGTTCTCGATGGCGCTGCGCTCGGTTTCACCGACCTTCGAACCGTGCTCGGCGAGCGCCTTCTCGGTGGCGTGGATCAAAGCCTCGCCGTGGTTCTTGGCTTCGACCAGGGCCTTGCGCTTCTTGTCCTCCTCGGCGTGGCTCTCCGCGTCCTTGACCATGCGCTCGATGTCCGCCTCGCTCAGACCGCCCGAAGCCTGAATGCGGATCTGCTGTTCCTTGCCGGTCGCCTTGTCCCTGGCCGAGACGTTGACGATGCCGTTGGCGTCGATGTCGAACGTGACCTCGACCTGCGGCACGCCGCGCGGCGCCGGCGGAATGCCGACGAGATCGAATTGGCCCAGCAGCTTGTTGTCGCCGGCCATCTCGCGCTCGCCCTGGAACACCCGGATGGTGACCGCAGTCTGATTGTCCTCGGCGGTCGAGAACACCTGGCTCTTCTTGGTCGGAATCGTGGTGTTGCGGTCGATGATCCGCGTGAACACGCCGCCCAAGGTCTCGATGCCGAGCGAGAGCGGGGTCACGTCGAGCAGCAGCACGTCCTTGACGTCGCCCTGGAGCACGCCGGCCTGGATCGCGGCGCCGACCGCGACGACCTCGTCGGGATTGACGCCCTTGTGCGGCTCCTTGCCGAAGAACTGCTTCACCACTTCCTGGATCTTCGGCATGCGGGTCATGCCGCCGACCAGCACCACTTCGTGGATCTCGGCCGCGGAAAGGCCGGCATCCTTGAGCGCCTTGCGGCAAGGCTCGATGGTCTTCTGCACGAAGTCGTCGACGAGCGCCTCGAACTTGGCGCGCGTGAGCTTCATGGTCATGTGCTTGGGACCGGAAGCATCGGCCGTGATGAACGGCAGGTTGATCTCGGTCTGCGTCGTCGAGGAGAGCTCGATCTTGGCCTTCTCGGCCGCCTCCTTGAGGCGCTGCAAGGCGAGCTTGTCCCGGCGCAGGTCGATGCCCTGCTCCTTCTGGAACTCGTCCGCGAGGTAATTGACGAGCCGCATGTCGAAATCCTCACCGCCGAGGAAGGTGTCCCCGTTGGTGGATTTCACCTCGAACACGCCGTCGCCGATCTCCAGGATGGAGATATCGAACGTGCCGCCGCCGAGGTCGTAGACCGCGATCGTGCCGGTCTTCTTCTTGTCGAGCCCGTAGGCGAGCGCGGCCGCGGTCGGCTCATTGATGATGCGCAGGACCTCCAGCCCGGCGATCTTGCCGGCGTCCTTGGTGGCCTGCCGCTGCGCGTCGTTGAAATACGCCGGAACGGTGATGACCGCCTGCTCGACCTTCTGCCCGAGATGAGCCTCGGCGGTCTCCTTCATCTTCTGCAGGACGAACGCCGAGATCTGCGAGGGCGAATATTGCTTGCCGTCGGCCTCGACCCAGGCGTCGCCGTTCGAGGCGCGAACGATCTTGTAGGGAACGAGCTTCTTGTCCTTCTCCACCATCGGATCGTCATAGCGCCTGCCGATCAGTCGCTTGACGGCGAAGAAAGTGCGTTCCGGATTGGTGACCGCCTGGCGCTTGGCCGGCTGTCCGGTGAGCCGCTCACCGTCTTCGGTGAAGGCCACGATCGAGGGCGTGGTGCGCATGCCCTCCGCATTCTCGATGACCTTGGGCGTCGCGCCTTCCATGACCGCAACGCAGGAATTGGTAGTGCCAAGGTCGATGCCGATGACCTTTGCCATGGTTTAAGTCCTCTCTTTCCGGCAGGGCGGCCGAGCCTGAAAAGCGCTCGGAGGGAAGCTTATGCGGGTCACGTCATGCCCGCAGCGCCCCCGGTCCGACCCCCTCACGAATTGCTCCGCCGCGAATGCGGTGGTGTGCGGCTGATATAAGGACCGGCATTTTCGCCCGCAAGGCACGAGGCTTACGGCAATGCCCGGGGGCGACGGGCATGCTGCCAATCATTGGGTCTGGTGTTGGCCGGCTTGGTGGCTATTTTGAGATCATGCTCTCGTCCTCCCCGTCCGGGCTCCGGTTGATTTCCGGTCACCTCGGCCGCCCCGCCCAGGAGGCCCTCGCGGCCGCGATCGCGGCAGTGCTCGAACGCGCGCCGCTCTATAGTCCGAGGATGCCGCACTCCGGCAAGCCGCTTTCGGTGCGCATGACCAACTGCGGCTCGCTCGGCTGGGTCTCGGACGAGACAGGCTATCGCTATCAGGCGACCCATCCGGTGACGGGAAGCCCCTGGCCGCCGATTCCCCGGATGTTGCTCGAGGCTTGGCAGGATCTCGCCCGTTATCCGCATCCGCCCGAGGCCTGCCTGGTCAATTTCTACGGACCGGCAACGCGGATGGGCCTGCACCAGGATCGCGACGAGGAGGATTTTTCGGCGCCGGTGCTCTCGCTTTCCCTGGGAGACACCTGTCTGTTCCGGATCGGAGGGCTTCGGCGCAAGGACCCGACGCGGTCGGTTCCGCTGAAGTCCGGCGATGCGCTCCTCCTGGCCGGAGACGCGCGCCTCGCGTTTCACGGGGTCGATCGCATCCTGGCGGGCACCTCGAACCTTTTGCCGCAGGGTGGCCGCATCAACCTGACGATGCGCCGCGTAACGCTGCCCTGACGCGGCCCCGCCTGCGACTTCAGCGCCCGAGCCTGCGCGTTGCTGGTCGGTCCTTCGCAGCGGGCTTGCCATCGCCCGATTGCATGCTGCTCAATGGCCCCGATGCTCATCCGCGGGACGGTCCTGGTTCTCATGCTGCTCTTTGGCTTTCCGGCCGAAGCGGCCGAGCCTGTGTTCCCGCCGGGATCCCGGATCGGCCTGGTGCCGCCCGCTGGCATGATCGCAAGCAAACTGTTCCAGGGTTTCGAGGACCGGGAGAAGAATGCAAGCATCGTCTTGATCGAACTCTCGGAGGAGGCGTACCCGGAGATCGAGAAGGGCTTTGCGGTCGAAGCGCTCAAAGCGCAGGGAATCGACGTCCAGGCCCGCGAGGAACTGCCGCTGAAAGAAGGGCGCGGCTTCCTGGTCATCGCCCACCAAGTCCTGACCGGCACCCCTACCCGCAAATGGGCCTTGGTCGCGACCGAGCACGACCTCACGGCGGTCATCAGCGTCCAGGTTCCGGATGCGGCCCAGGATGCCTATCCGGATGCTGCCCTGCGCGCCTCGCTCGCGACCTTCACCACGCGGGCCGCCGTGCCGGTTCAGGAACAGCTCGACCTGCTGCCGTTCTCGCTCAAGGATCTCGCCGGGTTTCGCATCGTGCGAGCCGCAGCCACCGGCGCGGCGCTGCTCACCGATGGACCCAAGGACGCAATCGAGCTGAACGATCAGCCGCTGCTGCTGATCACATTCCTCCCGGGAGCCGCGGATCAGGTTCTCGATCGCGAAAGCTTGGCCCGCCGCGCGATGTCCGCGACCCCCGGCGTCAAGGACATGCGCATCATGCGCTCGGAACCGATGCGCATCGTCGGCCAACCCGGCCACGAGATCGTGGTCGACGCCAAGGACGCCAAGACCGAAACGGAGTTGCGGGTGGTGCAATGGCTGCGGTTCGGAGCGAACGGATCGCTGCGGCTGCTGGGCGCCGTGAGGAAGGACGATTGGGACAAGATGTTTCCCAGGTTCCGCGCCGTGCGCGACGGCATCGAGCCGAAATGACCCACTCAGCGCTTCCGCGAGGCGGTGCGGAGCGCCCCGCTACCGATCGGGACGATCGAGATATTCCCCGACCCCCGCTGCAACGGCACCCAAGCGGCCATGCTGCCCGCCGGGACAGGCTCGCAGGCGAACGCTTACCCTGAGCCCGGAGATTCGTCCGGAGCGGAATTGTCGTTGGCCGAGGCCGCGGCGGGCTCTTCGCCGGCCGCTTCCGGAGCCGAGACTTTCGGCCCGCGTTTGGCGACGGCGACCAGCGCCGGGCGCAGCACCCGTTCCGCGATCGTATAGCCGGGCTGCACCACCTGGACGATCGTCCCGGCCGGCACCGATTCGTCGGGCACCTCATACATGGCCTGGTGCCGGTGCGGGTCGAACTTGCTTCCTTCCGGATCGAGCTTTCTCACCCCGTGCTTCTCCAGCACCTTGAGTAGCTCGCGCTCGGTCAGCTCGATGCCCTCCAGCAATGCCTTGGTGCCGGCATCGGGGGCCTCATGCGGCTCCGCGCCGAACGCATCGAGCGCGCGGCGCATGTTGTCGGCGATGGCCAGGAGATCGCGGGCGAACGCGCTGATGCCGTACGCGCGCGCATCCGCGACTTCGCGCTCGGTGCGGCGCCGCAAATTCTCCATTTCGGCAAGCGCGCGCAGCAAGCGATCCTTGAGCTCGGCCGCCTCCTGGGCGAGCACTGCTGGGTCGGCGGCTCTTTCCGGGGCAGGCGCGCCGGCCGGGGCGGCGCCCTCTTGCTCCTCGGTCGCCTGTTCTCCTGCGCGGGCGGGCGTATCCGTCATCGCCGTTCAGTCCCGTGTCTATGGATGGGTTGCGCCCCGCATATCAGGGCTCGCAAAGCAAAAATCAAGCCGCCGCAAAGGCGAGAGCGCCCGCCTCCGAGCCGAAAAGGCGGTGATTTGCGCCCTTTCGATCAGCCGGCAAGCACCTTGCTGACCACCTTGGCGGTGTAGTCCACCATCGGAATGATCCGTGCGTAATTGAGCCGCGTAGGCCCGATCACGCCGATGACCCCGACGATGCGGCCGGCCCCGTCCCGATAGGGCGCGATGATGGTCGAGGACCCCGACAACGAGAACAGCTTGTTCTCCGAGCCGATGAAGAGCCGCACGCCATCGGCCTGCTCGGCCCGGCCCAGCAGATCGATGACGTCGCGCTTGGTTTCCAGATCGTCGAACAGCAGCCGGACCCGCTCGAGGTCGGCGAGCGCCTTGAGGTCCTCGAGCAGATTGGCATGGCCGCGCACGATCAGCTTGCGCTCCTCGCTCTCGCCGCCGGACCAGCTGGCAAGCCCGGCCGCAACGATCTTCTGGGTCAATTGGTCGAGCTCGGCCCTGCCCGCCTCCAGCGCCCGTTCGAACTCGGCCTTCGCCTCGGCAAGCGTGCGGCCACGAATGCGCGCGTTGAGAAAATTGGCGGCTTCGGTCAGGGCCGAGCTCGGCAGCCCCGCCGGCAGGCTCACGATGCGGTTCTCGACCTGACCATCCTCGGCGACCAGGACCACCAAGGCGCGCCCCGGATCCAGCCGGACGAACTCGATATGCTTGAGGCGGATGTTGGACTTGGCGGTAAGCACCACGCCGGCGGCGTGGGTCAGCCCCGAGAGCAGCGCCGATGCCTCAGTCAGCACCCCTTCGAGCGACTTGCCCTGACCGCTCGCCGCGACCTGGGCCTCGATCGAGCGGCGATCCTCCTCGGTCAAGTCGCCGATCTGCATCAGCGCATCGACGAAGAAGCGCAGGCCGAGCTCGGTGGGCAACCGTCCCGCGGAAGTGTGCGGGGCGTAGATCAGCCCGAGCTGCTCGAGATCCGACATGACGTTGCGCACCGAAGCGGGCGACAGCGTCATCGGGATCAGACGCGACAGATTGCGCGAGCCGACCGGCTCGCCGGTCGCGAGATAACTCTCGACGATGCGGCGAAAGATCTCTCGCGACCGCTCATTGAGCTGACCCAGGCTGACCTCGGTCGAGCCGATCGGTACGTCGTGAAAAATCGGACGGATCTCGCGCATGGCGCCGACAGAATTGTCCATTCGGCATGGGGAATTCAAGTCATTCGCGGATTCGAGCGAGACTAGGGTTAGCGGCATGTGCCGGGTGGCGTTCGCGCGGGCGTTCCTGTATCGCTTGCCGTAACCGCAACAGGGTCGCCTTTTTCATGTCGTTGAAGATCCAAGCCACGCCGCCTTTCCCGTCGGGCCGAGCCGGATTCACCCGACCGAGCCGCCGGCAGCCCGACGAGCTCAGGGCCGTGACGCTGGAGCGCGGCGTGGTGAAACATGCCGAGGGCTCCTGCTTCGTGAAGTTCGGCGACACCCACGTGATGGTGACGGCGACGCTCGAGGACAAGCTGCCGCCCTGGCTCAAGGGCCAGGCCCGCGGATGGATCACGGCCGAATACGGCATGCTGCCGCGCGCTACCCTGGAGCGCACCCGCCGCGAGGCGTCGAGCGGACGCCAGACCGGCCGTACGCTGGAGATCCAGCGGCTGATCGGCCGCTCTCTGCGCGCGGTGGTGGATCTCGAGGCGCTCGGCGAGCGGCAGATTACCGTCGATTGCGACGTCGTCCAGGCCGACGGCGGAACGCGGACCGCGGCGATCACGGGCGCCTGGATTGCCCTCCACGATTGTCTCGCCTGGATGCGGGCGCGCGAGATCCTTCGCCGCGACCCGATGCGCGACCACGTCGCGGCGGTGTCCTGCGGCATCTGCGAGGCAACCGCCGTGCTCGACCTCGATTACGCCGAGGATTCCGAAGCCGAGACCGATGCGAATTTCGTCATGACCGGCAACGGGAACCTGGTCGAGGTTCAGGCGACCGCCGAGAAGACACCGTTCAGCGAGGAGGCGCTTACCACTCTCCTGGCGCTGGCGCGCACCGGCGTTGCCAGATTGGTCGAGCTGCAGAAGATCGCGGTGATGTGAGCGCAATGGCGCGCGAGCTTGCGGCGGATTCCGCAAACCACCGCGCCTTGTCGGGCCGGCTGGTGATCGCGACGCATAATCCGGGCAAGCTCAGAGAGATGCGCGAGCTGCTCGCGCCTTACCGGGTGGACCCGGTCTCCGCCGCAGAGCTCGGCCTTGCGGAGCCAGCCGAAAGCGGCGCGACTTTCCGCGAGAACGCCTGCATCAAGGCAACGGCCGCCGCGAAGGCGGCGGGCTTGCCGGCATGTGCCGACGATTCCGGGCTCGTGGTCGATGCGCTCGGCGGCGCACCGGGCATCCACTCGGCGCGCTGGGCGGGACCGAACAGGGATTTTGGCGCGGCGATGCAACGCATCGAAACCCTGTTGCGGGAGCGGGGGGCCGCGAGGCAGGCCGACCGGCGCGCGCATTTCGTCTCCGCGCTGTGCCTCGCTTGGCCCGACGGACATGCCGAGGAATTCGAGGCGCGGGTCGACGGCACCTTGGTGTGGCCGCCGCGCGGCGAGCACGGCTTCGGCTATGACCCGATGTTTCAACCCGACGGATTCGCGCTCACGTTCGGCGAAATGACGAGCCAGGACAAGCACGGCCTGCCGCCGAAGGGCCGAGCGCTCTCGCACCGCGCACGAGCATTTCTGAAGCTTGCAGAGGCCTGCCTTGACCGACGCTGAGATCGCGAACATCGCCCGCACGAGCGCCGGCGGCGTTTCGCCGGGCTTCGGCGTCTACGTGCATTGGCCGTTCTGCCTGTCGAAATGTCCCTATTGCGACTTCAATTCCCATGTGCGCCACGCGGCGATCGATGAAACGCGGTTCGTGTGCGCGTTCCAGTCGGAAATTGCCCATGCGGCCGCACGAGTGCCCGGACGCACGGTATCGAGTATTTTTTTCGGCGGCGGAACGCCCTCCCTCATGGCCCCGCGGACGGCGGGCGCAATCCTCGATGCGATTGCGCGGCACTGGTCGATTGCGCCCGACGTCGAGGTGACGCTGGAGGCCAATCCGACCAGCGTCGAGGCGACGAGATTCCGCGGTTTCCGCGCCGCCGGGGTCAACCGCGTCTCGCTCGGCGTCCAAGCGCTCGACGATGGCGCGCTGGCGAAGCTCGGTCGTCTGCATTCGGCGCG
>DASWCW010000011.1:0-2793 GCA_036395835.1 Xanthobacteraceae bacterium
AAAGCACCCGCACCGGCAAGAGGAACCCGGGCTTGCAGCGTACCCAGCGCGTGCCGTCGAGCGATATCCCGCCGCCTGGCACGATCATATGGATGTGCGGGTGGTGGGTCATTGCCGAGCCCCAGCTGTGGAGCACGGCGGTGGCGCCGATGCGAGCGCCGAGATGCCTGGGTGCTGATTCCGACGGAAGTCGCCCGGGATTCCGGGATGATCTCGCCCACCATTCCGATTTGATCTCGCTCGGCGTTCCGAGATGATTTCGCCCGCCATTCCGGGATGAAGTCGCCCGGTTAGAGGGCGTCTCTGCTGGCCCGCTTAGGGTCCGCTCCTTCGGCTTTTGCCATGGGAGGGGACGATGCCAGCAGAGAGGATCGCGATGCGCCAGGTGCGCGACGTGCTTCGGTTGAACGCTGCCGGGGTGCCCGGCAACGAGATCGCGCGCCGGGTCGGCGTGGCGCCGTCGACGGTTCGGTTGACGTTGAGGCGGCTCGCTGCCGCTGGGCTCGGTTGGCCGTTGCCGACCGAGATGACCGACGCGGCGCTGGAGGCGCAGCTCTTTACCGCGGTTGGCAAGAAGCAGGGTCACCGCCGCCGCGCCGAACCCGATTGGGCCGCGGTTCACCGCGAGCTGAAGCGCAAGCACGTCACGCTGCAGATCCTGTGGGACGAGTATATCGAGCGGCACCCCGACGGGTATCGCTACTCGCGGTTTTGCGAACTGTACCGGGGCTGGGCCTCCCGGATCTCGGTCACGATGCGGCAGACCCACGCCGGCGGCGATAAACTGTTCGTCGATTACGCCGGCGACACGGTGCCGGTGATCATCGACCGGCTGACCGGCAAGACCCGGCCGGCGCAGATCTTTGTCGCCGTACTGGGCGCTTCCAACTTCACCTATGCCGAGGCGAGCTGGACCCAGGCGCTCGCCGACTGGATCGGCGCCCACACAAGAGCATTCGAGGCGATCGGCGGCGTGCCGAACCTGCTGGTGCCGGACAACACCAAGGTCGCCGTGATCAAGGCCTGCCTCTACGAGCCGCAGATCAACCGTACCTACTCTGAGATGGCCGCGCATTACGACACAGCGGTGCTTCCGGCCCGGCCGCGGCGGCCGCGTGACAAGGCGAAGGTCGAGGCGGCGGTGCTCATCGTCGAGCGCTGGCTGTTGGGCCGGCTGCGCCATCGCCGCTTCTACGGCCTGGCCGAACTCAACGTCGCGATCGGCGAACTGCTGCACCAGCTAAACGAAGAGCGGCCGATCCGGCGGCTCGGCGTTACCCGCCGTGCGCTACTCGAGGAACTCGATCGGCCGCATCTCAAGAAGTTGCCGAGCGAGCCCTACGCCTTCGCCGAATGGCGCCTGCGCCGGGTCGGCGTCGATTACCACGTTGAGGTCGAGGCGCACTTCTACAGCGTGCCCCACCGCTTCGCCCGCCGCGAGGTCGAGGTGCGGCTGACCCCGCGCATCGTCGAGGTCTTTCTCAAGGGCGAGCGGATCGCCGCGCATCTGCGCTCCAGCGGCAATCACCGGCACACCACCGTCTCCGATCACATGCCGTCGAGCCACCGGCGCTATGCCGACTGGACCGTCGAGCGCATTCGCCACGAGGCGGCTGCGATTGGTCCCGCCACGGCAGCCTTATGCGAGTTGATCCTTGAGCGTCGACCGCACCCCGAACAGGGCTTCCGCTCCTGCCTCGGCATCGTGCGTCTGGTCCGGCCGTTCGGTGCCGATCGGGTCGAAGCGGCGGCGATGCGCGCCATCGAGATCGGCACGCTGACCTACGGCTCGGTGCGCTCGATCCTCGACAACAAACTCGATCGCCAGGCCGCGCAGCCACCGACGGCCGACGCCGTCCCCGTCCTCCACCCCAACATCCGTGGACCCCGCTACTACCATTAACTGGTTAGGAGAATGGAAGTGTTGACCCATCCGATGCTCGACCAACTCGCCAAACTCGGGCTTACCGGCATCGCCCAGGCCTTCGCCGAACTCGACGCCTCCGGCGATGGCGCGACGCTGTCCCACGCCGATTGGCTCGGCCTGCTCGTCGATCGCGAGACGACCCATCGCCGCGACAAGCGCCTCGCGGCCCGGTTGCGCTATGCCCGGCTGCGCCACCACGCCGTCGTCGAGGATATCGATTACCGCGCGCCGCGCGGCCTCGATCGCGGGCTGTTCCAAAAGCTCGCCGGCGGCGAATGGATCGATGCGCACGACAATCTGATCCTGTGCGGTCCGACCGGCGTCGGCAAAAGTTGGCTTGCCTGTGCTCTCGGCCACAAGGCCTGCCGCGACAACCGTTCGGTGCTCTACCAGCGCGTCCCCAAGCTGTTCGCCGATCTCGCCCTAGCCCGCGGCGACGGTCGCTACGCCCGCATCATGCGCAGCCTTAACGGCGCCCAGCTCCTCATCCTCGACGATTGGGGCCTCGATCCCCTCGACGCCGGCGCTCGCCGCGATCTCTACGAAATCCTCGAAGAACGCTACGACCGCCGATCGACCATCCTCACCAGCCAAGTCCCGGTCGATAAATGGCACCAAGTCATCGGTGACCCGACCTACGCCGATGCCATCCTCGACCGTCTTGTCCACAACGCCCATCGCATCGATCTCGCCGGCGACAGCCTGCGCCGGACCCGACCGAGATCAGCCGAAAAGGATTGATTGACCACAGAGCCGCCGCCAGCCAAAAACCAGCTACCAGCAGGACGCCTCAAGCGGGCGACATCATGTCGGAACAGCGAGCGACATGATCTCGGAATGACCGAGCGACATCGCCGGAATCAGCA
>DASWCW010000012.1:0-11116 GCA_036395835.1 Xanthobacteraceae bacterium
GTGACCGTCGCGTCCAACTCAGACCTCGCGAGTCTCGAAATCGATACGTGGATCGACCCACGTATAGGTGAGATCGGAGATCAGGTTCACGACGAGCCCGACCAGGGAAAAAATGTAGAGCGTGGCGAACACCACGGCGTAGTCGCGGTTGAGCACGCTCTCGAAGCCGAGCAGACCGAGCCCGTCGAGCGAGAAGATGATCTCGATCAGCAGCGAGCCGGAGAAGAACGCATGCACGAACGCGCCGGGAAACCCGGCGATGACCAGCAGCATGGCATTGCGAAAGACATGTCCGTAGAGCACCTGGTGCTCGCTGCAGCCCTTGGCGCGGGCGGTGAGCACGTATTGCTTGCGGATCTCGTCGAGAAACGAGTTCTTCGTCAGCATGGTCATGGTGGCGAAGGCGCCGAGCGACATGGTGATGATCGGCAGAGTGAGGTGCCAGAAGTAGTCGAGAATCTTGCCCCACCACGGCAGGCTCTGCCAATTTTCCGAAGTGAGGCCGCGCAACGGAAAGAAATCGAAGAACGAGCCCCCGGCGAACAGCACGATCAGCAGAATGGCGAACAGGAAGCCGGGAATGGCGTAGCCGATCACGATGACCCCTGAGGTCCAGATGTCGAACCGCGAGCCTTCGCCGATCGCCTTGCGGATGCCGAGCGGGATCGAGATCAGATAGGTCAGGAGCGTCATCCAGATGCCGAGCGACATCGAGACCGGAAGCTTCTCCTTGACCAGATCGAGCACGCGCACGTCGCGGAAATAGCTCTTGCCGAAATCGAACCGGGCGTAGTTCCACAGCATCAGGAAGAAGCGCTCGTAGGCCGGCTTGTCGAAGCCGAACTGCTTTTCCAGGCTCTTGATGAATTCCGGGTCCAGGCCCTGGGCGCCGCGATACTTGGAATTGATCGCCTCGGAGCCGGCCGCGCCCTGGAACTGGTTGCGCGCCGCGAAGTCGCCGCCCGCCGACCCCGAGATGCGCGAGGTCGCGCCGGTATCCGAGCCGCTGATCTTCGCGATCATCCGCTCGACCGGGCCGCCGGGCGCGAACTGGACCACCAGGAACGACACCAGCATGATCCCCAACAGCGTCGGGATCATGAACAGGATGCGTCGGGCGATGTAAGCGCTCATCTCGTCGGTCCGATCCGCGCCGGCTCAGCCGGCGCGCTCGAGTTTCGCGGCCTTAGCGCGATCGTACCACCAGGTCTCGGGAACGCCGCGCGCGTAGCGCGGATTTGCCGCAGGCCGCGCGAACACGTCCCAATACGCGAACCAATGCGTCGGCTTGTACCAGTGCGGAATCCAGTAGCGCCCGGCGCGAATGACGCGGTCGAGTGCCCGGCAGGCGTTCACCATCGTGGGCCGCGTCTCGGCGCCGATGATCTGGTCGATGAGCGCGTCGATCACCGGATCGGCGATGCCGGCGAGATTCTGCGAGCCTTTCAGCGTCGCCGCCGCCGAGGAGAAATACGAGCGCAGCGAATCGCCCGGCGTCGTCGAGAAGCTGAAACGCGCGACCGTGATGTCGAAATCGAACTGGTCGACGCGGGCGCGATATTGCACCGGATCGACCAGCCGCAGCGTGGCGTCGATGCCGAGCACGCCGAGATTCTTGATGAACGGCATGTGATGCGGCTCCAGCCCGGGCTCGTCGATCAGGAATTCGATGGCGATCGGCTCGCCGCGCGCGTTCACCCGCTTGCCGGCCTTCACCGCCAGGCCGGCTTGCGGCAACAGCTGGTTGGCCTTGCGCAGCAGGCTGCGGTCCTGGCCGGAGCCGTCGGAGACCGGCGGCGAGAACGGCTCGCCGAATACTTCCTCCGGCAGCGTGTCGCGGAACGGCTCGAGCAGAGCCAACTCTTCCGGACCGGGCTTGCCGGACGCCATCATGTCGGAATTCTGAAACACCGAATGGGTCCGCTCGTAGGAACCGTACATGATGGTCTTGTTGGTCCATTCGAAATCGAAGGCGTCGATCAGGGCTTCGCGCAGGCGCGAATCCTTGAATTTCTCCCGCCGCGTGTTTATGAACCAGCCCTGCGCGCCCGAGGGCGTGTCGTCGGGCACCACTTCCCGCTTCACGCGCCCGTCGCGCAGCGCCGGAAAATCGTAGCGCGTCGCCCAGATCCGTGAGGTGAACTCCTCGCGGAACAGATAGTTCTTGGCGGTGAAGCCTTCGAAGGCGACGTCGCGATCGCGATAATATTCGAACCGCACCGCATCGAAATTGTTGTGGCCGCGCGCGACGGGCAATTGAGCGCCCCACCAGTCCTTGACCCGTTCGTACTCGATGAAGCGGCCGGGCTCGAAGCGGCCGACCTTGTAGGGGCCGGAGCCGAGCGGCGCCTCCAGGCTGGTCTCCTCGAACGCGCGGCCGGCATAATAGGCGCGCGAGAAGATCGGCAGCGTGGCCAGAAACAGCGGCACGTCGCGAGCGCGCTTTTCGGCGAAATGCACGACGAGCGTCGCCGCATCCGCGGCCTGCGCGTCCTCGAAATCGCGCAGGAACTGCTGGATGATCGGGTGCCCCTTGGCTTTGAGAATCGTGAGCGAGAACGCCGCGTCGTACGCATTGAGCGGCGAGCCGTCGTGAAAGCGGGCCTCGGCGCGCAACAGGAACCGGTAGGTGCGCCGGTCCGGCGAGATGCGCACCGCGCGGGCGGCGAGCCCGTAAACCGCGTCCGGCTCGTCCGCCGCGCGCGCCATCAGGGTCGCGAACGTCAGCTCCATCCCCTGCGCGCCGTCGCCCTTGAGGATATAGGTGTTGAGCGAATTGAAGGTGAGGAACGATTGGTTGTACTGCCGCTCGGGACCGACCTGGGAGAACGTGCCGCCCTTGGGTGCATGCGGGTCGACGTAATCGAGGTGCGTGAAATCCGCCGGATACTTGAGGTCGCCGAACGCGGACAGCCCGTGAGTCTCGGTATCGCCGCCGGATTCGATCGCCGCCAAGGATCGCGGCAGAGCGAGCGCGAGGCCGCCGGCCCCGAGCGCCAGCACGTTGCGGCGCGTGTGCGTCCGCCCGCCGCAAGGCCTCCGATCGAGCCCGCCGCCCACTAGCGCGTCCCGATCTTGGTGGCGCGATTGCTGTCCCACCACCAGACCCCGGGGAAATCCGGTTCGTTGTAGCGCGGCAGCTTCTCCGGTCGGCCGAACCGGTCCCAGCGCGCCGTGCGCACCTTGTCGTAGGTCCATTGCGGCACGACGTAGAAATTCCACAACAGCACGCGATCGAGCGCCTTGGTGGCGGCGACGAGCTCGGCGCGGTCCTTGGCGAAGATGATGCGGTCGATCAGCGCGTCGACCGCCTCGTTCTTGACGCCGATGAGATTGCGCGTGCCGGGCGTGTCGGCTGCCTGGGAGCCCCAATAGCCGCGCTGCTCGTTGCCGGGGGAGAGCGATTCTCCCCACGATGCGATGATCATGTCGTAATCCCATTGCCGCAGGCGGTTCTGATACTGGACCTCGTCGACGGTGCGGACGCTCACCGCCATGCCGAGCCGCTCGAGCGAAGGCCGATAGAACAGCACGATGCGTTCATAGGTCGGCTCGTCGACGAGGATCTCCGCCGCGAACGGCTCGCCGGTCGCGGCATTGACCAGTTTGCGGTCGCGAATCTCGTAGCCGGCGTCCTTCAACAGCTTGGTGGCTTCGCGCAGGTTGGTCCGCACCCGTTCCGAATCGCCTGCGACCGGGTTGGTGTACGGCGTCGTGAAAACCTCCGGCGGCACCTTGGCGCGGACGGTCTCGAGAATCTCCAGCTCCTGGCCTTCCGGGATTCCCGAGGAAGCAAGCTCGGTGCCGTCGAAATAGCTGGAGATCCTGCGGTACTGGCCAAAGAAGATCTGCTTGTTCATCTCCTCGAAATCGAAGGCGAAATTGAATGCGCGGCGCAGGCGCGGATCCTTGAACTTGTCCCGCCGGATGTTGAAGGCGAATGCCTGCATCACCCCGCGGCTGCGCATGGGAAATTCTTCGATGACGACCCGCTTGTCGCGCACCGCGGGAAAATCGTAGGCGGTGGCCCAGTTCTTGGCGCTGTTCTCGGTGCGCCAGTCGATCTGATCGCCCTTGAAGGCTTCGAGCGCGACGGTGGAATCCCGGAAATACTCGAAGCGGATCTCCTCGAAATTGTCCTGCCCGACGTTGACGTTGAGACGGTCGCCCCAATAGTCCTTGACCCGCTCGTAGGCGATCGAGCGTCCCGGCACGAAATCCTTGATCCGGTACGGACCCGCGCCCAACGGCGGCTCGAGCGTGGTGGCGGAAATGTCGCGCTTGTTGCCGTTCTTGTCGCTCGCCTGCCACCAGTGCTTGGGCAATACGGTGAGCTCGCCGATGATCAGCGGCAGCTCGCGATTGCCGGCCGAATCGAACGTGAAGGTTACTTCGCGTTCGCCGGTGCGCTCGGCTTTGACGACGTGCCGGTAGTACGCGGAAATGCCGGGATCATATTTCTTCCAGACCTCGAACGAAAAGATCACGTCATCGATGGTGACCGGAGCCCCGTCGTGCCATTTCGCTTCCGGACGCAACCGATAAGTGACCCAAGAGCGATCGTCAGGATGAGCAACCGACTCGGCCAGCAGGCCGTACATCGTGGATACTTCATCCCAAGCGTTTGCCAGTAGCCGATTGTAAATCAGCCCGAGCCCGGCTGCGACCTGGCCTTTCACGCTCGCCACCACCACGTTGAAATTATCGAACGTGCCGAGCGCGCTCAACCGCATCGTGCCGCCCCGCGGCGCATCGGGATTGACGTATTCGAACCGCGGGAATCCATCCGGGTAATGCAGATCGCCGAACAGCGAGAGGCCGTGCCGCCAGTTTCTCGGCGGCGCAGCGGTTTGCGCCGCGCCCGCACCCGGCGGCGCGTCGAGAATGCCGACGGCGGGCGCGGCGAGCGCCAGGCAGCCGATGCGGAGGATGGTTCGACGGGTCGGATGCACGATCAACTCCAATGCACGCGAGCGCGATGATCTCGCGTATGTCTGGTGCGGCGAGGCGGTTCGCAATGACATCCGAGCGAACAATCTGCCGCGCGCGGCGGCGGGTGAAGCGCGAAACCGAACCGAGCCGGCGTTCACTCGCTCTTCTGACCGGGCGCGGGGCTCGGCGGACTGCCCGGTTGCGGCGCCTGGGACTGGCCCGGCGATGTAGCCTGCGGCTGCGCCGGGCCCGGTACCTGCGACTGCGCCTCGCCGCGCGGCGGGCTCGGCTTGGCGCCGGGCGCGGGCTGGCCCTGCGGGGCGGCCTGGCCGCCGCCCTGCGCCTGCCCCTTTTCCTGGCCGGAAGGTGCCGCCGCGGTCGGCAGCGGCTTGGGGTTGTCGGAAAGCGTGTTCAGATACGCGATCACGTCGGCGCGCTGGTTCTCCCGCTGCAACCCCGCGAAGCTCATCTTGGTGCCGGGCGCGTAGCCACGTGGATTCGCCAGAAACTTGTTGAGGTCTTCCACGGTCCACTCGCCGCCTTTGGATTTGACCGCGTCGGAATAGGCGAACCCGCCTTCGGTTGCCTTCTTGCGCCCCACCGCCCCCCACAGGTTCGGCCCGATCTTGTTCGGCGCACCCTTCTCGAACGTGTGGCAGGTCTGGCAGACCCTGGCGGCCTGCTGGCCGCGCTTGGGATCGGCGTTCGCCAGCGCCTGCTCGATCGGCTCTTCGGCCGCGGGCGCCGCCGCCGGCGCGGCGCCGGCTTCCTCCTGCGCCGCGACCTCGTAACCCGGCTTCTTCGGAGGCTCCGGCGTGAACAAAGCCCCCGCCGCAATGTTGAGCGCGAGCAGAACCAGACAGGTGAACAGGACAGCGCCGAGGACCTTATTGACTTCGAAGGAATCCATCGGAGAGCGCTCTTTTGCGTGGCGCGGGTGGCGGGAATGCGGCCGGACAGATAACCGGTTGCCTCGTTTCTGGCAACCCGTATAAGCAGCCCGCAACGCCCGCCGATCGCGCTTTGCGGCGCGATCGAACTAGATCGAAATCCGTTCGGGGCCGGGGCATCCCGGAAGCAGATGGCCGATGTCCTCGTCCTCATTCCAGCCCGGATGGCTTCGACCCGGCTGCCCGGAAAGCCGCTCGCCGACCTTTGCGGCAAGCCGATGATCGTCCACGTGCTCGAACGCGCCGTCGCGGCCGCGGTCGGTCCCGTCGTAGTGGCGACCGACAGCGAAGAAATCATCGCCGCGGTCGGCAAGGCCGGCGGCCGCGCGGTGATGACGCGCGGCGATCATGAATCCGGGTCGGACCGCATCCACGAGGCCGCGGAACTGATCGATCCGGAACGGCGCGCCAGAATCGTCGTCAACGTGCAGGGCGACATGCCGAGCTGCGAGCCAGGCGCGATCGCGGCCGCGCTGCGCCCCCTCGCCGACCCCGAGGTCGACATCGCGACGACGGCGGCCGAGATCCGCGATCCGGACGCGCGCGACAATCCGAATTTCGTCAAGGTCGTCGGCTCGCGGGTTGCAGTCGATCGGCTGCGTGCGCTCTATTTCACCCGCGCCACCGCGCCCTGGGGCGAGGGTCCGCTCTACCATCATTTCGGGCTCTATGCGTTCCGCCGCGACGCGCTCGCCCGCTTCGTCGCGCTGGCGCCCTCGGCGCTCGAGCGCCGCGAGAAGCTCGAGCAGCTGCGCGCGCTCGAAGCCGGCATGCGCATCGACGTGGCGATCGTCGATCGCGCGCCCCCCGAGGTCAACACGCCCGAGGACCTGGAATTGTTGCGGGCGACGATGCGCAGATCGCGGTGAGGATCCCGTGGACGGAAAACCGATGAGCCGAGCAAAGAAAATCGTGTTCCAGGGCGAGCCGGGCGCCAATTCGCACATCGCCTGTCACGACGCCTATCCGGAATACGACGCGGTGCCGTGCCCGACCTTCGAGGATGCGTTCGTGGCGGTCGAGAGCGGCGAGGCTGAGCTCGGCATGATCCCGATCGAGAACTCGGTCGCGGGCCGGGTCGCCGACATTCATCATCTGATGCCGACCTCGGGGCTTCACATCGTGGCCGAATGGTTCCTGCCGATCCGGCACCAGCTCATGGCGCCCAAGGGAGCCAGGCTCGAGGACATCCGCTCGGTCGAGAGCCACGTCATGGCGCTCGGCCAGTGCCGCAACATCATCCGCAAGCTCGGGCTCAAGACCATCGTGGCGGCCGACACCGCGGGCTCCGCCCGCGAGGTCGCCGAGCGCGGGGAAAAAACCCGCGCCGCCATCGCCTCGGGCCTGGCGGCCGAGATCTACGGCCTCGAGGTTCTCGCCGAGAACATCGAGGACGAGGCGCACAACACCACGCGCTTCATCGTGCTGGCGCGCGAGGCGCGATGGGCGCGCACCGGCGACGGCACCGTCATCACCACGTTCCTGTTCCGGGTGCGCAACGTCCCGGCCGCGCTCTACAAGGCGCTCGGCGGGTTCGCCACCAACGGCATCAACATGACCAAGCTCGAGAGCTACATGATCGAGGGCAATTTCTTCGCCACGCAATTCTATGCCGACGTCGAAGGCCATCCGGACGACCGCTCGCTCGCGCTCGCACTCGAGGAGCTGGCGTTCTTCTCCAAGGAGCTGAAGATCCTCGGGGTGTATCCGGCGCATGCGTTCCGCGCCACGTTCGAGGAGCAGGTGTAGGCCGGGGTGGTCATTCCGGCCGAGCGCATCAGCGCGAGAGCCGGAACCTATGAACACCGACGTCGAAAAGCCGGAGCGATGGCGGTTATGGATCCCGGGTTCCCGAGCTTCGCTCGGGCCCCGGGACGACGGACCGAAAAGACGTCCCCCGTTCCCGCTGGTAGCGCGCGACGAAGCGCGGGGAGAGCCGGCGCAGGCGCTCCAGATCGATGCGGCCCGAGCGCATGACGTAGCTCATGGCGAGATCGATCGGTGCGAGCGCCATGTGCTCGGCAAAGCGCTCGTACCAGCCTGCACTCAAATCCGCGGCGGCGACGAGCTTCTCCAGGATCGGCCGGCGCGAGGCCTCGAAGAATTGCAATGCGCCGCGAACATCGTGCGGATGTTGCGCGAGCGCCCGATCGAGCGCGATCGCGTCCTCGAGGGCTAGTCTCGTGCCGGACCCGATGGAGAAATGCGCGGTGTGGAGCGCATCCCCGATCAGCACGCATTTGCCGTGCGACCAGCGCGCGTTGCGCACGTTCGGGAATTGCCGCCAGATCGATCGATTGGAGATCAGCCGATGCCCCCCGAGGTCTGCGGCGAACACCCGCTCGCAGACCCGCTTCGCCTCGGCTTCGCCCATGCGGGCGAAACCGGCGCGCGCAAAGCTCGCCGCGTCGAGCTCGATGATGAACGTGCTCATATTTTCCGCGTACCGGTAATGGTGGGCGTTGCAGTGACCGAATTCGGCCGTGCGGAACGTTTGGGTCAGCGTTTCGAAGCGCTGCGTCGTGCCGAACCAGGCGAACCGATTGCTCAGATGCCCCACCCGGGCGCCGAACTCGCGGGCCAGGCTTTGCCGCACCAGCGAGTTCGCGCCGTCGGCGCCGACGATGACATCGGCGCCGTCGAGCTCCTCGATCCGCTCGATTCTGCGGCCGTATTCGGGCTCGATGCCGACCGAGCGCGCCCGCTGCTGCAGCACGGCAAGCAGCTCGAGCCGGCCCACCGCCGCAAAGCCGACGCCGTCGATCGCGATCCTTTCGCCGCGATGCACGACGGCGATGTCCTGCCAGACCTCGAGATGCGGCGCGATGGCGTCGTAGGTGTCGGCGTCGTCTTCTTTCAGGAACTCCAGCGCGCGATCGGAGAACACCACGCCGAAGCCGAAGGTCGAATCCGCGCGGTTCTGCTCGATGAGGCGGACTTGCGTCTCGGGAAGGCGCCGCTTCAGCAAATAGGCGAGATAGAGCCCGGCCGGGCCGGCGCCGAGAATGGCCACGCGCATGGGCTCAGGAATCAGATATCAGAGGTCGGCGGTCAAGCAGGTTTGTGATTTCCCGCCTTTGATTTCCGATCCCCGGAATCAGATCGTCTGATTGTAGGCACCGACCTCCTTGTGGGTGCGCAGCGCCTGATCGACCGCCTTGAACATTTCGCGCATGCGCGCGTCCGATACCGGGCTCTCGACCACGACCACGAGTTCCGGCTTGTTCGAAGACGCCCGCACCAGCCCCCAGGTGCCGTCCTCGACGGTGACGCGCACGCCGTTGACGGTGACGAGATCGCGAATGCTCTGGCCGGCGACTGTTTCGTGTTTTTCGCGCGCCGCCTGGAAATGCTTCACGACCTCGTCGACCACGCGGTATTTGACCTCGTCGTCGCAATGCGGCGACATGGTCGGCGACTGCCAGGTTTTGGGCAGAGCGTGCTTGAGCTCCGCCATCGACTTATCCGGATTGCGGTCGAGCATGTCGCAGACGGCGAGCGCCGAGACGAGGCCATCGTCATAGCCGCGCCCGAGCGGCGCATTGAAGAAGAAGTGCCCGGATTTCTCGAAGCCGGCGATCGCGCCGATCTCGTTGACGCGGCGCTTGATGTAGGAATGGCCGGTCTTCCAATAATCGGTCTTGGCGTGATTCTTCTGCAGGACCGTATCGGTCGCGAACAGCCCGGTCGATTTCACGTCGGCCACGAAAGTCGCGCCGGGATGCAGCGCAGAAATGTCGCGCGCGAGCATCACGCCGACCTTGTCGGCGAAGATCTCCTCGCCCTCGTTGTCGACGACGCCGCAACGGTCGCCGTCGCCGTCGAACGCCAGTCCGACATCCGCCCCGGCGCGCCGCACCTCGTCGCGCACCGCGTGCAGCATCTTCATGTCCTCGGGATTGGGATTGTATTTCGGAAAGGTGTAATCGAGCTCGCAATCGAGCGGGACCACTTCGCACCCGATGGTTTCCAGCACCTTCGGCGCGAAGGCACCGGCGGTGCCGTTGCCGCAGGCGACGACCGCCTTGAGCCGGCGCTTGAGCTTCGGCCGATCGGTGAGGTCGTCGATGTAACGCGCGGCAAAATCGCGGACGAAATGATAGGAGCCGCCGCCCCCAAGCTCGAAGCGCGCGTTGATCACGATGTCCTTGAGACGACCGATCTCGTCCGGCCCGAAGGTGCGCGGCCGATCGGCTCCCATCTTCACCCCGGTCCAGCCGTTGTCATTGTGCGAGGCGGTCACCATGGCGACGCACGGCACGTCGAGATCGAACTGGGCGAAATACGCCATCGGGGAGAGCGCCAGGCCGATGTCGTGGACCTTGCAGCCGGCGGCCATCAGTCCTGAGACCAGCGCCATCTTCACGGCGGTGGAATACGCGCGGAAATCATGGCCGGTGACGATCTCGGGCTTCACGCCGATTTGGCGGATCAGGGTCCCGAGCCCCATGCCGAGCGCCTGCACGCCCATCAGATTGAGCTCTTTGTCGAGCAGCCAGCGCGCGTCGTATTCGCGAAAGCCGGTCGGCTTGATCAGCGGCTCGGATTCGAACGCATAGGTGTTGGGCTGGAGCGCGGATTTCGCCTTGGGGAACATCAACGACCTCGGAGCGCGGAACGATCGACCGGGCACATAGCCGAAGCGGAGCTCACGGGAAAGCGGCGGGGCGGCAACGCGCGATGGCGACACCGGTTCCGGGGACGGACGAGGCCGACACCTGGTCCGCGTCTATGGACTGTAATCCGTCATTCATCGGCTCACCGGCTCGGCTCTTTTGGCGGTTGAGGGACCGGAATGTCGAGCGATCTGCCGGTTTCGAGCAGCGATTTGAGTCCCGACAGGATCATCGGCCAACCCTTGCGTCCGCCCTCCAGGAGATGCGCCGGAATCGGCGTCGGGTGCGCTTCGGTCATCGTCAGGCGCACGAGATTTTCGCCGACCCGCTCGATCTCATAGGTGACGACGCATTCGGGCAGCTTGGGCTCGATCCAATCGACATTCCATGTCACGACGAGCTTCCAGGGCGGATCGCTGTCGCGCACTTCGCCTTTCACGTCGACACGTCCGTCCGGCATGCGCAGAACCCAGGATGAACCCTTGTTCCAGTCGGACTCGACCGAACGCCCGAAGAAATATTGCATGGTGAATTGGCTGGAGGTGAGCGCGGCCCACACCCTGTCCGGCGCCGCGGCGATGTAGATGACGTACACCGTGCTTGCGGTGGTTTCAGCCA
>DASWCW010000013.1:0-17375 GCA_036395835.1 Xanthobacteraceae bacterium
ATCGCGGACGCGGCGGGCAGTCGCAAGCCGTGGATCGCCGGATTCTCCACGCTGCTGCTCGGCGCCTCCGCGCTGCTGTGGTTCGGCAGGCCGGCGGATGCTTCGAGCATCGTGCCGGTGCTCGGCGCGTTCGCGCTCGGCGCCGTCGGCGCGCAATGCGCGCTGGTGTTCTTCAACAGCATGATGCCCGCCTTGGTGCCGGCCGAGCGGCTCGGCCGGCTGTCCGGCACCGCGTGGGGCGTCGCCTATGTGGGCGGCCTGATCAGCCTCGTGGTCACGCTTGGTTTGCTCGCCGCCAGTCCGGTGACCGGCAAGACGCTGCTCGGCTTTGCGCCGATCTTCGGTCTTGACCCGCTTTCCCACGAGGGCGACCGCGCCACCGGGCCGTTCACGGCGCTTTGGCTCTTGGCGTTCGCGTGGCCGCTGTTCGCCTTCACGCCCGACCGGCCGCGGCAGCGCGGCATTCGCGACGCGCTGCGCAGCGGGCTCGCGACGCTGGCGCATACGCTGCGCCATCTGCCCCGCGAGCGCGATCTCGCGCTGTTCCTGCTCGCCAACATGATCTGTGCCGATGGCCTGGTCGCGCTGTTCGCATTCGGGGGCATCTATGCGGCCGGCACGTTCGGTTGGGGCACCATTCAGATCGGGACGTTCGGCATCCTGCTGACCGTCACGGGCTCGATCGGCGCTTTTGTGGGCGGCAAGCTCGACGACCGCTACGGTCCCAAGCGGGTGATCCTCGGCTGTCTCATCATCCTGATCGGGTCGGCGGCGGCGATTCTCACGATCGATTCCGACCGCATCGGCTTCATAGCGGTCACGCCGCCGGCGCCCGGCGAGGCGCTCTATGCATCCACCGCCGAGCGCGCCTATGTGGCGATCGGGCTCCTGATCGGCGCCGTCGCCGGACCCGTGCAGGCCGCCGCGCGCTCGCTGTTGGCGCGGCTCGCGCCCGCGGACCGCATCACGCAATTCTTCGGGCTGTTCGCGCTGTCGGGAAAAATCACCTCGTTCGTCGGCCCGCTGCTCGTCGGCGTCGTGACGGCCGCGACCGCGAGCCAGAAGGCCGGCATGGCTGTGCTGCTCGCCTTCTTCGCCGTCGGCGCGCTGGTGCTCTCCCGCGTCAATCCCTCCCCGGCCGGAGAGGGTGGCCGCCGCGGGCGGTCGGGTGGGGCGGATTGATTTTCCTCTGTTGCGCATCGAGCCGCCCGGGCTGGAATCATGTCGGACCGCGCCGCATGGCGGTTTCTTCGCTTTAAAATTGCGAGTAATAGTTGCTGCAGCCACAAGCCGCATTTTGACGAAATGAATGGGGTTAAATCATTGATCCAAATGCTGGTATGCCAAAAGGCCGCATACGGATTCCGCAGCCTGCCAGGCCTGGTATCGGCAAAGCGAGGTTAATGCCGAAAATGCCGCACGCCGGTGAACACCATGGCGATGCCGTGCGCATCGGCAGCCCGGATCACTTCCTCGTCGCGCATCGAGCCGCCGGGCTGGATCACGGCGGTCGCACCCGCCTCGATCGCCACCAGAAGCCCGTCCGCGAACGGGAAGAACGCGTCGGACGCGACCACCGAGCCTCGGGTCGCGGGCGCGGCAAGTCCTGCCGCCCTCGCCGCGTCCTCGGCCTTGCGGGCGGCGATGCGCGCGGCATCGACGCGGCTCATCTGTCCGGCGCCGATGCCGACGGTGGCGCGGCCCTTGGCATATACGATGGTGTTCGACTTGACGTGCTTGGCCACCCGGAAGGCGAAGCGCAGATCGTCGAGCTCGGCCGCGGTGGGCGCGCGCTTGGTGACAGTCCGCAATTGCATCTCGTCGACCACCGCATTGTCGCGCGACTGCACCAGAAAACCGCCGGCGACGGATTTGACCAGCGTCCCGGCTGCGCGCGGATCGGGCACGCCGCCGGCGAGCAGCAGGCGCAAATTCTTCTTGGCGCCCACGATGCCGATCGCCTCCTCGCTTGCCTGCGGCGCGATGATCACCTCGGTGAAGATCTCGGTGATGGCGCGCGCCGCCTCGGCGTCGAGTTTTTGGTTGAGCGCGACGATGCCGCCGTAGGCCGACACCGGATCGCAGGCGAGCGCCTTGCGGTAGGCATCGACGAGATCTGCGCCTTCGGCGACCCCGCACGGATTGGCGTGCTTGACGATCACGCAGGCGGCGCTGCGCCCCGCGTCGAACTCGGCGAGGCATTCATACGCCGCGTCGGTGTCGTTGAGATTGTTGTAGGAGAGCTGCTTGCCCTGGACCTGGCGCGCGGTCGCGACGCCGAAGCGCTGCTCCGCCGTGCGGTAGAACGCGGCGGATTGATGCGGATTCTCGCCGTAGCGCAAGGCTTCGATGAGCCGCCCCGAGAACGTGCGCCAGGCCGGCGCCGGGTCGGCGAGCGCTTCGGCGAACCAGGCCGCGATCGCCGCGTCATAGGCGGCGGTGCGCGCGAACGCCTTGGCGGCAAACCGCGCGCGCAGGTCGAGACGGGTCGCGCCGGCTTGCGCCGATAGTTCGGCCAGCACGGCTCGGTAATCGTCCGGATCGACCACGACCAGAACATCGGCGTGGTTCTTCGCCGCGGCCCGGATCATGGCGGGGCCGCCGATGTCGATGTTCTCGACGCACCCGGCGAACGCGCTGCCTTTGGCGACCGCCGCCTCGAACGGATAAAGATTAACGACGAGGAGATCGATCGCCGCGATGCCGTGCGTCTCCATCGCGGCGCGATGGCGCGGATCGTCGCGGATCGCCATCAGGCCGCCGTGCACCTTCGGGTGCAGCGTCTTGACCCTGCCGTCCATCATCTCGGGGAAGCCGGTGAGATCCGAGACTTCGCGCACCGCAAGCCCGGCTTCGGTCAGCGCCTTGCGCGTGCCGCCGGTCGAGATGAGCTCGACGTTTCGATCGGCGAGCACGCGGGCAAATTCGACGAGCCCGGTCTTGTCGGAAACCGAGAGCAGGGCACGGGCGATGGGACGCAAGCGCTCGTTCATCGGAGCAACGAAGATCTGAATGCCGGGGCCGGGCGGTAGCACGAATCGCCGCGCGTTCAAACCGCGCAGCGCTTGCGTCAACAGCCGCGATTTACACGCGATTTACAGCGGCAGCTCGAGCTCCTCGGCGTCGCGGCGCTGCCCGAGCGCGCTGATGTCCCCATGCAGGAAGGTCCAGCGCACGCTCTGCACCTTTCGGGCGCGGCCGTAGATCACGAGCTGCGTCGTGCGGCGGGGTCCCTCGCGGCCGGCGAGATAGACGCTCTCCTCGAGCTCGATCGAATCCTCGTAAGCGCTGAACGTCCAGATTTCGCGGTTCGGCAGCATCAGCATGGCGCCGTGGCCGTCGGTCAGCCGGTTCGCCCTGACCGCCGGATGCAAATGGAAGCGCACCGCAAACGCGTCGCGGCGTCCGCTCGGCAGCTTGTCGCCGTGCGCCGGCAGGAACCGGTCCTCGCCGTCGAGCCGGCTGCCATCCCCCGCCAACCGCAGCGAACGTTGGTGCACGACCCCGAACCGCCCGGCGTAGCCGTCGTGGGAAGCCCGCACCTGGACGGCTTCCTCGCGGTCCTGGCGCGAGACCGACACTTCGGCCGGGCCCTCGATGACCGACGCGCCGAGAAACCGCTGCAGCGGACCGGGGCCCAGGAATTGGCACGACGACACGTCGTTGAACGTCACCGTCGAATGCGCGGCCGTCGCGCGGGCGACCGGCCGCCAGCTCTCCCGGCTGGTGGGCGGCAATCCGCAATTCACTACGATCCGGTGCTGGCTCGAGGAGAGCTCGAACGACAGAAAACCGGCGTGCGCCTCCTGGCTCACGCCGACCGGAGGCGCTCGACCGGTATCGGCGATCACCAGCAGCGCGCCGGCCTGCATGCGCTGGTACCCGCTGTGCGGCGCATTGGCGAGCGGCGCGCCGCGCGCGTCGTCATAGGCGAGCACGGTGGCCAGCAAGTCCGGCGCGGTCGGGCCCATGCCGTTGAAGAGCGCGAAATTGCCGTCGCCGTGTCGGAAGAAACGCAGCATCGGCATCATGCGGTCGATGGCGTTGAGCAGCGGCGGCGGCGGCGGCACGTTGCGGGCTGCGAACGCCTGCTTGAGCGGCAACAGGTCGAGCAGGAGTTCGATCAGCGCCGCGGGATTGCGGCTGATGTGGCCGCCGTCCGGCAGGATCTGCCGCTCGAGCTCCTCCATGAGCCGCCGGCTCATCGGCTTGAGCATCCGGGTCTGTCCGGCGATGCACAGCGCCGCATAGGTCAGCGCGACCATGGCTTGGAGCCGCGGCAGCCCGTCCCGCGTCGACGCCAGCGTGCGCCGCAAATAACGGACCTGGCGGGTGAGATTGCGGATGAAGCGCCGGTAGAACGTCGCGTCGGATTCCTGCAGCACCAACGGCGCCTGAGACAGCCATGAGATGATCCGCCGCGCCACGATCTCGGGCCGCCACGCCAGCGAATTCCAGGATCCCTGCAGCGTGATCCAATCGGCCACCAGCGCGCGGGCATGACCGCGGGTGATGCTGGAATCGGCGGCGCGCAGATGCCGGAGCCAGCCGAAGCCGAGCAGCATGTCCACCCATTCATCGGACGGGGGGTCCATTTGGAACGGCGAGCGGCCGTCGCAGACCACGATCTTGCCCGCGAAAGCAAAACGGCCGGCATAAATCTCGCTCGCCCGGGTCGGGTCGGCGGTGCGCAGGTCCTGGGGCGCGATCAGCAGGCGGTCGGCGCTACCGGGAAAGAAATTCCAGCGAAACACCGGATGCGCGTTGAGCCGAGCCAGGAAGGTGCGGAGCGCGCGGCTCGCCGCGAACAGCGAGAGCCTCGTACGCTCGACGATGGACCCCCGGGAAATGACCAAGCTCCCCTCTTGCATTGCAACCAGATACTCCCGCCGTGCCCACAGTACCCTTAACACTGCGACAGCGGTAAACGAACCGGAGGCTGGCCCCCCGCGCTCCTGCCCAAGGGCGTACGCCAAGGCAGGCTGATCAAGCCTTTAGGCCGAAACCATGGTTAGGAGTCTAAATTCGCGTTTTTTGGAGCCCCGTCAGGTCCGCTCGATGCGCGCGGCATAGAAGCCGTCGAGCCCGGCCCAGTGGACATCCGGGCCGGCGAGATGGCAGGGCAGCGTGCGCAGGTCGCCCGCGGGGCTCACGAGCTCGGCCAATCCTGCGACTTCGTCGGGGCGAATGGCACGGCGTTGCAGGCCGGGGCACCGAGCCAGCAGTGCGGCGATCTGCTCTTCGTTCTCCTCGGGCTCGAGCGAGCAGGTGCAGTAGACCAATGTGCCGGCGGGTCTGAGCATCGCAGCCGCCCGGTCGAGCAAACGGCGCTGCAGCTCGACGAGCGGCTCGATATCGCTTGACCGTTTGAGCCATGGAATATCGGGGTGGCGCCGGATCGTTCCAGTCGACAGGCAGGGCGCGTCGAGCAGCACCGCCTCGAAGTCTCCGCCCTGCCATTCGGCCACGTCGGCCGCAACGGTTTCGGCGCGCAGCCCCAGCCTTGCCAGATTGTCCCGCAGCCGGGCGAGCCGCGCCGGCGCGCGGTCGACCGCCGTCACTTGCGCGCCCATCGCCGCGAGCTGCGCGGTCTTGCCGCCCGGGGCCGCGCAAAGGTCGGCAATCCTGCGGCCGCGCACATCGCCCAACAACCGCGCCGGCAGCGCCGCCGCGGCGTCCTGGACCCACCAGGCGCCCTCGTCATAGCCGGGAAGCGCGGAAATGCGCCCCTGCGCGAGGCTGCGAACGGACCCGGTGGGCAGCACGCGGCCGCGCAGGCGGGCTGCCCAGGCTTCCGGATCTGCCTTCACGCTCAAATCGAGCGGCGGCTCGACCGCATGCATTTCGCCGATCGCGCGCGCGGTTGCGACCCCATAGTTGCGCGCCCAGCGGGAGATCAGCCATTCGGGTGTGTCGAGCGCGGTCGCGTCGAGCGCGTCGAGCATCGCCGCGCCCTCCCGCGCCAGGCGCCGAAGCACGGCGTTGACCACGCCGGCATAGCGCGCGGCTCTGCGATCCGCCTGGACCAGGCGTACTGCCAGATCGACCGCGGCATGGTCCGGGATCTCGAGCCAGAGAACCTGGGCGGCGCCGATCAGCAGCACCGCTTCGAGCCGCGGCGCGTCGGCGGGAAGCCCGCGATCGAGCGCGGCCGCCAGCAGCGCCCGCAGGGTGCCGAGCCGGCGCAATGCCGTGCCGAGGAGCTTACGCACCAGGGCGCGATCGCGATCCGCGAGCGCGGAGAGCCGAGGATGCGCCTGCGGACCGTCGAGCTGCTCGTCGAGCGGCCGGTGCCGCCGCAACACGCCTTCGAGAATTTCGATCGCAATCCGGCGCGCCGCCAAACCGGGCACTTCCGCGGAAATCGTGGTTCGGGCAGGAGCCATGGGCAGACGACGGATATAGCAACTCCGTCGTCCGCGGTCTGTTCTGTCCTCGGCCTTGCGTCCTGTGCGGCGGCTATCGCGTGACGATCACCGGCGTGCCGACGCTCACCCGTCCAAACAAGTCGCTGATGTCCTGATTGTACATGCGGATGCAGCCGTACGACACGAAGCCCCCGACCGACGACGGCACGTTCGTGCCGTGGATGGCGTATTGCCCGCCGTTGAGGGTCATCGCCGCCACACCCATCGGGTTTCTGGGAGATCCGCCGGGAATCACGTCCGGGATGTTCGGCTTGTCATGCTTGACGTCGGCCGGAGGCGACCAGGCCGGATGCAGATATTTGCCGTCAATCATCGTTTGACCGGCCCATTGCTTGCCGGGCTTGCCCACGCCGACCGGATAGCGGATCGCGCGCCCATCGCCGAGTACATAATACAGCCGCCGCTCGCCGGTCCTGATCACGATCGAGCCCGCCGCCGCGGCATTGTCCCGGAACGAGACCATCTCGCGGGCCTCGGCGGGCGCCGGCCCGACGAGCAGGATCGCCCCGATCGCCGCGGTGCCCGCAAGCGAACCCAGCAAGTTCTGAATCATGGAAGCCCTCACGCCTCGCGCATTCGACGCTGCGTGACAACGCGGTCGAATGCAGAAGGTTGCGATGATAGCGCCGGCTCGAATTACTTCAGCCAAAACCTGCAGACAGCGTAAATTCAAACTAAAATGCCGTGCGCTGGCCAGCCGTCGCGGCGGTTTCGCAGCAATTAATTGTTAAGTGTGCTCTGACCGCCACAGTCCGGCGGTACGATGTGTGCCACGGGGGACACGCGGTCGAAGCCTGCGGCCTCCGCAACGCGACGAGCCCCGGAAAGAGCTACGGCGAGAGCGAGCCGGCTTGAGCCTCGCGACCGGATCAGGCCGCCAAGCGTCCGGCGCCGTTCGCGCATCGGACGACCGGGATTACTCTGCGGCGGCGGTCCTGCGGTTCTGACGATTGTGGACCAGGTCGTCGACGACGCCGGGTTCCGCCAGCGTGGAAGTGTCGCCGAGATTCTGGAACGAGTCCTCGGCGATCTTTCGCAGGATCCGTCGCATGATCTTTCCCGAGCGCGTCTTCGGCAGACTGGGCGCGAACTGGATGAGATCGGGCGAGGCGATCGGGCCGATCTCCTTGCGCACCCAGGCGACGAGCTCCTTGCGCAGCGCCTCGCTCGGCTGCTCGCCGGCCATCAGCGTCACATAGGCGTAAATGCCCTGGCCCTTGAGATCGTGCGGATAGCCGACGACCGCGGCCTCCGAAACCTTCGGATGCGCCACCAGCGCGCTCTCGACCTCGGCGGTGCCGAGCCGGTGCCCGGAGACGTTGATCACGTCGTCGACCCGCCCGGTGATCCAATAATAGCCGTCGGCGTCGCGGCGGCAGCCGTCGCCGGTGAAATATTTGCCCGGGTAGGCCGAGAAATAGGTCTGGGCGAAGCGCTCGTGATCGCCATAAACCGTGCGCATCATTCCGGGCCAGGCATCGGCGATCACCAGATTGCCTTGCCCGGGTCCCTCCAAGACTTCGCCGGAAGCATCGACGATCTGCGGGATCACCCCGAAGAACGGCAGGGTGGCCGAGCCCGGCTTGGTGGCGATCGCGCCCGGCAGCGGGGTGATCAGGATGCCGCCGGTCTCGGTCTGCCACCAGGTGTCGACGATCGGGCAGCGGCCCTCGCCCACCACGCGATGATACCATTCCCACGCTTCGGGATTGATCGGCTCGCCCACGGTGCCGAGCAGGCGCAGCGACTTGCGGCTGGTTTTCTTCACCGGCGCCTCGCCGGCCTGCATCAGCGCCCGGATCGCGGTCGGCGCCGTATAGAAGGTGTTGACCTTGTGCTTGTCCACCACCTCCCAGAACCGGGAGATTGTCGGGTAATTCGGCACGCCCTCGAACATCAGCGTGGTCGCGCCGTTGGCGAGCGGCCCGTACACGATGTAGCTGTGACCAGTCACCCAGCCGACGTCGGCGGTGCACCAATAGATGTCGCCGTCGTGATAATCGAAGATGGTTTCGTGGCTGAACGCGACGAACACCAGATAGCCGGCAGTCGTGTGCAGCACGCCTTTCGGCTGTCCGGTCGAGCCGGAGGTGTAGAGGATGAACAGCGGATCCTCGGCGTTCATCGGCTCGCACGGACAATCCGCCGACACGGCCTTGACCAGCTCGTCGTAATAATGGTCGCGGCCCGGCTTCATGTTCACCGCGCCGCCGGTACGGCGCACCACCACCATGGACTGCACGCCTCCCGCCTTCTCGGCCGCCTCATCGGCGTTGACCTTGAGCGCGACCTTGCGTCCGCCGCGAACGCCCTCGTCCGCCGTGACGATGATGGTCGATTTCGCGTCCTTGATGCGGCCGGCGAGAGAGTCCGGAGAGAACCCGCCGAACACGATGGAGTGAATAGCCCCGATCCGTGCGCAGGCGAGCATCGCGAACGCCAGCTCGGGAATCATCGGCAGGTAGATGGTGACGCGGTCGCCCTTCTTGACCCCTTGCGCCTTGAGCACGTTGGCGAACTTGCCGACCTCGGCGTGGAGCTCCTTGTAGGTGATCCGCCGGTCCTCCTTCGGATCGTCGCCTTCCCACAGGATCGCCACCTGATTGCCGCGCTTGGCGAGATGCCGGTCGATGCAATTGTGCGCCACGTTGGTGACGCCGTCCTCGTACCATTTGATGGAGACGCGATGCAGGTCGAACGAGCTGTTCTTGACCTTGCTGTAGGGCTTGAACCAGTCGATGCGTTTGCCGATCTCGCCCCAGAAGCCGTCGGGATCCTTGACCGAGCGCTCGTACATCTGCCGATATTTCGCGGCATCGATGAAGGCGCGCTGCTTCCACTCGGCCGGGACTGCGTAAACCTTGTCCGACATGATCTACCCCTAGCGGTGAATGGCCGATGCGGCCAAAGGCGTTTCCTCGGCCGCCATTATGCAGCCCCGGACCAAGCACCGACAAGGGCGCGGCGTCGTCCCACTTTGGTTGCAGGCCGCCGAACTCGGGCCCTGAACGACGGCCTATCGAATCCCGAGCCCGCCGATGACGACCCCCATCACCACCAGCGCGGCCAGCCAATATCCGCCGTCGATCAGCAGCAGAAGCGGCCGGCGTTGCCCGAACGTGTAATTCGCCGCCATGGCGGGAATCGTGAAGCCGAGCCAGCAGAACGCTCCGGAAACCACCCCGTTCTTGATGCTGAGCTGGCCGAGGTGCCCCATGATGCCTGCGAGCACCCAGGCCATGACCAATGCCGCCACGAAGGCAACGACGAACGGCAGGAAACCGCGGATCGATCCGGCGTTGCTCTCGATGCTGGCCTTCGCCACGCCGGCGGCGGCCATCCATGGCTTCGCCAGCAGCGAGTACCATAGCGCCCCCAGCATCCAGGCGGCCACCGCCGCCATCAGCACGGCCCAGTAATTCATGCCGGCAAATGTCATCCTGGCCTCCGTCCAAGTATCGCTCGATTGCTGGTAGCCCGCATGAAGCGAAGCGAAATCCGGGGTTCATCCCACAGTCCCGGATTGCGCGCCCTTCGCGGGCGCTCCATCCGGGCCACGAACCTACTACGCTTTTATGCCTCGATGCCGCCCATGCTGCACACGATCCGCCACTCGCGCTCCGTCACCGGCTGGACCGAAAGCCTCGGCTGCTTGGCCAGCACCATGTCCTTGAGCCGGCGGTCGGCTTTGACGGACGCCAGCGTCACCGGCTTGGGCAGCGGCCGCACCGCCTTCACGTCGACCGCGCGAAACACCGCGGTGTCGTCGGTCGGGTCCGGATAGGCCTCGCGGATGACCTCGACGATGCCGACGACCTGCTTCTCGTCCCCGGTGTGGTAGAAAAACGCCTGATCGCCGAGCCGCATCGCCTTGAGGTGCGCGCGGGCGCGGTAGTTGCGCACCCCGGTCCAGGGCTCGCCCTTGCCGCCGCGCGCGACCTGATCGTCCCACGAGAACGTCTCGGGCTCGGTTTTCAGCAGCCAATACGCCATCGCTACCTCCCAGTCCGCTGATCTTTGCCTGCATCGCAGTGCTCACCCCTCCGCCCGGAACGGCCGCGTCAGCAGCGATTCGATTGCGGCATCGATGCCGAGCCGGCCGTCCAGCACGGCCGCGACCGCCGCGGCGATCGGCATCTCGATTCCGCGTGCATTCGCCATCTCGCTGAGCACCGAGGCCGTGTAAATGCCTTCCACCAGCTTGCCGCGTTGCGCTTCCTCGAGCGAACGGCCTTCCCCGAGCGCAATTCCCAGCGAAAAATTCCGCGATTGCCGGCTCGAGCAGGTCAGGATCAGATCGCCGAGCCCGGAGAGGCCGGTGAGCGTCTCGGGCCTGGCGCCGAAGGCCCTGCCGAAGCGCACGAGCTCGGCGAAGCCGCGTGTGGTGAGCGCGGCGGCGGCGCTCGGTCCGAGCCGGCGGCCCTCGACGATTCCCGCGGCGATCGCCAGCACGTTCTTGGCCGCGCCGCCGATCTCCACCCCGCGCAAATCGGTGGAGTGATACGGCCGAAACGTCGGCGAGCCCAGCGCGCCCGCCAGCGCGCTCGACAGCGCCTCGTCCCGGGCCGCAAGCGTGACCGCGGTGGGCAGGCCGCGTGCCACGTCGGCGGCGAAGCTCGGGCCGGACAGAATCGCCGGTTCGGCTTGCGGAACGCATTCCGCGATGACCTCGGTCATGAAACGCCGCGTGCCGCACTCGATGCCCTTGGCGCAGGCGACGAGCGGCGTGCGCTCGCGCAGCACGGGCGCAAGCGCGCCTGCGACCGCCCGCAACGCTTGGGCCGGCACCGCGATCAGCAAGGCGGCCGCATCCACTGCGTCGCGCCCCGCCGTGACCGCGACCGAATTTTCGAGGCGCACGCCGGGCAGTTTCGGGCTCTCGCGGCGTTGCGCGATCGTTTCCGCAAGGCGAGGATCGCGGGCCCACAGCGTGACGCGCCGGCCGGCGCGCGCCGCAATGTTGGCGAGCGCGCTCCCCCAGGCGCCCGCCCCGAGTACGCCGATGTGCTGGAACGCGCTCACGCCGGAGCCTTCTCGGCGGGAAGCGTCTCTTCAAGCGGCCAGCGTGCGCGCGGGCTCGCCGCCAGCGTGTCGGTCATTCCCCGGAAAATCCGCTCCGCGCCCGCCCAGGCGATCATGGCGCCGTTGTCGGTGCAGAGCTCGGCGGGCGGGGCGATCAGCACGGTGTCGGCCATGGAGGCCACGATATCGAGCGCGCGTCGGATCGCACGATTGACCGCGACCCCGCCGGCGACGACGAGCGCGGTCGGGGCGCCGAACCGCCGGCGGAATGCGCGCAGCCCGGCGAGCACCCGGTCGGCCACGACGTCCACGACGGCGCGCTGGAACGCCGCGCAAAGATCGGCGACGTCCTGGTCGGAGAGCGGCGCGATCTTTTCCGCCTCGAGCCGCAACGCAGTCTTGAGGCCCGAGAGGGAAAAATCCGGCTCGTCGCGGCCCAGCATCGGCCGCGGCAGCGCGAAGCGCGTGGCTTCGCCGTGCCCGGCTTCGCGCTCGACTTCCGGTCCGCCCGGGTAGCCCAGACCGAGCAGCTTCGCGGTCTTGTCGAACGCTTCGCCGATGGCGTCGTCGAGCGTCGTCCCGAGCCGCACGTATTTGCCGACGTCGAGCACGGCCACGATCTGGGTGTGCCCGCCCGAAACGAGAAACAGGCAATAGGGAAACCGGACGCCGTCGGTGAGCCGGGCGGTCAGCGCATGGGCCTCGAGGTGATTGACGGCGACCAGCGGCTTCTCGACGACCAGCGCGATCGCCTTCGCCATGGTCAGGCCCACGATGACTCCGCCGATCAGCCCGGGCCCGGCCGCGGCCGCGACGCCGTCGAGCGCCTCGAACGAAGCTTTGGCCTCGACCATGGCTTTGGCGATGGTGAGATCCAGCACTTCGACATGGGCGCGCGCCGCGATCTCCGGCACGACCCCGCCGTAGGCCGCGTGCTCGGCGCTCTGGGAGAGAATGACGTTGGCGAGGATTTCGCCGCGGCCGTCCTCGCGACGGCGCACGATCGCCGCCGCCGTCTCGTCGCAGGTGGTTTCGATCCCGAGAACCAGCATGTTGTTCCGCGGCCGAGCGCCGCGCCGGCTGCAATTGCGCGGATGTTCCTTTCACGCCGGCACCGCCGTCCCTATGATCGCGGCCGCACGGACGCGTAGCATTGCGAGGTCGCAAGGTGCAATCCTCGGCCGAATCCGGCGCGTTGCGGATCGGGACGCGCGGCAGCCCGCTGGCGCTCAAACAGGCGCAACTCGTCCGCGAGGCGCTCATCGCCGCGCATGGGTTTGCGGCGGCCGCGATCGAGCTGGTGGCGATCCGCACCTCCGGCGACAGGATCCAGGACCGCCCGCTCGCCGATGCCGGCGGCAAGGGTCTGTTCGCCAAGGAGATCGAACAGGCGCTGCTCGAGGGCGCGATCGACCTCGCGGTGCATTCCGCCAAGGACTTGCCGACGATCCTCCCGGACGGCCTCGTGCTGGCCGCAACCCTCGCACGCGAGGACCCGCGCGACGCCTTCATCAGCCGCAAGGCCAAGAGCTTGCGCGAGCTTGCCGCCGGAAGCACCCTCGGCACCGCCTCGCTGCGGCGGCAGGCGATGGTGAAGCGGCTGCGGCCGGATCTGCGGGTCTTGACGTTCCGCGGCAATGTGGAGACCCGGCTGCGCAAGCTCGACGCGGGCGAGGCCGATGCGACTTTGCTGGCGCTCGCCGGCCTCAACCGTCTGGGCCTTGCGGCTGCGGCGAGCACCGTGCTGGGCGTGGAGGAATTCCCGCCCGCGGTCGGCCAGGGTGCCATCGGGATCGAGGCACGCGCCGAGGATGCGCGGGTGCTCGAGCTACTGGCCGCGATCAATCATGCGCAGACGATCACCGCGCTTGCGGCCGAGCGCGCGTTTCTGGCCGAGCTCGACGGCTCCTGTCGCACGCCGATCGCCGGTCACGCCGAAGTGGCCGACGGTGCCTTGAGCTTCCACGGCATGATCCTCAAGCCCGACGGCAGCGAGGCTCACGAGACCCGGCGGCGGGGTGACGCGCACGAGGCACAAGCGCTCGGCGCCGATGCCGGCCGCGAGCTCAAGCGCCGGGCTCCGGCCGATTTTTTCGTGCATTGACGCGAGCGGAACTCATGACCGCCATCTCGCTCCGGTCACCTCTCCCGCTTGCGGGGGAGGTCGCCGCGTGCGCGGCCCGACGTTCCGCCTAACCATGCGCCTACTCGTCACCCGGCCGGACGGAGATGCGCAGCGCACGGCAGCGGCGCTTGGCGCGCGCGGGCATCAAGTACGGATCGCGCCCTTGCTGAGAATCGAGCCAATTCTCGACGCGGACATCGGGGCTCCGCCCTGGCAAGCGGTGGTGATCACGAGCGCCAATGCTGCGCGGGCGATCACCGCTCACCCGAAGCTCGCGGAACTGCGATCGCTTCCGGTGCTGGCAGTCGGGCGCCGCAGTGGGCAAGCGGCCCGCGCCGCCGGTTTCGCCGATGTGACTTCGGCCGACGGGAGCGCGGGCGATCTCGCCCGCCTCGTTGCCGGCCGGTTTGCCGCAGATCCGCCGCTGCTCTATCTCGCCGGAAGCGATCGGGCGCGGGATCTCGCGGCGGATCTTGCGCCGCACGGGATCGTGGTGCGGACGGTCGAAATCTATCGCGCGCACGCCGCGCAGGCGTTTCCGGCGGACATCGCGGCGGCGCTGCGAGCGAGCTGGATCGAAGGCGTGCTGCATTTCTCGCGGCGCACGGCCGAAATCTTTGTGCAATGTGCCGAGCGCGCTGGCGTTGTTGCCGCGGCGCTGCGGCCGCTGCAATTCTGCATTTCCGCCCATGCGGCCGAGCCGCTGGCGCGCGCGGGCGCGGACAAGATCCGCATCGCAGCGCAACCGGACGAAGACGCGCTCGTTGCCCTGGTCGAAAGCGCATGAGCAGCCAAATTGCCGGAACGCGAGTGCCGCAGTATGGATGTTGCGGCGCGCACGATGGTCGGTCGAACGGGAGATGAAATGACGAGCGATGAATCCGGCGGCTCGGAATCGGAAGCGCCCGGCGGGCGCCGCCGCCGTCCGCCGTCTACGATCGAGCTCGAGGCAACCGAGGTCGCGAGCGAACCGGGGGCAGGAGATTCGGCGCAATCAACTCCGGAGCCCGATCCGGCAGCCGAACCGCGGGCCGCGGAGAGGGAACCCACTCACCAGGAATTTGGCAGACGCCGCCGCGGTGTTTGGGGTCTGATCGGTGCAGGCCTGAGCGGCGCTGCGATCACAGTCGTCATTTTGGGGGGGCTCTGGATCTTCGACATCTTGCCGGGTTCCAACGAGGAGTTCGACGACGAGGGGAGTGAGCTGTCCGATAAGATCGCGGTGCTGGAGGAGCAGGTCCGTGAGCTTGCTGCGCGCACGCAGGCGGCGCCGGACCAGAGCCGCACGGAAGCCATCGATGCGCGGCTGAAAAAGCTCGAAGCCGCCGCCGCGGCTCCGGGGGCGCCCGGAAGCGATGCCGCGCTCGCGGAGAAGCTCGCCGATCTCGATCGCCGCACCGAGCGGGCGTTGGCGGCAGCCAACGAGGCTAAGGCGCGCGCCGACGCCACCGCGAGCCAAGCACAAAAGGCCGATTCGCAAACCGCTGCGAAGCCGGCCGAGCGCAGCGACCTCGAGGCGCTCGCCGCGCGGGTCGCGAATCTGGAGCAGCAGGTCACGGCCGACGCGCAGCGGCTCGGCAAGGTCGCCGCGGGTGCCGATCGCACGGTGCGGCTTGCGCTCGTCGCCATGGAGTTGCGCATCGCGGTCGAACGCGGTGCCCCGTTCGCGGCCGAGCTTGCCGCCGCAAAACAGCTCGCCGCCGATCCCGCGATGCTCGCTGCGCTCGAGCCGGCTTCCGCAACCGGCGTGGCAACGCCGGCCGCGCTCGGCCAAAATCTGTCGAAACTTGCGCCCGCCATGCTCAAGGCGGCAGGCGCGCCGCGGCGCGAAGCCGGCGTCATCGAGCGGCTGCAGGCCGGCGCGGAACGGCTGGTCCGCATCCGTCCGGTCGAGGAGGCATCCGGGGACGAGCCGTCGACCGTTGTGGCCCGCGCGGAGCTCAAGGCGACCCGGAGCGACATCGCCGGCGCGCTTGCCGACGTCGAGCGGCTGCCGGAGCCGGTCCGCGCGCCGGCCGCCGGCTGGATCGAGGCCGCCAAGGCCCGCGTGGCGGCGGTCGATGCCGCCAGAAAGCTCGCGGCGAACGCGCTCGAAGCGCTCGCCCGACCGGCCGAATGAGGCGAGCCGCCCGATGATCCGCGTCGTCCTGTTCCTCGGCCTGGTCTGCCTCGTTGCGCTCGGGATCGCCTGGCTTGCCGATCGTCCCGGCGAGGTCGCGGTCACCTGGCTCGGATGGCGGATCGAAACTTCGGTCATCGTGCTGCTGGCGGCGGTCGCCCTGCTCGCAGCGCTGTTCCTGCTGCTGTTCTCGTTCGCGCGCGGGCTGTGGCGTTCGCCGCGCCGGATCGCCCGCGCATTGCGCGAGCAGCGCGAGCGCAAGGGCCGTCTCGCCATTGCGCGCGGCCTGGTCGCGGTGGGCGTCGGCGATCAGGCTTCGGCGCGGCGGTTCGCACAGCAGGCACGGCGCTTCGCGGCGGGCGAGCCGCTCGGGCTGCTGCTCGAGGCGCAAGCCGCGCAGCTCGCGGGCGATCGGCGGGGCGCCGAGACCGCGTTTGGCCAAATGGCGCAGCATGGCGAGACCCGGTTGCTCGGCTTGCGCGGCCTCTATGTCGAGGCGCAGCGGCGCGACGACCTCGGCGCGGCGCGGCATTTCGCCGAGGCCGCCGCGAAGACCGCGCCGGGCCTGCCCTGGGCCGGGCAGGCAGTGCTCGAGTTCCGTTGCAGGGCGGCGGATTGGGAGGGCGCGCTCGAGACCCTCGACGCCCATCTGCGCAATGGGCTGATCGACAAGGCAACGCATCGCCGCCACGCCGCCGTGCTCACCACCGCCCGCGCGCTCGCCGCCGAAACGACCAACCCGGGTGTCGCCAAAACGCACGCGGTCGAGGCGGCACGGCTTGCGCCGGATCTCGTGCCCGCCGCGGCGCTCGCCGGCCGGCTCCTGGCGGATGCCGGCGAAACGCGCAGGGCGCGCAAGATTCTGGAGGCGGCCTGGCGGGTCAATCCGCATCCGGATCTCGCCGAAATCTACGCGCATTTGCGCATCGCCGATTCCGCCCGCGACCGGCTCGCCCGGGTCCAGACCCTGGCGCGCCAGGCCGACGGCCACATCGAAAGCGCGCTCGCCGTCGCCCGCGCGGCGCTCGATGCGCGCGAGTTTGCGGCCGCGCGCCAGGCGCTGGCGCCGCTCGTCGCTGAGCCGACCCAGCGCGTCGCGATGCTGATGGCGGAGCTCGAGGAGCTCGAGCACGGCGACGTCGGCCGCGCGCGCCAATGGATGGCGCGGGCGATGCGCGCGGCGCGCGATCCGGCCTGGACGGCGGACGGCGTCGTCTCGGAACACTGGCTGCCGGTGTCGCCGGTCAGCGGTCGCATCGACGCGTTCGAATGGAAGGTGCCGGTCGCCGCGCTGCCCGGGCCCGGCGCGGTCATCGAGACCGCGCGCGAGTCGACGATCGAGGCGGTTCCGGCCGCCCCGGCAGGCGCCCATGTGCCGGCGCGGGCGGATGCGCCATCCGCCGCGCCTGCGGCCCGTGCCCTCCCGGAGGGCGACCGGAATGCCGGCGCTGCGGAGGTCCGCAGCCCCGCGGCCCGGCCGCGCAATGCCGCACCGGCTCCGCCGTTGGCCAGATCGCCTGCGGCCGACCCGATCGTTCCGCTGGTCCACGCGCCGGACGACCCGGGTCCCGACGGCGAGGCGCTGGTCGAGGCCGAGACCGAGCCGGAAACCGAGAAGAACGAGAACTGGCGCCCGTTCGGCTCGCTGTTCCGGTAGCAAGCCGCTCGCTTGCGGATTCCG
>DASWCW010000014.1:0-7560 GCA_036395835.1 Xanthobacteraceae bacterium
GGCCCGTTCACGCCCGCAACGGCATTCCGCCCGACTGGGCTTGCGGCGCTGTGTGCCCGGACCGCTTCCGCGCTGCCCGATATTCGCGGTAATCGTGCAGTGCCGCCCGGACCCGCCCGAACTCCTGTTCGAGCTCCTGGAGATAGCTATTGCCCTTGCTCGACAGCGTGGCGGGATCGATGCGCCGCCAGCCGAGGCACATTTCATAGACTCCCTGCGCGCCGATATTGGCCGCTCCGCTTCGCAGCGCGTGCGCGTGCTCGCGGAAGCCTTGGGCATCGCCGCTCGCCGCCGCGTGCGAGAGCTCCTCGAGCACGCTCGCAGCATCGTCGATGAATTGTTGGGCGAGTTCCTCGACAAAGTCATCGCCGCCGAGAGCCTTCAGCGATTCGAGTGTGCGGATGTCCAGCGGCGAGGGCCTGTGCTTGGTGACCGCTCCCGGCTTTCCGGTTCCGGCCGCTTGGGCCGGTCGCGTTGGGCGGGCGCGCCGCTCCGGCGAGATCGCATCGAGCACCTCGAGTAGCCCGGTCGGCTCGATCGGCTTTGCGATGCAAGCGTCCATGCCGGCCTCCTCGCAACGCCTCTGCGTCGGCTCATCGGTCTCATTCACCAGGCCCACGATGGGGACGCGCGGACGCCCGGCCGACAGAAAGCGGATGAGCTTGGCCGCCTCGATCCCGTTCAGGACCGGCATTTCGATGTCCATCAACACTGCGTCGAATCCGCCTTTGGCGACGGCCTCGGCGGCGACCTGGCCGTTATCGACGATTCGCACTTCATGGCCGGCTTTTTCGAGAATTTTAGTGATCACCCTCTGGTTGGTGACGTTGTCCTCGGCGACCAGAATGGCAAGTCGGCGCACCGCCTCCTCGGTCACATCGAGATCGGCAAGCGCGTGCGTGTCCGCCTCGGGTCCGCTGGACGTTGTCGTCGCCGCGGCCCCCGGCGTGGCCTGGTTCGAGATCGCCGCCATGCTCGTCGCGATCGGGCCGTTCACCCGGGTGGGCGCTTCGGTGTGGCGCCGGCCGCGCGGCAGTCCGCGCATCGGCGCACATACCTGGAGCGCGGGGACGATGAGGCCGCCCAGTAGAGCGAGGCTCAGTCCCGCATGAGCCGCAAAGGAATCCGTCGCGACCGTCACCAGCGCGAAGCTCGCGACGGCCGTATCCGCGGCCGCAAGCAGATAGGGCGTCCCGAACCGAAACCCGTTGGCCAATATGACCAGCAAATACAACGGATAGAGCGGTGCCGCCGTCTCTCCGCCGATGTGCAGGCAATAGGACAACGATCCGAGATCGACGAGGATGCCGGCGAGGCGGCGAGCCGGGCTGGCGCCCGGTCGCAACAGGAGATGGGAGAAAATGCCGAGCGATGCCAGCTCGAAGGCAGCGAACAGCCCGACGACCGAGGGCAGCAGATCGGGACCGCCGCGCGTCTCGATCGAGCTGGCGATCAAGAGATAACAACCCACCAGCCCGCCCGCCCCCAGGCGATACAGCGCCAGTTCATGCTCGGAATCCGGGCGGTCCCGCAGCCTCGAGGCGATCCAACCCAGCGCGGGGATGCGCTGCAATGGCCTTCCCCATCGCGAGCCGCTGCCATAGCTTTTCGGGAATTTCATCGTCCACTCATGCGCTGCGCACAAGCGCCGGCGCATCGAAAGCGAGCGCCAAGAACTCGCTCACCGGCAGCGGTCGGCCGAAATAATAACCCTGGACCTCGTCGCAGCCCTCGGCGCGCAACCGCGCGAGCTGATCCGCGGTTTCTACGCCCTCTGCGACGATGTCGAGCTCGAGACTGTGGCCCAGGCTGACGATGGCACGAACGATGGCGGCGTCGCTCGGATCCGTCGGCAGATCCCGAATGAAACACTGGTCTATCTTCAGCCGATCGACCGGAAAGTTCTTGACGTAGGTCAGCGACGAATACCCGGTGCCGAAATCGTCGATCGAGATGCTCACCCCCAGCTCGTGAAGCCGACGCAGGTCCGTCGCGACCGCTTCGGTATCGGCCATCACGATGCTTTCGGTGAGCTCGAGATCGAGCCGGCAGGGATCGAGCCCGGTTTCCGCCAGCGCCTTGGCCACCAGCAGGGGCACGCTCTGCTTGCGAAACTGCACGGCCGAAAGGTTGACGCCGACGCGCAGCGGAGGAAATCCCGCACGCTCCCACGATTTCGCGTCGCGGCAGGCTTGCCGCAATACCCATTCGTTGATCGGGACGATCAGCCCGTTCTCTTCGGCTCGTGCCAGAAACTCGCCCGGACCGACGATGCCGCGTCCGGGCCGCCGCCAGCGCAGCAGCGCCTCGGCCCCGACGATGTGCCCGGTCTTCATGTTCACCTGCGGCTGATAATACAGCACGAACTGGTTGTCCTGAATCGCCTGCCGCAACTCGGAATCGAGATGCCTCGCCTCCTGCGCGCGGCTGTGCATGTCGGCCGCGTAGAACCGCACCACGTTGCCGCCATCGACTTTGGCGCGGTACATCGCGAGATCGGCGTGCTTCAGCAACTCCTCGGCGTCGGCTCCGTCCGCCGGGTGCAAGGTGGTTCCCACGCTGGCATTGGTCGTGATGCGCTCGCCGGCGAACTGATAGGGCTCGCAAACCGCAGCGACGATGCGTGCCGCCAATTCCCCCGCTTCCTCGCTGCGCGCGAGACGACTCTGCAGGATGGCGAATTCGTCGCCGCCTAGCCGCGCCACGGTGTCGCCTTCACGGGCCAGCGACTGCAGCCGTTGTGCCACCACCTTGAGGAACTTGTCGCCGAGCACGTGACCGAGCACGTCGTTGATGTTCTTGAAGCCGTCGAGGTCGACGAGGTGCAGCGCGAACGGACGGTCGCCGCGCCGCGCCCGAGCGATCTCGCGGCACAGCCGGTCCGCCAGCAGGGCGCGGTTCGGCAACCCGGTCAGCGCGTCGTGGTGGGCGATATGCAGCAAATGCTCCTCGGCGCGTTTTCTGTCGGTGATGTCGATCGAGCTGGTCAGCACGGCGACGACCGCATTGGCGCGGTCCCGCAGCGGCGACTTCGTCGTCAGAAACACGCGTTTGACGCCGTCGGCATCGATGATCTCTTCCTCATAGGTCGGCAGAGCCGCGCCGCTGCTGAAGACCTTGCGGTCGAGCGCACGGCTGCGCGCGCCGTGCTCCTCGCCGAACAGCGTGCCGACGTCCTGGCCCAGCGCCGCGGCGTGATCGATCCCCGCCAGCGCGGTCTGGAAGGCGTTGACGAACAGGAATTTGCCGTCGCGATCCGCGGCGCTGATCATGGCCGGGACCGTGTCGATCACCTGGGCGAGGCGCTCGCTCGAGTCGCGCAGCGCCTCCTCACGCGACCGCTCGCTGTACTCGAGCTTCTGCTCGAGGTTGTTGGCGCGCTTGGCGAGCAGCAGTTGCTGCTTGCGCAGCTTGAGCAAATTGCGTGCGCGCGTCTGGAACTCGTGGTGATCGACCGGGCTGCTCAAGAAATCCGTGGCGCCGGCCTCCAGGGCGCGCAGACGGAACTCGCGTTCCTCGTAGACGGTGATGACGATGACGGGCACTTCCGAGAGATTGGGCTGTGCGCGGAACCGGCGGGTGAACTCTGCGCCGTCCATGTGCGGCATCTTGAAATCGGTGACGACGAGGTCGGGTGTGTTGGTCTCGAGCCACACCAGCGCCGCTTGCGGATCCGCGAAGGCGCGTACCGTGACGCCGTCCTCGATCGAGGCGGCAAGCCTCGAGAAGATCTGGCGATTGGTGGCGCGATCGTCGAGGATCACGATAAGCGACATAACGCTGCTTTCTTCAGGTTTCGATCGGCCGAGCTTGGCTCGGGCGCACCCTGGAGCGGCCGAGTGCATCCGACTTGCGGCTGCCGCTCGCGTCGGGAAATCTAGATGATGCGCCTTAAGAAATTGGATCGGCTATTGCCTAAAATTTTAGTTAAAGACCACGAGCGCCTCGCCCCCGCGGATCCTGGCGCCGAATCGGTCATGACCCAAGCCGCGGGCTTGACCGTTCGTTAAGGCTAAGCCCTCGCGCCCCGAGCGGGGCGCAATCCTTGGGCCCGGCTGGCGCAGATCCGGCGCGCTTCCTGCAGGAGGCCAACTGAGCTCGAGCCCTCCCTGGATATTGCGCGCAAAACTCCCGTAAACTGCGGCGGACACCGCCGGAGGGTTCATGGATTTCGAGCTCAGCGAAGAGCATCGGATGCTCAAGGAGCTGGTGGCGCGCTTCACAGCCGATGCGCTCATCCCGCTCGAGCCGAAGGTGCTCGAGCGCGAAAGCCGCGGCGAGGCGGCGGGACTGACGGAAGCGGAGCGCATGCCCATCGATGCCAAGGCCCGCGAGCTCGGGCTTTGGGGGCTCGATGCGCCGACCGAGTTCGGGGGCTCGGACCTGCCGGTGGAGGCCATGGTCGGGGTCCACGAGGAGCTGGGCAAGACCGTGACGCCCTATACGTTTCCACCGGACTCGCCCAATTTGCGCATGCTGATGGTCGCCGCCAACGAAGAGCAGCGCCAGACCTACCTTGGGCCTTATGCGCGCGGCGAGACCGTGTCGGCGATCGGCATTTCCGAGCCGGGTGCCGGCGCCGATCCGGCTTCGATGATCACCCGCGCGGTTCGCGACGGCGATGATTGGGTGATCAACGGCCGCAAGATCTGGATCAGCCGCGCCCACGACGCGGACTTCACCATACTGATGGCGGTGACCGACAAGGCCAAAGGCGCGCGCGGCGGGATCTCGGCGTTCCTGGTCGACAAGGGAACGCCGGGGTTCAACGTCCTTCGCCGGATTCCCATGATCGGCGGTCACGTCACCTACGAGATCGCGCTCGAGGACTGCCGCCTTCCCGCCGGCAAGCTTTTGGGAAAAGAAGGACAAGGGTTTGCACCGATGCAGGTCCGGCTCTCGACCCGCCGGGTGCAGATGGCATGTTGGTGCATCGGCATTGCCCAGCGCGCGGTCGACATGATCTGCGAGCATGCCCGCCAGCGCGTCACGTTCGGCGCGCCGCTCGCGGATCGACAGACCATCCAATGGTGGGTCGCCGACGCCGCCACGCAAATCCATGCCTGCCGTCTCATGGTCTATGATGCCGCGTGCAAGATCGATCGCGGCGGCGACGCCCGCTCCGAGGTGTCGATGATCAAGGTATTCGCCACCGAAATGGCCTGGGACATCCTCGACAAGGCGATGCAGACGTTCGGCGCCATGGGCATGACCAAGGAGATCCCGCTGCAATTGATGGCGAGCAAGGTGCGCCTGATGCGGATCTACGATGGCCCCTCTGAGGTGCACCGCTGGGTGATCGCCCGCAATCTGCTGGGACGGCGGTGATAATCTGCGCGCGTCGAGCCCGCGAAAGCGGGGACCCATAACCGCGGATCGTGCGAAATTCCGCCGCCGCTGGTCATGGATCCCGGCTCGCGCTCGCTCCGCTCCCTTGGCCGGGACGACGGCTCGAAAGGAAATGAATGATGTTGCCGTTGAGCGGGATCAAGGTGATCGAGATCGCCCAAAATCTGGCGGGCCCGTTCACGGGACAGATCCTCGCCAACTTGGGTGCCGACGTGGTCAAGCTCGAGCGCCCGGACGGCGGCGATGACGCGCGCTATTGGGGGACGCTGCTCACGCCGGACGCCTCCTATACGTTCCACGCCATGAACTACAACAAGCGCGGCTTCGCGCTGGATCTGCGCGATCCCGCGGCGATCGCCTGGCTCAAGCAATACATCGGTGGATGCGACGTGCTGGTGCAGAACATGCGGCCGGGCGTCATGGAGGATCTCGGCCTCGATGCGCAGAGCATGCGTGCCGCGCACCCCCGCCTCGTCTATTGCTCGCTATGGGCGTTCGGCAACAAAGGCCCGATGAAGATGAAGCCTGGATACGAGCCGGTCGTGCAGGCGTTCGCCGGCCTGTTCAGCGTCAACGGCGCGCCCGAGGCACCGCCGACCCGCATCGGGGTGCAGCTGCTCGATCTCGGCACCGGCATGTGGGCGGCGCTCGGCTGTGTCGCCGCGCTCTACCGCCGGCAGCTCACCGGCGAGGGCTGCGTCGTGGATACTTCGCTGTTCGAGACCGCGCTCGGCTGGCTCACGCTCGGCTTCGGCGCCTACAAGGCGACCGGCACGCTGCCGGTCCGGCATCGCACCGGATCCGGGCGCATCGTCGTGTTCCAGGCGTTCGAGACGAGCGATGGCGAGATCATGGTCGCGGCGGCGAACGATCGCCTGTTCATGAAATTCGCGCGTGCCCTCGGCCATCCCGAGTGGGAGGCCGAGCCGCGGTTCAAGACCAACGCGCTTCGCCTCGCCAACAAGGACGAGCTCATGCCGCACATCGAGACGGCCATGCGTTCGAGGAGCCGAGCCGAGTGGATGGAGCGGCTGGAAGCCGTCGGCGTTCCGTGTGCACCTTGGCGGAACTCGCCCAGGAACCACAGACCGAGGCGGTGGAGATCCTGCAGGAAGCGCCGGGGCTCGCAAAGCAGTTCGTCGGGCTGCCGATCAAGTTCGACGATATCCGGCCGCCGATTCGGCGACCCGCGCCGCGGATCGGACAGCACAACGATGAGATCTTCGACGGCGCGCTCGGTCCGCCTGCCGCCCCGCGAGCGGGCGCTTGATCTCGAGCGGCAGCCAAACGATGCTGGCCGTCGCCCAAACGGGGAGGTTGCCATGAACGTTGCTGCTCAAAACCGAGACGTCGGCGTGAGCCTCTCCGGCCACGTGGCTACCGTCGAGATCCGGCGCCCGCCGCACAATTATTTCGACAATGCGCTCATCCGCGCCATTGCCGAGGCATTCGATGCGCTCGACGCCGATCCGCAATGCCGGGCTGTCGTACTTGCGGCCGAAGGCAAGTCGTTCTGCGCCGGTGCGGATTTCTCCAAGCGTCTCGATACCGCGGCCGCGAGCGATGTCGGAAACGGCGAGGCCAAGCATCTCTACAAGGAAGGCACCCGGCTATTCCGCAACAAGAAGCCGGTCGTTGCCGCCGTGCACGGTGCTGCGGTCGGCGGCGGGCTCGGCCTGGCGCTCGTCGCCGATTTTCGCGTGACCTGTCCGGAGGCGCGGTTTTCCGCCAATTTCAATCGCATGGCTTTCCACCCCGGTTTCGGGCTGACCGTGACCCTGCCGCGGGCGATCGGGCCGCAGCGCGCCGCGCTGCTGTTCTACACCGGCCGGCGCATTCCCGGGGACGAAGCGGTGAAGATCGGCCTTGCGGATCTCCTGGTCGCGCAGAGCGAGGTGCGCGCCGCCGCACAGGAGCTCGCGACCGAGATCGCCCAGTCCGGGCCGCAGGCAGTGGTGTCGACGCGCGAGACGCTGCGCCGCGGCTTGGCCGAGGCGGTCGAGGCCGCGACCGAGCGGGAGCTCGTCGAGCAGGAATGGCAGCGGCGGACCGCCGATTTCAAGGAAGGCGTCAAGGCGATGGCGGAGCGCCGGCTGCCGAATTTTTTGGGCCGATAGCAGCTGCTGTGGGCGAGGGGATCGGACGCGAGGAGTGTCCGACCGCCTCTCGTGCGCGGGATTCAGGGAGAGAGCCGATGTCGGACCAGCAGGT
>DASWCW010000015.1:0-9167 GCA_036395835.1 Xanthobacteraceae bacterium
AGCGCCGATCACGAGCCCTACAGCAAGCGCGCCATGGCGGCGGTGATGATCGAAATCATGGAAAAGCTCGGGCACGTGCGCTTTCGCCTCGCGGGACACGACCGCGGCGGGCGCGTCGCCTACCGGCTGGCGCTCGACCACCCGGGGCGCGTCGAGCGGCTCGCCGCGCTCGACATCGTGCCGACCCACGCGATGTGGCACGGCATGGACCGCAGCCTCGCCATGAAGGTCTGGCACTGGCTGTTCCTGGCGCAACCCTATCCGTTGCCCGAGATGCTGATCGGCAAGGCGCCGGTCGAATACCTCGACTGGAAAATGGCGAGCTGGACCAAGGCGAAAGATCTCTCCGCGTTCGATCCGCGCGCGCTCGCGCATTACCGCGCGTTCTTCTCCGACCCGAGCCGGATCCACGCGACCTGCGAGGATTATCGCGCCGGGCAGACCAGCGATCTCGCGGCGGACGAACGCGACCGCGCCGCCGGCAACAAGATCGCGTGCCCGCTGCTGGCGCTGTGGGGCTCCGCCGGCATTCCGAGCGAGACCGCGGCCCCGCTGAAAATCTGGCGGGAATGGGCCGAGAAGGTCGACGGCAAGGCGATCGACTCCGGGCATTTCCTCGCCGAGGAGAACCCGCAGGCGACCGCGGCGGCGCTGCTCGCGTTCTTCGCCCAGGCATGAGCGCCGCCATGCTGCTGCGGGAAGCGAGACGCGAAGACCTGCCGAGGATCGTGCGCATGCTCGCCGACGACCCGCTCGGGCAAAAGCGCCACCGCGTCGAAGAGCCGCTGCCGCAGGAGTATTACGCGGCGTTCGACGCCATCGCGGCTTCGCCGGCGAATGCCCTCTACGTCGCCGAAATGGACGGCGAGATCGTCGGCACGCTGCAGCTTACCTTCATCCCGGGCCTCGACTACCTCGGGGCCGAGCGCATGCTGATCGAGGCGGTCCGGATCGCGCGCGAACGGCGAAATTGCGGGCTCGGCAAGGCGATGATCGCCGAGGCGATCGAGATCGCGCGCCGGCGCGGGTGCCAGCGGGTCGAGCTCACCTCCAGCGCGAGCCGCAAGGACGCGCATCGCTTCTACGAGCAGCTCGGATTTGCCGCGTCGCATGTAGGCATGAAGCTCATGCTGAAATAAGCTTGAAGCGCAACGGCCGCTCGACGGCCGGCTCGTTCCGCGCCGAGAGGAAGCGAATTGACCACCACGCTCGATCGCCAAGCTGCCTATTCGGGTACCAAGGAAGTCGCGCCGGCGCTGCGCTTCGACGTGGCGCGACTAGAGGCCTATCTCGCCGAGAAGGTCCCGGGATTTGCCGGTCCGCTGAGCGTGAAGCAATTCCGCGGCGGGCAGTCGAACCCGACCTATCTGTTGGAAACACCGGCGCGGCGCTACGTCCTGCGCCGCAAGCCGCCGGGCAAGCTGCTGCCTTCGGCCCACGCGGTCGACCGCGAATACCGCGCGATCGCCGCGCTCCATGCCCAGAATTTTCCGGTTGCCGAGCCGGTGCTCTACTGCGCGGAGGAGGCCGTGGTCGGCACCGCATTCTACGTGATGGGCTATGCCGACGGCCGGGTGTTCTGGGAGCCGCACATGCCGCAGTCGGACCCGGCGGAGCGGGCGAGCGTCTACGACGCCATGAATGCCACGCTCTCCCGGCTGCACTCATTCAAGCCCGCCGAGATCGGGCTCGGCGACTTCGGCAAGGGCGAAAATTACGTCGCGCGCCAGATCGACCGCTGGTCGAAGCAGTACCGCGCCTCGGAAACCGAGAAGATCGAGGAGATGGACGAGCTGATGCAATGGCTGCCGGCGCACGTGCCGCCGCCGGGCCCGGTCGCAATCGTGCACGGCGACTATCGGCTCGACAACATGGTGCTGCACAAGACCGAGCCGAGGATCCTCGCCGTGCTCGACTGGGAGCTCTCGACGGTCGGCGATCCGCTCGCGGATTTCACCTATCATCTGATGCAATGGGAGATGCCGACGCTCGACGGTCCCGGTTCCGCCTCGCTGCGCGGGCAGGATCTCGCCGCGCTCGGCATTCCCGCGCGCGACGCCTATGTCGATCGCTACGTCGAGCGCACCGGGCTCGATCCGCGCCCGCATCTGCCGGCCTACATGGCCTACAATTTCTTCCGCATCGCCGCGATCCTGCAGGGCATCGTCGGGCGCGTGCGCGACGGCACCGCCACCAGCGAGAACGCGCCCGCGCGCGCGCAGCTGGTGCGGCCGCTGGCGCAGGCGGCGTGGGCGTTCGCGCGGGAGGCCGGCGCACGGTAGCCTCGGCCCATAAGCCCAAAACGCTGGCGCTGGCGCTCGGCGGCGGCGGCGCGCGCGGGCTTGCCCACATCGCGGTGATCGAGGCGCTCGACGAGCTCGGCGTCAGGCCGGTCGCCATCGCCGGCAGCTCGATCGGCGCCGCGGTCGGCGCCGCCTACGCCGCCGGAATGGACGGCAAGTCGATGCGGCGCCTCGCGATCCGCGTCGCCCACGAGCGCAGCGAGACGATCGCGCGGCTCGTCACCGCGCGCGCCGCCGCTGCGCTGTTCTCGGCGGTGCTCGCCAATCCCATGCTGCTCGACGCCAAGAAGCTCGCCGCCTCTTTTCTGCCGCCGGAAATTCCCGACGATTTCGCCGTGCTGAAGATCCCGCTGATCGTGCTCGCGACCGATCTCTACGAGCGCTGCGCGGTGCCGTTCGCGGCGGGGCCGCTCCGGGACGCCGTCGCCGCCTCGATGGCGGTTCCGGGCCTCGTGCGTCCGGTCGAGATCGACGGCAAGGTGCTGGTCGACGGCAGCGCGGTCGAGCCGCTGCCGTTCCGTTACCTGGTCGGGCGCGCCGACGTGATCCTCGCGGTCGACGCGTCGGGCGGCACGCGCGGCCGACCGCGCGAGATCCCGGACCCGTGGGAGTGCCTGTTCACCACGCTGCAGATCATGGGCCGCGCCATCGTCAACGAGCAACTCAAGCACGGCGCGCCCGATGTCCTGATCAGGCCCAACATCGGCGCATTCCGCATGCTCGATTTCTTCCGCGCCAGCGCGATCCTGCGCGCGGCGGATGCGGTCAAGGTCGAGGTCAAGGCAGACCTCGCGAAGCTGCTCGGGTTGTGAGGCCTCGGGTCCCGAACGAGCGAGCGCATCCCGCGAGCGAAGATCCGGGACCCAGGAATGAGTTCGCGAAGCGTTCGTATCGTTTCCTCGACAATCCATAAGGCCGCTTCGCGAATGATTGCCGGACGCCGGATCACGCGACGGCGCTTCGCGCCGCGCGGTTCGGGGAACGCAACGGCTCAGCGCCGCGCCTTGAAAAAATCCTGCAGCAGCGCCGCAGCCTCGCGCTCGGCGATCCCGGCGTAGACCTCCGGGCGGTGGTGGCAGGTCGGCGAGGCATAGAGCTTCACGCCGTTCTCGACCGCCCCGCCTTTCGGGTCCGCCGCGCCGTAATAGAGCCGGCGGACGCGCGAGAACGAGATCGCGGCCGCGCACATCGGGCAGGGCTCGAGCGTGACGTAGAGATCGCAATCGACGAGGCGCTCGGAGGCAAGCGCCGCGGCGGCGGCGCGGATCGCCAGCATTTCCGCGTGCGCGGTCGGGTCGCGCGCGGCAATCGTCGCGTTGCGCGCGCGCGCGATCAATGCGCCCTCGCGCACGATCACGCAGCCGATCGGCACCTCGCCGGCTTCGCCCGCGGCGCGCGCCTCTTCGAGGGCCTCCTCCATGAACGACGGCATCGCTCGTCCGAGCCTATGAAGTTTGCTATCAACCGCCGCACGTTACGCCATGACGAGCCGCAAGAGCGAGAAGGAAGGCGAGCGTATCGCCAGGAGAATCGCGCGGGCGGGGCTGTGCTCGCGCCGCGAGGCGGAGCAATGGATCCTGGCCGGCCGGGTCGAGGTCAACGGGAAACAGATCGCCTCGCCGGCGCTCGACGTGAGCGCCGCCGACTGCATCCGCGTCGACGGCAAAGCGTTGCCGGAGCGCGAGCGCACGCGGCTCTTCCTCTATCACAAGCCGCGCGGGCTCGTGACCAGCGCGCGCGACCCGCAGGGCCGGCCGACCATCTTCGAACGGCTGCCCAAGCAGCTGCCGCGGCTCGTCAGCGTCGGCCGGCTCGATCTCAACAGCGAGGGTCTGCTGCTGCTCACCAATGACGGCGGGCTTGCCCGCGTGCTGGAATTGCCGAAGACCGGCTGGCTGCGGCGCTACCGGGTGCGCGCGCACGGAAGCGTCAGCCAAGCCGCGCTCGATGCGCTCGCCGCCGGCATCACCGTCGACGGCATCCGCTACGGGGCGATCGAGGCGAGGCTCGACCGCGAGCAGGGCAGCAACGTCTGGCTCACCTTCGCCATGCGCGAGGGCAAGAACCGCGAGATCCGCAATGTGCTCGGCGCGCTCGGCCTGCAGGTGAACCGGCTGATCCGGATTTCGTTCGGGCCGTTCCAGCTGCGCGAGCTCGCCGAGGGCGCGGTCGAGGAGGTCGCAACGCGGGTGCTGCGCGAGCAGATCGGCGAGCGCATCGCCAAGGAGGCGGGCGCCGATTTCGCCGCGCCGGTGCTGCAACGCGGCGCCGACGCACCGACCGGCGAGAAAACGCCCGATCAGCCGGCGACGCAGGTCCGGCGTAGTGTCGTCGCCGACCGCAAGGGCCGCCAAGTCGCGGTCGAGCGCATCGGCACGGCAGACAAACAGCGGCCGCCGAAACATCGCATGGCTCGAGATCGCGGGCGCAGCGCCCGCAAACGGAAGCGCTGATGCGCATCGTCGGCGGCAGATTGCGCGGGCGCAATCTCGCGAGCCCGAAATCGGATGCGATCCGCCCGACCGCCGACCGGTTGCGCGAGAGCCTGTTCAACGTCCTGATCCATGCCCATGGCGACGTGGTGACGAATGCGCGGGTGCTCGATCTCTTCGCCGGCACCGGCGCGCTCGGGCTCGAGGCGCTCTCCCGCGGCGCGGCTTTCGCGCTGTTCATCGATGATGGCGCCGAAGCGCGCGCGCTGATCCGAGCCAATGTCGAAGCGCTGGGCCTCGGCGGCATCGCCCGCATTTTTCGCCGCGATGCGCGAAAACTCGGCAGCGCGCATCCGCTGGCACCATTCGGGCTGGTGTTTGCCGATCCGCCGTACGGCAAAGGGTTCGCCGAAGCGGCGCTCGTCGCGGCGCGCGAAGGCGGCTGGCTCGTTCCCGACGCGCTGATCGTGGTCGAGGAAGCCAAGGGAAAATTTGCGCCGCCCGCAAACTTCGCGCAGCTCGAACGCCGTCCTTATGACGACACCGAGCTGATCTTTCTCAGACAGCGCGAATGACGCGACAAGGAATTATTTCCGCCCAAACAATCGCTCGACGTCGGCGAGTTTCAGCTCGACGTAGGTCGGCCGGCCGTGGTTGCACTGGCCGGAATTCGACGTCGCTTCCATCTCGCGCAGCAGCGCGTTCATCTCCTCGGGCTTGAGCCGGCGCCCGGCGCGCACCGAGCCGTGGCAGGAGAGCGTCGCGGCGACATGCATGAGTCGGCGCTCGAGCGGGAGCGCCTGGTCCCATTCGGCCATGTGCTCGGCCAGATCGCGCACGAGCGCGCCCGCATCGATCTCGCCGAGCAGCGACGGGGTCTCGCGCACCGCGACCGCGCCGGGGCCGAACGCCTCGATCGAGAGCCCGTAGCGGCCAAGCTCGGCGGCGCGGGCGAGCAGGCGCTCGACCTCGGCGGGCGCAAGCTCGACGATCTCCGGGATCAGCAGGATCTGGCGCGCCACGCCGGAGTGCTCCAGTGCCGCCTTCATGCGCTCGTAGACGATGCGCTCGTGCGCCGCATGCTGGTCGACGATGACGATGCCGTCGCGGGTCTGGGCGAGGATATAGGTGTCGTGGATCTGCGCGCGCGCGGCGCCGAGCGGGCAATCGAGGAGATCGGGCGCGGCCTCTACCGCCTCGAGGCGCGCTTGCGGCGCCCCCACCGCGAACGCGGCCTGCGCGGCCTCGGCAAATCCGGAACCGTAGGCGCCCGTCCGCGGCGGGCCGGCAGGCCGCGCCGGCGAGCGCCGCCAGTCCCAGTTGCGCCGGGCAAGATCCGGACGGAACGCCGCGACGGTCGCACTGCCGCCCGTGGTCGCGGCGCGGCGACCCTCGCGCGAAAGCGCCTCGGCCAGCGCCTGGACGATGAGCGCGCGCACGCGGCCCGGATCGCGGAAGCGGACCTCGGCCTTGGCCGGATGCACGCTGACGTCGACCTCGCGGGCATCGAGTGCCACGAACAGGGCGACGATCGGCTGGCGGTCGCGTGGCAGATAATCGGCATAGGCCGCGCGAACCGCGCCGAGCACGAGCTTGTCGCGCACCGGGCGGCCGTTGACGAACAGATATTGGCCGAGCGAATTGGCGCGGCTGAGCGTCGGCAGCGCCGCAAAGCCTTCGACCATGACAACATCGCGCCCGCCGCGGACCTCGACCGCATTGGCTCGGAACTCAGGCCCGAGCACGTCGCCGAGCCGGGCGAGCCGTCCGACCGCGCCGGGCATCGCCGCCGCCCAGGTAAGCGCGGCGCGATCCTCGCCCGCCAGGGTGAAGGCGACGTCGGGTCGGCTCATGGCGAGCCGTCGCACGACGTCCCGCAGTGCCTCGCCTTCGGCGCGATCGGATTTGAGGAATTTGAGCCGCGCTGGGGTGGCGAAGAAGAGGTCGCGCACCTCGACCCGGGTGCCCTCGCTCAGCGCCGCGGGCCTGGCTTGCGACTTCAAGCCGCCTTCGACCGCGATCGACCAGGCGTGCGGCTCGGCGGCATGGCGAGTGGCAATGGACAAATGCGACACGGCGCCGATCGAGGGCAGCGCCTCGCCGCGAAACCCGAGCGTGCGGATCGCCAGCAGATCGTCGCCGTCGAGCTTCGAGGTGGCGTGCCGCTCGACCGCGAGCACGAGGTCCGCGCGCCGCATGCCCTCGCCGTCGTCGGCAACGCGGACGAGTCTGCGCCCGCCCGCTTCGGTGACGATTTCGATGCGGCGGGCGCCGGCATCGAGCGCATTCTCGACGAGCTCCTTGACGACGCTCGCCGGACGCTCGACCACCTCGCCGGCCGCGATGCGGTTGATGACGGATTCGTCGAGCTGGCGGACGGGCATGGGCGGTGCCGGGTTGAGTCGCGGAGCGGAGTTTAGCCCTCCGGTAGGATTGCCGCGAGCGCCGAAATCGTGTCCGGGATGGGTAGTGTCCGTGCCAGCTCCTTGAGCTGGGGCAAATATTGCCCTAACGCATCAGGCCGAGCTGTTGAAACGCTGGGCCGAATTCCAGAGGTGACGGGCGTGAGCGACGAAATAGAGAAAGTGACGAAGGTGCGCCCCGCCGGCGGCCGCGTTCTGCGGGTCCGCTTTGCCGGCGATCGGCGTGAGCACGGGCTCGATCTGACCGGCTTGATCGCTCGCAGTAAACATTTCATGCCGCTGCTGGATGACGCCGCAACTTTCAGCAAGGTGAAAATCGTGGAAGGCGGCCTTGGGGTGGCTTGGCCGGTGCAGACGAAATGGGGACGTCTCGACTTGTCAGCGTCGACGCTCCGGCGGATTACGGAAGAGCAGAAGCCGATGACGGGAGCCGATTTCGCGGAATGGCGAACCTCATTGGGATTATCACTGACAGAGGCGGCCAAGCTCCTCGGAGTGGGTCGACGAACCATCATGGCATACCTGAAGAAAGACGAGCTGCCGCCTGTCGTCGCTATCGCTTGCCGAGCGCTTGCCCGCGACCAGCATCTTCTCGCGGCGCACTATGTTCCGGTGCGAAAAATCGTCCGGCCGGCGGCATAGCGGTTCCTTGATCCAGGGCGAATCCTAACTAGTTCAGTTCGATCAGCCCCGCGGCACAGCGCGAAGGAGCACCCCATGGTTCAGGTCCTCGAACCGGAAACGGCGCCCGCATCGATCGAGGCGACGCTCAATTACGTCGCGAACACCGGCGAGAAGATCTTCACCCAGACCGGCGGGCCGGGCTCGACCGACGTGCGCAGCGGCGGCGCCCAGGACCCGCACCGGGTCGTCATCCGCAACGGAAGGCTGCAGGCGAGGGATTTCGCGCTCGAGCGCCACGGCTTCCACTTCGTGGGTCACGATACCAAGGTCGGCAATTTCTTCGACGAGGGTGAGGTGCGGCGGGTCTATTACCCCGAGATGGAAGCGCTGGTGAAGGCGCAGAGCGGGGCCTCGCGCGTCGTCGTCTTCGACCACACGCTGCGGACGGCGGACGACGCGGCGCGCGAGGCGAGGAAAATCCGCGAGGTCGTGCCGCGCGTGCACAATGACTATACCGAATGGTCGGGCCCGCAGCGCGTGCGCGACCTGCTGCCGGAGGAAGCCGACGCGCTGCTGCGCCGCCGCTTCGCCATCATCCAGGTGTGGCGGCCGATCCGGCATCCGGTCGAGACGTTTCCGCTGGCGATCTGCGACGCACGCAGTCTCTCGCCCGAGGATCTGGTGATATCCGAGCGCATCTATCCCAATCGCGTGGGGCAGACCTACGCCATCACCTACAATCCCGAGCACGTCTGGTACTGGTTCCCGCGCATGCGGCGCGAGGAGGCGCTGGTCTTCAAGGTGTTCGATTCGGCTGCGGACGGCCGCGCCCGGTGGACGGCGCATACCGCGTTCGAGGACCCGTCGGCGCCGCCCGATGCCCGGCCGCGCGAGAGCATCGAGATCCGCACGCTCGCGTTCTTCTGAGCCGGCGGCGATCGGGCCCGTCTAATCCTCGGCCGACCTCGCGGTACGCAGGCGCTTGATGCCGGCGCGGCGCTTCTTCGTCTCGAGCCGGCGCTCGCGCGAGGCAGCGGTCGGGCGCGTCTTGCGACGCAGGCGCGGCGCGATGCTCGCGCGCCGGAGGAGCTCGATCAGCCGCGCCAGCGCATCCTGCCGGTTGCGCGCCTGGGTGCGATGGCGCTGGGCGTGGATCACGAGGATGCCCTCGCGCGTCAGGCGCCGGCCGGCGAGCCGTTCGAGCCGCTGGCGAACCGGATCGGGCAAGCCCGACCCGGCGACATCCAGGCGAAGCTCGACCGCGGTCTCGACCTTGTTGACGTTCTGGCCGCCGGGACCCGCGGCGCGCAGGAAGCGCTCCTCGATGTTGCGCTCGTCGATCGAGATGCCGGGCGTGATGCGAATCATGCCGGGCATTCTACCCG
>DASWCW010000016.1:0-4226 GCA_036395835.1 Xanthobacteraceae bacterium
GGCCGCGATCAAGATCGCGAATTCCAGCGCCCGGGCCGCAACACCCCGGACGAATGCTATGCGGACTTGCGAGCTTGGAAGCAGTACCGGGCGGAAACCGGTTAATATCGAAGACGCCGGTTGAAGCCGGCGCAGCATGACGCCGGGGTCCATGCGAGCCGATGGTGGAACATCTATCGGGGTATCGTGTTGATCCGTCGACCTCCTCGACATAGGCGAGAATGCAAATGGCGCGAACAAGCACAGCGACGCAGCCGCCTATCCCCGCGCCGGACAAGATTCCGGTCGCGCTGATCGTCAACGGCGTTAAGACGCAACTCAAGGTCGCGCCGTGGACGACCTTACTCGACGCGCTGCGCGACCATCTCGACCTCACCGGCACCAAGAAGGGCTGCGATCACGGCCAATGCGGCGCGTGTACGGTGCTGGTGGACGGGCGGCGGATCAATTCCTGCCTCACGCTCGCCGTAATGAAGGACGGCGCCAAGGTGACCACCATTGAAGGTTTGGCGACGAATGGTGCGCTGCACGCGCTGCAGCAGGCGTTCATCGACCACGACGCGTTCCAGTGCGGCTACTGCACACCGGGACAGATCTGCTCGGCCGCGGGCCTGATCGCCGAGGGCAAGGCGAAGAGCGCCGATGAGATTCGCGAACTCATGAGCGGCAACATCTGCCGTTGCGGCGCGTATCCCAACATCGTAGCGGCGATCCAGCAGGCGATGGGGCAATCATGATCAATTTCCAGTACGCACGGGCCAACGACGTCGCCGACGCGGTGCGCCAGATTGCCGCCGATCCGACGGCGAAATTCATCGCGGGCGGTACCAATCTAATCGACCTGATGAAGGAGGACGTCGAACGCCCGACGCGGCTGATCGACATCACGCGGCTGCCGCTGAAGACGGTCGAGGAGACCCCTGACGGCGGCCTGCGCATCGGCGCCCTCGTGCCCAACGCCGATCTCGCCTATCACCCGGTGGTGGAAAAACGTTATCCGCTGCTCGGCAGCGCGATCCTGGCGGGCGCTTCGCAGCAACTGCGGAACATGGCGTCGACGGGCGGCAATCTCCTGCAGCGCACACGCTGCTATTATTTTTATGACACCGCGACGCCGTGCAATAAGCGCGAGCCGGGGAGCGGCTGCTCCGCGATCAATGGCATCAATCGCATGCACGCGATCCTTGGCGCGAGCGACGCGTGCATCGCGACGCACCCATCGGATATGTGCGTTGCACTCGCCGCGCTTGAGGCGAGGATCCATGCGCAGGGCCCTGGCGGCGAGCGCACCATAGCGTTCGCGGATTTCCATCGGTTGCCGGGTGACACGCCGCACATCGATACAAATCTCCACGCGGACGAGATCATCACGGCGATCACGCTGCCGCCGCAGGGCTTTTCTGCAAATTACACCTATCTCAAGCTGCGCGACCGCCTGTCCTACGCCTTCGCGCTCGTGTCGGTCGCGGTCGGAATGGAACTGGATGGCAGCACAATCAAGCATGCGCGCTTTGCGCTCGGGGGCGTTGCCCACAAGCCGTGGCGCGACAAGGCGGCCGAAGCCGTGCTGAACGGGCAGGCCGCCAGTGCGGACAATTTCGCGCGGGCGGCGGACCTGCTCCTGCAGGGGGCGAAAGGCTACGAGCACAACGCCTTCAAGATCGACCTGGCGCGGCGCGCCATCGTCCGGGCGTTGACGCAGGCCGCGCGCGGCACGCCGCAGGCGCAGTCTAACAAGAAGGTCCTGTGAGCAAGCCAATGGCATCTTGCATCGGGACCCAACGTCGCGTCACGTCGAAGCCGAGGGCTCGTTCTCCTCGGGGATGGGGAGAAGCGCCATGGTGAGCGACATCAGCCGCCGTGGCGTCCTGCAAGGCGCGGTTGCGCTGGGGACGCTCGGGTACGGCGGACAGGCCTACGCAGACCGCGCCGCAATCGCAGTGCAAAAAGACTATCAAGCGAGCAAGCCCATGACGCCTTACATCGGCACCCCCACGTCCCGCGTCGACGGCCGTGCGAAGGTCACCGGCGCGGCGAAATACGCCGGCGAATTCAACGCGACCGGTCTCGCCTATGGCAGCGTCGTCACATCCAGCATCGCCAAGGGCCGAATCGCGCGCATCGACGCGAGCGAGGCGTTGCGCGTCGATGGCGTGCTCGACGTGCTTACCCACCAGAACCGGCCGCGCATGGCAAGCACCGATAGCGCGTACAGGGACGACGTGGCTCCGGAAGGTTCGCCGTTCCGGCCGCTTTACGACGATAGGATTCTGTTCAGCGGCCAGCCGATCGCGCTGGTCGTCGCCGAAGAGCCGGAGATCGCGCGCTTCGCGGCGTCGCTGGTCCGCGTGGAATACGACGAAGAAGCGCACGTCACGGACGTGTACCGCCAGCGTGATGAAGCCATCCCTTTGGAAGCCCCCGCAAAGCCGGCCGAGAACCCATTCGCCCCCCCAAAGCCGCGCGGCGCGGCCGAGAAGGCATTCGCTGCAGCCGAGGTGCGCCACCAGGGCGAATATTATGTCCCGATCGAGCATCACAACCCGATGGAAATGTATGCCTCGACGGTGATCTGGGACGGCGGAGGCAAGCTCACGGTCTACGACAAGACCCAGGGCGTGCAGAACGTACAGCGCTATGTATGCAGCGTGTTCGACATGAAGCCAGACGATGTGCGCGTCATGTCGCCCTTTATGGGCGGCGGGTTCGGCTCAGGGTTGCGCCCGCAATATCAGGTGGCGCTCGCCGTACTTGCGGCCCGGGCGTTGGAGCGCTCGGTGCGTCTCGTGCTGACCCGCCAGCAGATGTATGTGCTCGGCTACCGGCCCGCCATGATCCAGCGGATCGAGCTGGGCGCAAAAGCCGGCGGAACGCTCGACGCGATTACGCACGAAGCGATCACGGTGACGTCGAAATATGAAGCCTTCCATCGGCAAGAGACCGCCTGGTCCGGCCTGCTCTACAAGTGCGCCAACGCGAAATACGCGCACAAGCTCGCTCGCCTCGATCTTCCTACGTCGTGCGACATGCGCTGTCCAAGTGCCGCGACCGGCGTCTATGCGCTCGAATGCGCGATGGACGAACTTGCGGTCGCGCTCAAGCTTGATCCGCTGGAACTGCGCTTGCGGTGCTACTCGGATCGCGACCAGAACGCCGACCGGCCGTACAGCAGCAAGGGGCTGCGCGATTGCTACCGCCAGGGCGCGGAAGCGTTCGGCTGGGACAAGCGCATCCCCCAGCCGCGCTCGATGCGCGATGGCAACGACTTGGTGGGCTGGGGCATGGCGACCGGCATCTGGGAAGCGTTGCAGATGCCGATTGCGGTGCGCATCGTGCTCTCCGCCAACGGCCATGCGGAAGTTTCCTGCGCGACCTCCGACATCGGCACTGGCACCTACACGATCATGACGCAGGTCGCGGCCGACATGCTCGGGCTGCCTCTCGACAGCGTCACTATCAAGCTTGGCGACTCGACGCTGCCGCAATCACCGGTCGAAGGCGGATCATGGATTGCGGCCTCGGTCTCGAATGGGATAGCGACGACATCCGACGCGGTCCGCAAGGAACTGTTGCGTCTGGCAAAGCAGATGCCGAATTCGCCCCTCGCGGATGCCGCGCCTGACGCGGTAGTCCTTGCGGACGGCAAGCTTGTGAGCAAGCAGGATGCTTCGCGCGCTGTGTCGATTGCAGATGCGATGCGGCATAGCGCAGTGGACCGCATCGAGCAGGAGAAATCCACTACCTTCGCCGATGACGGCTCACATGCGCACAACACGCATTCGGCGCTCTTCGCCGAGGTGAAGGTGGACGAGCAGCTCGGCGTCATCCGCGTTACCCGCGTTGTCAGCGCGGTCGCCGCCGGACGCATCCTGAACACCAAAACCGCGCACAGTCAGATCATGGGCAGCGTTGTGTGGGGCATCGGCATGGCGCTGCACGAGGAGACGCTGGTCGATCACAAATTCGGCCGGATCATGAACGCCAACATCGCCGAGTACCATGTACCGGTGAATGCCGATGTGCACGACATCAAGGTCATCTTCGTCGATGAGCCGGACGAGATCATCAATCCGCTTGGCATTAAGGGGTTGGGCGAGATCGGTATCGTCGGGGTCGCGGCCGCGATCGCCAACGCGATCTATCACGCGACCGGAAAACGCGTGCGCGATCTGCCGATTACGCTGGATAAATTGCAGCGGTGATCTGGCGCACCAGCTTTATGACCA
>DASWCW010000017.1:0-3684 GCA_036395835.1 Xanthobacteraceae bacterium
TCGGAGGAGACGACCAATGCCATCGGGAGGAAACAAGTTCAGCTCGACCATCACGCGGCGCGGCTTCCTGAAGCGAGCGGGCGCCGCTGCCGGAGCCGCCGGCCTGGCGCCGGCGATCTCCGCGCCGTTCATCGCCGACGCGCTCGCCCAGGCCAAGACGCTGAGGATCCTGCAATGGAGCCATTTCGTTCCCCAGTATGATACCTGGTTCGATGCTTTCGCCAAGGACTGGGGCAAGCAGAACGGCATCGGCGTCACCGTCGATCACATTCCGCACCTCGAGCTGCCGGCCCGCGCCGCCGCCGAGGTCGCCGCCGAGGCCGGACACGACCTTTTCATGTTCAGCGGCGCGGGCGGCCCGCACCTGTTCGAGAAGCACCTGGTGGATCTCACCAGCCTCATCGGCGAGGTTGAGAAGAAGCACGGCAAGGTCCAACAGATCGGCCGCCAGATCGCCTACAACGACGGCAGCAGGACCTGGAGCGCGTTTCCAGACTACTACATCCGCTTCCCTGGGCTCTACCGCAAGGACTTGTGGGACGAGATCGGGATGAAGCCCGACACCTGGGAGGACATCCGCGTCGGCGGGGCCAAGCTGAAGGCGAAAGGCTTCCCGGTCGGCATCTCGCTCGGCCACTCGGTCGACCCGAACCTCTCGTACCGCAGCCTGTTGTGGAGCTACGGCGCCGCTGAATGCGACGAAACCGGCAAGCGCGTCACGCTCAATTCCAAGCAGACGCTCGAGGTCGTGAAGTTCGTGCGCGCCCTCTACAAAGAGGCCATGGAACCCGACGTGCTGTCCTGGGACGACGCCAGCAACAACAAGTATCTGGCATCGGGCCGCGGATCCTGGATTCACAACCCGATCTCGGCGTATCGGACGATCCAGAAGGCCAACCCCGAATTGGCCGATAAGATCTACGTCTGGAAAACCCCGGCCGGGCCGGTGCGCCGGATCGCCGCCGGCTCGCCCAATTCCTACGGGATCTGGCGTTTCGCGCGCAACAAGGACACGGCGATCGAGTTCCTGCGTCACTACTCCGACCGTTGGGTCGAGGCTTTCAAGGCGAGCACCGGCTACAACCATCCGCTGTTCGCCGACATCGTGCCGAAGCCCATGCCGATCCTGTCGGACGATACGACCTCGCACCCGCCTGACAAACTGCGCATTCTGGAGACCGCCAACGAGTGGCATGCCACTTATGGCTACCCGGGACCAGCCGGGCCGGCCTCCGACGAGGTGGTCGGCAATTTCATCATCGTCGACATGGTGGCCAAGGCGGCGACCGACCAGGCGACGCCGGAGGAAGCCGTGGCGTGGGCCACGAAGGAGGTCGAGCTGATCTACAAGAAGTGGGTCGCGTGAGCTCGGACGCGGATCGGGGCGGGCGCGCAGTGAGCGTCGCCCGCATCCCGGTGCGTCGGCGCCCGCGGGCATTCTCGCGAGCGCCGATGCCGATCGGGCCGGGCCAGTCGAGGCGGGGCGCGCAGGCGCGCACGATCCTGCGCGCCGCGCCGGCCCGCGCATCGGCGTTCGCAAGCGCCTCATCCGGGCATCGAGGGAATCCAGATGGCCGCGATTGCCGCCAATGAGATCCGAAAACAGTTCGGCGAGGTCGTAGCCGTCGACGGCATCAGCCTGGCGGTGCGCGACGGCGAGTTTTTGGTGCTGCTCGGCCCGTCGGGCTGCGGCAAGACCACGTTCCTGCGTATCATCGCCGGCCTGGAGAGGCCGACCTCCGGCGAAATCCTGATCGACGGCGAAGTCGTCAACGACGTCCCGCCGCGCGCGCGCGGCGTCGCCATGGTGTTTCAGAGCTACGGCCTCTATCCGCACCTGACGGTGGCCAACAACATCGCCTTCCCGTTGCGGACCCAGCGCACGCCGAAGGCGGAGATCAAGCGCAAGGTCGATTGGGCCGCGGGCCTGCTCGGCATCGACCGGCTGCTGCATCGCCGTCCGCGCGAGCTTTCCGGCGGCGAGCGTCAGCGCGTGGCGCTGGCGCGCGCGCTGGTTCGCGAGCCCACCGTCTTTCTGCTCGACGAGCCGCTGTCGAACCTCGACGCGAAACTGCGCGCGAGCGCCCGCAGCGAGCTCAAGCAGTTCCAGCAGACCGTGCGCACCAGCACCATCTACGTCACGCACGACCAGGTCGAAGCGATGGGCATGGGCGACCGCATCGCGGTGATCGACCACGGCCGGCTGCGGCAGATCGGGACGCCGACCGAGATCTACGACAACCCGGCCGACGAATTCGTCGCGGGTTTTTTGGGCACGCCGCCGATGAACCTCGTCGAGCGCGACGGCGGCTCGCTGGGCTTCCGACCCGAGCACTTCCTGCCCAAAGAGATGCTCGACGGCGCGTCGCTCGTCGAGCTCGCGTTCCGGATCGATCGCATGGAATATCTCGGCTCGGAACGCATCCTGTACGGGGCGCTCGAGGGATTTGCGGCGAAACGCGAGGTGACCGCGAAGCTGCCGGCCCACGTGCCGCTCGCCGGCATCCGTGCCGGGGAATGGCACCCCTTCGCCGTGCGCAAGACCGAGCTGCGCTTTTTCGACCGCGACGGCCGGCGCACCGAGCACAAAGGGTGAGATCGATGACCGCGATCGCCGCAACGCCTCGCCCGGCGCGGTCGCGCTTCTTCCTGGATCGCTCGGAGCTGGTCGGGCCGCTGTTCATCGCGCCGGCGATCCTCTACGTCGTGGTGCTGGTGGGCCTGCCGTTCCTGCTCGCGCTCTATTACAGCGTCAGCGCCTACAACATCTTCAATCCGAGCTTCGCGTTCGTCGGCTTGAAGAACTTCCGCGACGTGCTCGACAGCGAGATCTTCCGGCGCACGCTGGTCAACACCCTGGTGTTCACCATCAGCGCCCAGATCATCGGCCTCTTGCTCGGCAAGATCGGCGCCATGCTGCTGATGCAGGAGTTTCCCGGCCGCGGCATCGCGCGCGCGCTCGTCGTGCTGCCGTGGGCGGTGCCGGTGTCGCTGGCGACGATCGCCTGGCTGTGGATGTTCGATTCGCTCTACAGCGTCATCAATTGGACGCTGATCGCGGTCGGGCTGATCGATGCCGCCAACCGGCCGCAATGGCTCGGCCAGGAGGACCTGGCCATGATCGCGGTGGTGGTCGTGCACGCCTGGCGGCTGTTTCCGTTCGGGGTCGTCATCTTCCTCGCCGGGTTCACTTCGGTGCCGAAGGACGTGCTCGACGCCGCGACGATCGACGGCGCGGGCTTCTGGCGGCGCAACTACCAGATTATCCTGCCGATGATCTTGCCGATTGTGCTGATCGCGCTGATCTTCGGCACCGTGTTCACCTTCACGGATCTGAGCGTCGTTTACCTCTTGACCAAGGGCGGGCCGATCAACAGCACGCAGGTGCTGGGCACGCTCGCCTTCCAGGTCGGCATCCTGTCGGGCGACGTCGCGCACGGCGCGGCCATCTGCCTGTTCCTGTTCCCGTTCCTGCTGGTCGCGGTGATCCTGCTGCTGCGCGCGCTGCGCCGGCGGGAGATTTGACATGCTCCGCCTCGCCAGGAGCCTCGGTGCGCAGGGGTCGTTCTATGCAGCGGTGATCGCGCTCGTGGTGTTCGCCGCGTTCCCGTTCTACTGGATGCTGATCACCACCTTCAAGGCCGACGGCGACCTCTATGATCTCAAGTCCATTCCGTATTGGTT
>DASWCW010000018.1:0-11429 GCA_036395835.1 Xanthobacteraceae bacterium
CCGCACGCGCGCTGATATCCATGATGGCCAGGAGCACAAAGCGCTCCAATCAAGGGCCGGATACATTGATGCAAGACCGCTCACAGCCAGATCGATGAAGACCTCTTGCAACGCACGGCCGGACCATACATCCGGGTCAAACCCGGTCCTCGGGGCGCCATCGCGACACGTCCGCTAAGCCATCGGCAGCGGAATTCGACAGGTCGTCGCGCAATGTCTCAGTAGGTACTTCGTGTTCGCCATGGAAGCGGAGTCAGGCGTCGAAGTGGGTAGTGCTCATTGAACGTGATCTGCTAGGCCGAGCCCGAACCGGCGAGGGCGATTTTGCGGGGAGCGCTAGTTTATTGTTCATTCCGGCGAATCCGTAGACCGGATGGTTTCTGACACCGCTGGGGACAACGATGAGCTCGGCCTCCGGCACTGGGCATGCCGCTATTGATTTGGCTCAAGTGCAGCTGGTTATCCGGTCGACACTGCGAGTATGATAGGCGCGATCCCGGGGCGTATGAGGCAGGGCCGTGAGCGCATCCATCCTCGTTGCCGATGACGAGCCCAACATCGTGCTCTCTCTGGAGTTCTTGCTGAAGCAGGCCGGCTTTCGCGTGCGCACCGTCTCGGATGGCGAGGCGGCGCTGGCCGCCATCGCCCAGGACCCGCCGGACCTCGTGCTGCTCGACGTCATGATCCCCGGCCGCGACGGCTACGCCGTCTGCCAGAGCATCCGCGCCAATCCGGCCTGGCGCGACATGCGCATCATCATGCTCACCGCCAAGGGCGGCGACATTCAACGCGAGAAGGGGCTCTCGCTCGGGGCGGACGAGTACGTGACAAAACCGTTCTCGACACGCGAACTCGTCGAGCGCATCCGCCGCATACTCGGCCCTCGGGGTTGAACGTGGCGGGCGGGCGAGTCGGAACCTTGACCGGAATCATCAGAAGTCTGCTCATCGCCTTTGCCGGATTGCTCGCCGCCGGCTTCGCGGCGCTGGCGCTTGCGCTCGGCGAGCCCGCGGTTTTCCCGATCGCGATTGCGGGCGGCGCACTGCTGGCGATCTTCATCGCCCTCGCCTGGCTGCTGCTCTACCGCCTGACGCGACCGCTCGACCGCCTCGCGCTCGACGTGAGGATCATCGCTCGCGAGAACCCCAGCCACCGGCTGGAGCTCGTCGCGCATTATTGGGTGGGGAGACTGGCCGAGAGCATCGAAGCGATGCGGGGCCGGCTGATGAGCGCCGAGGCTCACGGCGCGCAGGCGCTCGCCGACGCGCAAAATCAGGGCGCGGAGCAAAAACGCTGGCTCGAAGCCATTCTGCTCGATCTCACCGACGGCATCGTGGTGTGCAATCTGCAGCACCAGGTGCTCCTGTACAATCAGGCCGCGGCCGACTTGTTGGGCGGCACCCAGAGCTTCGGGCTGGGCCGGTCGCTCTTCCCATTTCTGGCACGGGAACCGGTGCTGCATGCGCTCGAGCGGCAAATGCAACGCCTCGAGGGCGGCTGGGCGTCGCCGGGACCGCGTTTCATGTGCGGCGCAGCCGGCGGCGAACGTTTGCTGGGTGCCCGGCTCGGCCTCGTGCTGGACGCCAAGGGCGCGCCGAACGGCTACGTGCTGAGTTTCGCCGAGCTCGGCGAGGAGGAAACCGCGCTCGCCAAACGCGACGATCTCCTTGAGCTAGCGACGGAAGGGCTGCGCGCGCCCATCGCTAACCTGCGCGCCGCGGCGGAGACGCTTTCGCAGAATCCCGATCTGCCGGACGCCCAGCGCGCCGCATTCCAGAAAGTAGTGCTGGAAGAGAGCATGGCGCTCAGCAATCAGCTGGAGGCGCTCGTCCGCGGCTACCGCGAACTCGGCGGCGGCCGATGGATGATGGCCGAGATCCATTCGAACGACCTGATTTCCTCGCTGACCCGCCGCCTGGTAGGCGCGCCGCTGCAGCTCACGGCAACCGGACTTCCGGACTGGCTTTACGGCGATAGCCTGTCGCTCCTGGTCCTGCTCGAGTTGCTGCTCCGCCAGCTCCATGCCGCGACCGGAGCCGAGGCCTTCGACATCGCGGTCTCCCGCAGCGAGAACCGCATCTATCTCGACCTGATCTGGCGGGGCGAACCGATCCCCGCGCAACAGCTGGAGTCCTGGCTCAACCGGCCGCTCATCGGCGGTCTCGGGCCACTCACCGGTCAGGCCGTGCTGCACCGCCACGGCAGCGATGCGTGGAGCCAGCCGGCCGGGCCCGGCATGGCCAGGCTGCGGGTCCCGTTGGCTTCGGCGCAAGCCGGAGCGCCGCGCGAACGTCCGCTCCGACCCCAGCGTCCCGAATTCTACGACTTCGATCTGCTGCGCAATCCGGTGCCAACCGGCCGCTTCGCCGAGCGAGCGCTCAAGCAGCTCACCTACGTGGTCTTCGATCTGGAGACCACGGGGCTGAGGCCGGCGGACGGCGACGAAGTGGTGTCGATCGCAGGGGTACGCATCGTGAACGGCCGCATCCTCACCAGGGAGACCTTCGAACGCGTGGTCAATCCGGGCCGGCCGATTCCCGAAGCATCGATTCGTTTCCACGGCATCACCGACGAGATGGTGCGCGACAAGCCGCCGTTCGCCATGGTGCTGCCCGCGTTTCACCGGTTCGCGGCGGACGCGGTGCTGGTCGCCCACAACGCGGCGTTCGATATCACGTTTCTCAACCGCGCCGCCGGCGCCTTGTCCTTCAACCAGCCGGTCGTGGATACCCTGCTCCTTTCGGCCCATCTCTATCCGAGCGAGGCGGACCATTCGCTCGACGCCATCGCCGCGCGGCTGGGATTGGACGTCGTGGATCGGCACAGCGCGGTGCGCGATTCCTTACTTACGGCGGCGATCCTGCTACGCTTGTTGGATCGTTGTGAGGAACTCGGCATCACCCGTCTCGGCCAGCTCATCACGGCAACCGACATGGCGGGGCGACTGCGGGCGCACCAGCACGGGTTTGAACGCCATGCCGCGGGAAGCGCGTCATAGGGATCGGCTTGTCGGGCTGTTCGGGCTCGGCCTCGTCCTGTTCAATCCGCCGGTACTCGGGCTGTTCGCGGGCGCGACCCTCTTCGGCTGGCCGCTCCTGTTCGTATATTTGTTCTGTGCGTGGGCGGCGCTCACCGCCATGGTCGCCCTCACCGTGGAACGCAGCAGAGTGCGATCTCCTTTCGAGGAGGACTGAGGTATGCTGGCCGGCGGCGTGCTCCTGCTCCTGGCCGCGGCCGCCTACATGGCGCTGCTGTTTGCCATCGCCAGTTTCGGCGACCGCCGCGCTGCCGCGGGGCGCAGCCTGATCGACTCGAGCGTGGTCTATGCGCTCTCGCTCGCGGTCTACTGCACCTCCTGGACATTCTATGGCAGCGTCGGCCGCGCCGCGAGCCGTGGTCTCGACTTCCTGCCGATCTATCTCGGACCCACCTTGGTGTTTTGCCTGGGCTGGGTGCTGCTGAGCCGGATCCTGCGGGTCTCGAAAGCGCATCGCATCACTTCGATCGCCGACCTGCTCGCTTCCCGGTTCGGGAAAAGCGGAGCGGTCGCCGGACTCGTCACCATCATAGCGGTGATCGGCAGCGTTCCGTATATCGCGCTGCAGCTCAAGGCCGTGTCGACGAGCCTGAAAGTGCTGCTCGAGTACCAGGGGAGCTTTGGCACAGCCGCCGTCGATGGAACGAGCGTGCTGCGTAACACCGAGCTGTGGGTGGCGGGCGTGCTCGCGCTGTTCGCCATTCTGTTCGGTACCCGCAAAATCGACGCGAGCGAGCGGCACGAAGGCATCGTGGCTGCCATCGCCTTCGAGTCGATCGTGAAGCTGGTTAGCTTCGTGGCGGTGGGCCTGTTCGCCGGCCTCGTGCTGTTCGACGGCTTCGGCGACATTTTCGCCCGCGCCGCGGCCCGGCCGGAGCTCTCGCAGCTGTTCGATTTCGGGGGGCCGTTCGCCGGCATCGACTGGATCGCCCTGACCTTCCTGGCCATGGCGGCGATCGTCTGCCTGCCGCGGCAATTCCAGGTCATGGTCGTCGAGAACGTCGACCCGCGGCACCTCGACCGGGCGCTGTGGCTGTTCCCGGCCTATCTCATCGCCATCAATCTGTTCGTGGTGCCGATCGCGCTGGCCGGCCTGCTGAGCGTGCCGGCCGGCACCGATCCGGACACGCTCATGCTGGCGCTGCCGCTCGGCTCCGGATACGGCGGACTCGCGCTGCTGGCGTTTCTCGGCGGGCTTTCCGCCGCGGCCAGCATGGTCATCGTCGAGACCGTGGCGCTCAGCACCATGATCTGCAACGACCTCGCCGTTCCCATGCTGCTCCGGCTCGGATGGCTCGGCCCCGACACGCGTCCGGTCCTGCTCGGCATCCGGCGCGCCGCCATCGCGCTCGTCGTCCTGCTCGGCTTCGCCTACGTGCGGATCGTGCGCGAGAGCTACGGCCTGGTGTCGATCGGGCTAGTCTCCTTTGCGGCGGTCGCGCAATTCTTCCCCGCCATCGTGCTGGGGCTGTTCTGGAAGCGCGCGAGCCGGCTCGGGGTCCTCACCGGCATCAGCGCGGGCTTCCTGATCTGGGCCTATACGCTGCTGCTTCCCTCGTTCGCGTCGGCGGGCTGGCTGCCGCGCGAGCTGTTCGAGCAAGGCGCGCTGGGGATTTCCGTGTTGCGTCCTTCGGCCCTGTTCGGGCTCGACGGGCTCGACCCGGTGACACACGGCCTGTTCTGGTCGATGCTGCTGAACATCGCCGGCATCATCGGGGTATCGCTGTTCGTTGACCAGTCGGCGCTCGAACGCAGCCAGGCCGCGCTCTTCGTCGACTATTGGCGCGGCGCGGGACACGAGGAAGGCCGGCTCTGGCGCGGCACCGCGCAAGTCGCCGATCTCGTCCAGCTGGTCGGCCGTTTCCTTGGCGAAGCACTGACACGCGAAGCCTTCGCGGCGGAAGCGCGAGGGCGCGGCCGGGATCCCGCGGCGCTCGCCGCCGATGCGGAGACCGTGAGGCTAGCGGAGCGACTGCTCGCCGGCGCCATCGGCAGCGCATCGGCGCGCGTCATGGTCGCTTCGGTGGTGCACGAGGAGCCGATCGGCACCGAGGAAGTGATGCGCATTCTCGACGAGACGTCGCAGGCGATCGAATACAGCCGCCGCCTCGAGCAGCAGTCGCGCACGCTCGAGGCCACCACGGCGGAATTGCGGCGCGCGAACGAGCGGCTGCGCGAGCTCGACCGGCTCAAGGACGATTTCGTTTCCACGGTAAGCCACGAGCTGCGCACACCGCTCACCTCGATCCGTTCGTTCTCCGAGATCTTGCTGGACAACCCGGCCCTCGAGCAGCACCAGCGACAGGAGTTCCTGCGGATCATCGTCACCGAGAGCGAGCGGCTTACGCGGTTGATCAACGACATGCTCGACCTCGCCAAGATCGAGGCGGGCAAGCTCGAGTGGCACATGGAACGCGTGAGCGCGAACGAGGTGGTGCGCGAAGCAGCAACTGCGCTCGGCCAATTGTTTCGCGACAAGAGCGTCGAGCTGAAAATCGAGCTGCCGGATAGCGTGCCGACGATCATCGCCGACCGCGATCGGCTGTTCCAGGTCGTGGTCAATCTGCTGTCCAATGCGGTGAAATTCTCGCCGCGAGATGCCGGGCTGGTGACGCTCGGCGTCGAAACCGACACCGACGGCGTCATGCTCTCGGTCACCGACAACGGGCCCGGAATCGCGGCGAAAGACCGCGACGCGATCTTCGAGCGCTTTCGCCAGGTCGGCGACACGCTTACCGCGAAGCCGGAGGGGAGCGGCCTAGGGCTCGCGATCTCGCGCATGATCATCGAGCATTTCGGCGGCCGCGCCTGGGTTGAGGAGGCGCCGGGCAGCGGCGCGATCTTCCGGGTATGGCTGCCGCGCGAACCCGCCACGGCATCCGCGGCCTGATGCTCAGCCCAGCGCGGGGAAATAATCGGCGACCAGGCGCTGACGCCAGCGATCGATATCCCGGAATACCTGCACGAGACGCTCGCGCTCCGGTCGGCCGAGCGATTCCGGCCTGATGCAATTGTCCGGGGCACGGCGCGCCGAGATCCGTTCGATCTGGTGGCGCAACAGCAGTTCCAGCAGAAAGGTCAAATCCTCGCTCAGCCTGCCGGCATCCTCGCCCGCCAGAACGCCCGACTCGGCGAGGGCGGCGAGTCGGGCGGGGGTTCCTGTCGCCTCGACCCCGTTCTTGAGCGCCCGCAGGCGCACGATCTCGACCAGCGGTTTGCTGCCCCGCAGCTTGATATCGATGGCATCCTTCTCGGCGCCGTCCCTGGCGATCAATTGCCCGAACAGGTCGACGCTGCTGGCGTGATCTTTTTGCAGCCAGGAGATCTGCGCAAGGAACGGCAGGTTATCGCGCGCCGCCATCGTGACGTGGCGGCGCAGCGCGGCCGCAAGCTCGGCCGGGCCCGAAATGGCGCGGAAATCGAAGAACATATCTGTAAACATGATTTCCTGGCTGCCCCGCGCGCGCACCCAGCCGGTCACCTGCGACTCCCATTGCGCCAGCGTCTTGCGCCAAAGCGGGTTCGTCGCCATGACGTCCCCCTCGCACAGGGGAAAGCCCGCCTGCTCGAGCCCGCGCGTGAACCTTTGAGCCAGCTCGGCGAAGAACCGATCAACACTTTCGTGCTCGGAATCGGCGTGGTCGGCGAGGATGAAACCGTTGTCCTGGTCGGGGTGAAGCAGGCTCTCGCCGCGGCCAGCCGAGCCCATCACTAGGGCGGCGAAAGATACCGGCGGCTCGCCCCAGCCCGCTTCCGCCATGCTTGCCAGCGCCTGACGCAGGACCGCCGCCGTAACGTGGTCGTTGAGCGCGTTGACGAGCGCGATCACCTCCATCGCAGGCTCGCCCGCCGCCAACAGCGCCGCAGCTAGGCCCACCTGGGCGGCTCTCGCGTCCGGCGAGGGTGGCCGGCTCTCGCTCATCACGGCGGGATCGAGCTCACTCAGCAGCCCGGCGAATCCCGAGCCGAGCACGGCTTCCAAGCTGACGAGGCCGATCGGCTCGCCGCCGGCGTCCACGACGGGTAGGCAATTGCGCCGCTGCCGCCGCATCTCGACGAGCGCCCGGTAGAGGCGATCGTGCTCGTGCAGTGCCGGCACGCGGCGGCGCAATGCCGCACTCACCGGCTGGTCCGGCTCGACGACGAACAAGGCGCGCTCGAGGAGATCCTCCGCGGTGAGTACGCTCGCGGCCCGGCCGTGCGCGTCCGTGATCAGCGCCGTCGTCTCGCCCGCCTCACGCATGCGGGCCACGAGACCAAACAGCGGTTCGGTCTCGGAGCCGGTGACGGCCCGCCGCTCGACCAGATCACCGATTGGACAAGTCAAACGCCGCAGCCATTCGCTCATACAAGCCCGCCCCGAGGGAATGATGCTGCCGGAACTACAGGTCTAAAAGCGTAGCATGGCGAACTCGCGGCGCGGCTGGTGGGAAAACGCGGCTGCCCGGACCGAACGACGTTGGGCCCGGGCAGCAATGCGAACGCCTCGGTTACTCCGCCGGAGCAGCCTTGGCCGCGGCCGGTCCGAGATCGGGTATCGCTCCCAGAATGGCCCGGCGCTCCACTTCGGCGAAGCCGGCTTCCGCCGCCGGCTCCGGCTTGAGCAGCGACACCACGATGCCCGACAGGAACGACAGCGTCATGGTGATCAGGCAGGGGTTCTTGAGCGGGAAGTACCACCACTGCTTCGAAACCTCGGCTAGGTCGTGCTTGAGGATGTCGACCTGGATGGTCGGACCGCAATAGAGCAGCACCAGCGTCGAGACGGTGCCGAGAACGATCGCGGTGACCGCGCCCCACGTGGTAAAGCGACGCCAGAAGATGGCCATCACCAACGCGGGAAAGTTCGCCGACGCGGCGATCGAGAAGGTGAGGCCGACCATGTAGGCGATGTTCTGACCCTGGAAGATGATCCCCAGCAGAATCGCGCAGATGCCGAGGATGACGGCCGCAATCCGTGCGACCCGCAGCTGCTCGTGTTCCGACGCGTGACCGCCCTTGACCACATTGACCCAGAAGTCATGCGAGAGCGCAGCCGCACCCGACAAGGTGAGCCCGGCCACGACGGCCAGGATGGTGGCAAACGCGACCGCACAGATGAAGCCGAAAAAGGCCGCACCGCCCACCGCGTTGGCGAGCAGCGGGGCTGCCATGTTGCCGCCGCCGCCGACACCGATGATCTGCTTCATCCCGACCAGCACCATGGCGCCGAAGCCGAGAATGAAGGTGATCAGGTAGAACCCGCCGATCCAGATCGTCGCCCACACGACGGAGATTCGCGCCTGCTTGGCATCCGGAACGGTGTAGAAACGCATCAGGATATGCGGCAGGCCGGCGGTCCCGAACATCAGGGCCAAACCAAGAGAAACCGCGTCCCACGCGCCGGTCACCACCTTGGTGCCCGGCTCCAGGACCTGTTTGCCGTTGAGCTCGGCGGCCTTGGCGAACAGCGCAGTCGGGCTGAAGCCGAACTGCGCGAGCACCAGAATTGCCATTACCACGGCCCCGCCCAGCAGCAGGCAGGCTTTGATGATCTGCACCCAGGTGGTGGCCAGCATGCCGCCGAACAGCACGTAGGTCATCATGACAATGCCGACGATGATGACGGCGAGCGTGTAGTCCAGATTGAACAGCAGCTTGATCAGGGTGCCGGCGCCGACCATCTGAGCGATCAGATAGGTGAGCACGACCGCCATGGTGCCGATCACCGCCGCGATCCGGACCGGCCGCTGCTGCAGCCGATAGGCCACCACGTCGCTGAACGTGTACTTGCCGAGATTGCGCAGCGGCTCTGCGATCAGGAACAGGATGATCGGCCAGCCGACCAGCCATCCGGTGGAGTAGATCAGGCCGTCGAAGCCGTTGAGCGCGACAAGTCCGGCGATGCCGAGGAAGCTCGCGGCGCTCATATAGTCGCCGGCCAGCGCCAGGCCATTCTGGAATCCGGTGACCCCGTGCCCGGCGGCATAAAAATGCTCAGTGGTCTTGGTTCGTCGCGCTGCCCAATAGGTGACGACCAGGGTGAGCGCGATGAACACGAAAAAGAACAGGATGGCGAGAGGGTTCGATCCGGCACTCATGATTTCCTCCCCGAACCCGCTGTGGATGCGGCAGCAACAGCCCGGGCGACGGCCTCGTCATAACCCCGGTTGGCCCACACCACGTAGACGATGGAGAGGATCCAGCAGGAGACGATCGTAAGCGCGCCCAACAGGATGCCGAGGCTGAGCCCGGGGCTCAGCAGGGTCGACAGCAAGGGCCTGCCGAACGCCACCAGCAGGATGAAACCCAGGTAGATCGCCAGCATCAGCGCTGAAAGCGTGAGAGCGATCGCCCACCGCCTTGCGGCAATGGCATGAATCGGATCGGTTGTGCTCATCGCTGGGCGCCCCCTAGCGCCAAAGTCTTAACAATCGAGGACCGCGCAAGAGACCAGCTTATTCTCCCACCAATTCTGATCTAGATCAATTCAGGGACGATCGACCCGTTGGGGAGAGAGGATGTATGCGTCGGCACGTTCGCGTCCATGCGGTTTTCCCTGACGCTGAGCTTCCCATGCGAAGGCACCGGGCGACCATCATCCTAATTGCGCATGCTTCCATATTCACGCTCGCCGATAACTGCTTTGAAACGATCGGGGATGCGTTCTACGACTTTGGGCGTACGACGATTGGCGCAGGCCTAAGGCCTGGAGCACTACGACTTTAGACCTAATACCAATGGTCACTGCGACTTGGACCTATCGACAAGATTACGCGTCGCGGCTCAAGTTCGGTTAGGGCGGTTTCGCGCGGCTCATATCACGGTTCCGCCTGAAATCTCGATACTCATCGCGTGACAGGGCTATTCGCTTTGCTGTCGGTCACCAACCGGACGGGGCGAGTTCCGCTGAGGGTCCAATCGCGTCATTTCGAGCGCGGAGTGACCTCGACCGCTTCACCCCAATGAACGGACGTATCCGGCCGTGATCGGCTCGTCTGAGTTGTGCCAGTACCAGACATTCCAAGGAACTGAGAGATCGGCCGCCACGCGTCATCAGAACCATTCAGGTCCGGTCCAAGGACCTGCCCCGCCATTCCGCGGTAGGCTATACTGGTGGCTGCGTAAGCCTTCTGCGGGGCCGACCGTGGGTTACCGCCTGACCGAGGCCGTTGGCACTGGACAAACTGATGTTCGAGCTTCGACGGCGCGCGTTCATTGCACTTCTCGGCGCTACGATGGCCGGATGGCCGCTTCGCGCGCGCGCCCAACAGGGCGGCCGCGTGCGACGGATGGGCGTGCTGATCGGACTCGCGGAAGGCGATCCGGAGATAGGAAAGCATTTAAGCGCGTTCCGCGGGGGACTTCGCGCTTTGGGCTGGACGGACGGACAAAACGTTCAAATCGATCATCGGGTCGCTGGTGATCCCGCAGGCATGCGGTCGGCTGCGGTGGAATTGACCAGCCTCGGCCCGGAACTCATCGTCACCTTTTCGACCCCAGCGACAAATGCAGTCCGGGAGGCAAGACGCAACGTGCCGATCGTATTCATAGCCGTTTCCGATCCGATCGGAACCGGCTTCGTGGAAAGCTTTGCTCGGCCCGGCGGGAATATCACCGGATTCACCAATTTCGAAGGAACCATCGGGGGAAAGTGGCTGGAGCTGATGCGCGACATCGCACCCTCGATCAGGCGGGCCTCGATGTTGTTCAACCCAGCGACCGCCAACACCGGCGCAAGCGGCGGCGTGTATCTGCAGTCGATGCAGGCCGCCGCGCAGATCCGGGGTATAGAGCTGATCGTAAGTCCGGTTAACGATCCTGCAGACATCGATGGGGTTTTCGCTGCGATGGCAGAGGGTCCGCCGGGCGGTGTCATTGTAATGCCGAACGTCTTCACTGCTGCGAATCGAGACCGCATCGTGGCGCAGGCGGAACGGTTTCGCATTCCGACCGTCTATCCGCTTCTGCACTTTGTCGCAGCTGGCGGCCTGTTGTCCTATGGGGTCGATATCAGCGACCTGTTCCGGCGCGCGGCGTCATACGTGGATCGTATCTTGAAGGGCGGCAAACCTGCCGATCTGCCCGTTCAACAGCCGACGAAGTTCGAACTGATGATCAACCTCAAGACCGCCAAGGCACTCGGCCTCAACGTTCCTCTCACGTTGCTCGCCCAAGCCGACAACGTGATCGAGTAGCGAGAGTTGTAGTTGATAGCCTTCATCAAGGTCCGCTAATGGAATGGTCCGGCCGTGCTCCTACACTGCCAGCGCGTGACGCTGGACGGGGTTACGAAGGAGCACCGCCATGTCCAACAGATCAACTCCGATCGTCGCCACGATGGGTATCGACATCGGCAAGAACTCATTCCACGTCATCGGCCTCGATCGGCGCGGGGCGATCGTGCTGCGGC
>DASWCW010000019.1:0-8584 GCA_036395835.1 Xanthobacteraceae bacterium
CCGTATTTCGTCGCGGTCGCCGGGTTCTCGTCGACGTTGAGCTTCACCACCTTGATCTTGCCGCCCATGGTGCCGGCGATCTCCTCGAGCGCCGGCGCGATCATCCGGCACGGGCCGCACCATTCGGCCCAGAAATCGACCACCACCGGCTCCTGTGCCTTGAGCACTTCGGCGTCGAAGGTCGCGTCGGACACTTTGCCCACGCCCATGGGGCACCCCGTTGTTCTGCCAAAGAGGGCGCGACCGGCGCCCGCGGGAATCGTGCAGGCAACGTAGAAACGCGGACGCAGAGCGTCAAGAAGGCGACGCCGGCAGGGCTGCTATGAAAATCGCCCGATCCGTCGCTCGGAAGGCCTCTTCCGGGACGCTGCCGAGCAATCCCGGAAAATGAGCCGAACCGTTCGGCGGTCTCTACGCTGTGAGCAACTCCGCAAGCGCCGCATCGAGCGCGGGAGCGGGCAGCTCGACCAGCTCCAGGCTGTCGATCCACAGCAGGGCGGCCCGAATTTCCCGGCCCGGATAGATTTTTTCCAGCACGGCGCGGTAGAGCGCGAGCTGCGCTACGTAGGGCGCCGGCGCGGCCTCGGGCCGGCGCGGCGCCGGCCGGTCGGTCTTGTAATCCGCGATGAGGATGCGCGTATCGGTGACGGCGAGCCGGTCGACTTGGCCCGAGACCAGGAGCGGCGCGCGCGCGGCCCGGGCAATGCGGCCCCGGATCGGCACTTCGGCACGCGTTCCGGGCTCGAACAGCGCGGCAAAACGCGGGTCGCCCAGCACCGCGAGCACCCGCGCGATCAAGCCGTCGCGCTCGGGCTCTTCCCATTGCGGCGCGGCGCGATCGAGATGCCGGCGCGCCGCCTCGGCGCGCCGTTCCGGCGGAAAGTCCGGCAGCGACTGCATCAGGCGGTGCGCGAGCGCGCCGCGCAGCAGGGCTTTGGTTTCCCCGTCGCTCCTCGTCCGGGCGACCCAAGCAGCCGGCTTCGGCGCCCCGGACGGCGCGAGCGCCTGCGGCCGGGCCGCCGCGGCCTCCAGGTTGCGGGAGAGCCAAGCGGGGATCTCGATCGGCTCGGGCTCGGAACGCGGCGGCACCCGCATCGGCATCCCGCCAGGAGTTTTTCGCCAGCGCAGGACCGTGCCGTCCCCATCGATGGCCGGCTCTTCGCTGGCATCCGCCGCGAGCGCGTCGCGGACGAGATCGTACCAGCAGCCGGTCGGCTTGCCGCCGGTGCCGTGCGCGCCGCACACGATCAAATGCTCGGCCGCCCGTGTCATCGCCACGTAGAGCAGCCGCCGGTATTCGTGCTCGGCTTCGCGGCGGGCCCGCTCGCGGGCCGCCGCCATCGGCGCCACGTCGTGATCCTTGGCGCCGGCCCAGACCAGGCAATCCGCAGCGCCGGCCGGCGCGCCGGGAGGCGGGAGCATCAGGATCCGCGGATCGCGCGGCCCGGTCGGGCGCGTCGTGGTGTCGGCCAGGATCACGATCGGCGCTTCGAGGCCTTTGGCGCCGTGCACGGTCATGACTCGGACTTCGTCGCGGACGATGTCCATATCGCGTTTCACCTCGGTTGCCGCCGCGCGCATGAATGCGACGAAACCCTGGAGCGAGGCCGCCTCGGTGCTTTCGTAGGCGAGCGCGAGGTTCAAAAACTCGTCGAGCGCGTCGGCGGCTTCCGCGCCGAGCCGCGCCAGGAACTGCCGGCGCCCGCCTTCGCCGCCGAGCAGGCGCGCATAGAAGCCGAACGGCGGCTCGCGGCGGGCGAGTTCGGCGAGGCGTTCGAGCTTTGCGGCCGCGGCGGCGCCGATCGGATCCTCGGCGGCTCGCAGCGCCGCCCGCAGCGTGCCGCGGCGGTTCCAGGCAAGGCGGAACAATTGGTCGTCGTCGAGCCCGAACAGCGGGCTTTTGAGCACGGTCGCGAGCGCAAGATCATCGCTTTCGTGCAGCAATGCGTCGGCGAGCACCAGCAGATCCATGACTGCGATGTGTTCGGTCAGCACCAGGCGATCGGCGCCCGCAACCGCAATTCCCGCGTTCTTGAGCGCGCGAATGACGGCCTCGAACAGGGCGCCGCGCTGGCGCACCAGCACGAGGACCTCGCCCGGGCTGCGACCGTGCTCGAGCTGGATGCGGGTCGTGGCCGCGATGCGCTCCGCGAGTTTCATCTGCGGATTGGACTGCGAGGGTTCGTCGAACGGCGCGTCCCAGGCCTCGACCTCGGCCGCCGGCAACGCCTCGACCGGCGGCCAGATCTCCACGAGGCCCGGAGCTTTTTCCGGCAAGGCGATGTGCGGCGGAACGCCGTCCGTATCGCTGGTGACGCTCCGAAACATCTCGGCGCCCGCAAAGACCGTATCGACCGCGCCGAGCAAATTCGTGCCGGATCGGAACGAGAACTGGAATTTGCAGTGACGAAACGCGAGCTGCGCATCGCGGTGCCGGGCCGCGAAATGGCGCGCCATGTCGGCGAACTTTTCCGGAGCGGCGCCCTGGAACGAGAAGATCGACTGCTTCTCGTCGCCCACGGCGAACACGGTGCGCGTTTGCGAACGGTGCACCCCCTCCCCGACCGTGAACTCGGCGGTGAGCTTGCGGATGATTTCCCATTGCGGCGGGCTCGTATCCTGCGCCTCGTCGATCAGCACGTGATCGATGCCGAGATCGAGCTTGTAATGCACCCAGGCGGCCTCGACGGCGGCGAGCAGAGCGAGACTCTTTTCGATCAGGTCGTCGTAATCGAGCAGGCCGCGGTTCTCCTTCTCGCGGCGATAGCGGCGGATGACCGCTTCGGCGACCGTGAGCGCCGCGGCCGTGCGATCGCGGGCGAGCACGGCGCGGCGCGCGAGCGCCAGCGGTTCGAGCCGCGCCTGCTCGGCCTCGAGACGCTCGGCAAGCGCCGTATGCTCTCGGGCGAAAGCCCGGGTGACGATCCGGTTGCGCCGCTCGCCTTTGCCCGTGAAGAACAGCGACAGATAGGCTGGCGCCCGTGCGGCGGCCGGCATGCTCGCGGCGGCATGCAGGCGCGCGGCCTGCTCGCACTCGCTTTTCGATCCTGCGGCCAACAGCGCGGCGACGGCGTTCCATTCCGCAACCGGCAGGTTCGGGCTGTGCGTCATCGCGAGCTCGATGCTTTCCAGCGTTTCTGCCGGCCCGACGCCGAGCGTCGCCGAAAGCTCGGCGATCGCCGCGTCGATGCCGCCGGCGCGCTCGGTCCAGGCGATCAGCGCCTCGCGCTTGCCGATCAAATCTTCGACCGCCGCGCCGAACGCTTTATCGGCGCCCGCCGTGATCGCGGTCGCGAGCGCCCGCCCGAGCCGGCTTTCCGGCGCCGCAGCCGCCTCGAGCAGCACCTCCAGGCGCAGGCGTTCGAGCAGGTCGCGCTGTGCAAACTCCTCCAGCACCGAAAACCGCGCCGCGACGTCGGCCTCGAACGGAAACTGGTGCAGCAGCCGGGTGCAGAACGCATGGATCGTCTGCACCTTGAGACCGCCGGGAGTTTCGAGCGCCTGCGCGAACAATCTGCGGGCCTTGGCACGGCTCGCGGCGTCCGGCCGCGTTCCCTCGATTGTCGCGATGGTGCGATCGAGCTTCTCGTCGTCGAGCGCAACCCATTGCGCCAGCGTCGCAAACACCTGATTGGCCATATTGGCGGCGGCCGCCTTGGTGAAGGTCAGGCACAGGATCTTCGCGGGCTCGATGCCGCGGAGCAGGAGCCGGATCACGCGCTGGGCCAGCACGTGGGTCTTGCCCGAGCCGGCATTGGCGGCGACCCAGGCCGACGCGGAGGGATCGGACGCTTCCCTCTGCACCCGCAGAACATCGTCGGGGATTTGCGCAAGCTCGCTCATGACCCGTTCGCATCCGTGGCTGCGGCCAGCGACCATTCCTTGACGCGGGCGAGATGGTCGTAGTCGCCGTATCGGGCCTTCCACATGGGGTGGACCAGCGATCGGAACGGCTGGTCCTCGCGATCGAAGCGCGCAATGAGCTTGGTGAAACGCGCGAGCGCGTGATCGGCTTGGCTGTCGGGCGTGCCTTCCTTGAATTCGATGGGCATTTCCTCGCCGGCGGGCTCGCCGCCCTTGAGCTGCACGTAAACGAGGGCAGCCACGGACGCGCCGCGGGCGATCTCGGCAAAGCCGCCGTTGCGGAGAATGGCGGCCTCGAGCGTGAGCTGCGGCGCCAATCCGGCGCGCACCTGTTTTTCGGTGCGCACCTCGCCGGTCTTGTAATCGATGATGACGTATTGGCCGCCGAGCAATCGGTCGATGCGGTCGGCGCGTCCCGCCAATCGAAAGCTGCGATCGCCGAGCGCGATGGTGATTTCGCCGCGGATTTCCGCGCGGCTCCTGGCGAGGCCGGCACGCCGCGCCGCGTCCCAGCCCACGAACCAGGCCGCGATGCGCTCAAAGCGCGGCCACCAGAATGCGCGAGCTTCCGGAAAGTCCTCAAGCGGCGCGAAACGTTCGCCTCCGAGCCGCAGCAGCTCGGCGAGCGCGTTGGGCGGCAAGGCTTCGGCAAAGCTTTGCGTGAGATCGCCGATCGCATTGTGAATGAGGTTGCCGCGATCGCGCGCGCCGGGCGGGGTATTGACCGCATCAAGCGGCGCGAGGCGGAGCACGTGCTTGGCGTAGATCGTGTACGGATCCCGCAACCAATGCTCGACATCGGTGACGGTGAGATAGTTCGGTCGCGCCTCGCGCGGCGGTCTGGGCGCGGGAGCCTGAATGGGCACTCGCTCCGCGCGGTCGAGCGTGCGTGCCAACGCGAGGTAGCGCCTGCCGCGGGCGAGCGCCTCGCTCCAGCGCGCCTCGCCGGCGACGGCTGCCAGCCGAAGCAGGAATCGCGACGCCACCGTCGGCGCTCCGGCGAGCTTGCAGGCGCGCGTGAGAATCACCTTCCCGGCGCCGAGGCATTGCGCGAAATCATGCGCGGAGAGCCCGATGCGGCGCTCCGGCAGATCGAGCCCCAGCTCGTGGCGCATCGGCCGGCTCAGCCAGGGATCGCTGTGCGCCTCCGGCGGCCAGGATCCTTCCACGAGCCCGCCGACCACGAACGTGTCGAAGCTCTGCAGGCGCGCTTCGAGCCGTCCGAGAATATGCACGCGGGCGCCGGATGCGGGAGGCCTGCGTACATTGCGGTCGGCGATCGTGGTCCGGAACAGATCCGGATAATCGCGCGGGGCGAGGACGAGATCGTCGGCTGCGGGCCGAGCGACGATCTCCTCGAACGCGTCGGCGAGCGCGAAACCATCCTCGCCTTCGAGGGCCGGCACGTTGCCGGAAGCGTCCTGGCCGAGCGCGGCAATCACCTGACGATGGCGCGCGGCGATTTCGCCGAACCGCTGCGGAACCGCCGCGAGCGTTTCGAGCGGCGCCAATGCCGCAGTGAGGCCCTCGATCAGCCCGGCCGCGGCGTCGAGCTCGGGGTCGGTGACAACGGCGCGCGGATCGCGTGGGTGCAAGTTTGCCCGCTCGCGCCGGAAGGCGGCCAGCGCGTGAGCAAGGCCCGCGCATCCGGGCCGCGGCGCCGGACCGCGCAGCAGCGCCCGCTCGAGCGTTGCCAGCGCCTGCGCGTGGCTTTCGGCTCGCTCGCCCAGACGAAACAGCGGATGCTTCGACAATGCGAGCAGCGTCACCGGCCGCAGCCCGGAGAGCGCCGCTTCGGCGGCAAGCCGCGCGAAAATGCCCGCAGGCGTCTCGTCAAGCGCGCTGCCGCGGGAATCCTCGCAAGCAACGTTCCAGCGCCCGAGCGCCGCCGCGACGCGGCGGGCGAGCGCGCGGTCGGCGGTCACCAGCGCCACGCGCGTGCCGGCGGGCTCGATCACCTCGCGCAACGCGACCGCGATCGCGTTCGCCTCCTCCTCGGCATTGGCCGCCTCGATCACCGCAACGCCGGCCAGCGCCTCGCCGATCAGGCGATCGTCGAGCCGATGCGTCCAAAGCTCGGTCGTCGCCGCCGGCCGAAACGCCTCGGACACGAGCCGAGCGCGCGCCCGTGCCAGCTCGCCGAGGCTGACCACCATTTCCCGGTCCATGCCGATTCGCCACAGCAGCATGTGCATGGCGAATTGCGGGTGGCCGGCGGCGGGGGCTGCCGCCTCGTGCCCGGGTGCTTCGGCGCGCCCTCCGATGCATTCCCAGGATTTGCGGTCGAGGTCGGTGTCGAGCCCGGGCAGAACCAGCGCGCCGTTCGGCAGCGCGGCGATCGCGGTGAGGAGCGCGGCGGTGGCCGGCATCGACCCGGTCGAGCCGGCGGCGATCACGGGCCCGTTGTGGGCCTCAAGTCGCATGGCCTCCGCGGCGAGCAGACGATCGCGGCGTTCGGCCGCCTCGATCAGGCCGCGCTCGCCGAGGATCGCCGGCCAGCCGTCGCGCGCGATCTTCAGGAACCGCAACGAGAGCTGCCAATAGGGATCGAACCGGTCCGGCACGAGCTCGTCGAGCCGATCCCACGGGACCTGCCGCGTGGTCATGTCGTCGATCAAGCGGGCCAACTCGTCGGCAAGCGTCAGGGCCGCGGCCGGATTGCCGGCGACGAGCGGGGTGCCGCGCGCGCCGTGCAGCTCGGGCGAGCGGGCCCATTGCGCGATGAGCCGCGCGAGCAGGAGCCGCCGCTCGAGCGCCCCCATCGCGGGTGGCAGCTCGAGCGAAGCCGCGCCGCTCGCAGCCGAGAAGATGACCTCGTCCTCGTCGACGTCGCCGAGCGCGACGAAGCGCGGCAGCACGGCGGCGTCGCGCCCGAGCGCCTCGAGGAAGAGCTCGCCCGCGGCCCGGCAGGCGCGCCGGGTCGGCAGGTAGACGCTCGCCGCGGCGAGCGCGAGTGGGTCGGAGCCGGGAAATCCCGGCACCAGCGTTCCGTCGGCGAGCGCGCGAACGAGCGTCGGCAGGAATGCGAGCGAAGCCGGAATCGTGAAGACGCGCGGGATCACCGGGCTAGGCCGCGCTGGCGAGGATCGCGGCCTCCGCCTCGGGGGCCTGCAGTTGATGTTGCAAGGCTTTCTCGCCCATTCACGCTTCGGGCGTCATCCAGGGCGCCGCGCAGAACGGCCCGCCACGCCCCATATAATGCCCCAGGACGGCGATTCGGGCTAGTCTCCGGGCCTGGGCCTTCCTAGGGGCCGACTGCAATCTGCCCACCGAAGTACGGCCGCGCGCCTTCCGGAACCTCCAATTACCAACATGCTCTCGGACGACGTTCCCGACGTAGTAGTGTCGACCCAATAGCACCCCGCAGGTATATGCGGCGCCCTTGTCCTCGCTGGCGGCGAGGTCGAGCCGCAGGATCTCGCCGGCGATGTCGCGCTCATGCAAGCGCTGCATGATCACCACGATCGCCGAGCGAACCGGGTCGTTGAGCCGCGTCGTGACCGACTCGCGGAACCGCATCACCGCCCGCTCGCGGTCGGCGTCCGACTCCGCGGTGTCCACCGAGTGCGGGTCGTCGATCAGGATGCGGTCCGCCTTGCCGCCGGTCAGCGAGCCGAACGGCACCGCCTCGCGGAAGCCGCCCTGCGTGTTCGAGAACCGCCACTCGCCGGTCGCCACCAGCTCGACGTGCGGGAAGCTCTGCTGGTACCAGCCCGACATCACCAGGTCGCGCATGCGCCGCGAATCGCGCAGGCAGAAGTCCTGCCGGAACGAGGTCGCGATGTACTGCATCGACGGCTTGCGCGCCGGGCCCCACTCCCAGGCCGGCCAGAACACCGACACGACCAGCGACTTGGTGAACGACGGCGGCACGTTCGCCAGCAACCGGTTCTCGCAGCCCATCGCCAGCAAGGTGCCGTTGGTGATCGCCTCCAGGTGTCGGCAGATGAACTCGATGTGCCAGCCCTGGACGAACGGCCGGTCGTGCTCGACCAGCGGCCAGGCCTCACGCACGAACCCGAGCAGCGTCGAGCAGTGCTTGCGCACCGAGACGACGTCGCGCGCGATCGTGCGGTTAGTTGAGCGTTGGGCCCTCTCCGCCTTCAAGTCCTGAAGGGGAGGGCACCGACTCAAGGACATTGATGAGCGTGTCAAGCTGCTCGTCCGTCAACAGCGAGGGATCAACCGCCCGCACGGTATGGTGGATCGATGCCTTGCGGGCATATTCGTACGGCGCGATCTCCTTGAGCGCGGACAGCGCGTTCTTGAGGTGATCGGCAGCGAGTTTCACGTCGGGCGCCGATCTTAGCACCTTGCGCTCCTTGCCGTCCTCGCCCTTCTCCACGACCTCGCGCGTGCGCTTCATGGCCTCCGCTGCCTGGCCGAGGAACCACTTCGCAACCAAGCGCATCTGCTCCAGCGAGTCAAAATCGGCCGGCCTGGCCTCGACGGCGCGCGCCATCGCCTCGCGTATGGCTATGGTGCGCTTGTTCGGCGTGCCTTTCTTGCGGCCAGCGTCCGGCGGACGCGGTGCCCCTTTGGGGAAGGCCATAGCGTTATTTCGAACTCATTTTGTGTTCCGCGGACCTGCGCCGTTTCTTCCGGGAGCGCAGGCGATGACCGTCGTCCAGCAACCGGTTCTCGCAGCCCATCGCCAGCAAGGTGCCGTTGGTGATCGCCTCCAGGTGTCGGCAGATGAACTCGATGTGCCAGCCCTGGA
>DASWCW010000020.1:0-4800 GCA_036395835.1 Xanthobacteraceae bacterium
GCCCAAATGCGGCTTTCGATCAGCTTGGCGGTCTCGGCGTCGGGCGCGGCTTTCAGCGCCTCGAACAGGAAATCGATGCTGCGGCCGCGATCGGGCTTGGCTTCGCGCGGCGCCTTGTCCGGCTCCGCGGCGCCCGGCCCCTGTGCTGGCGCCTGGGCGCGGGCATGCGGCCCGACGAGCGCAGCCGCGAGCAGAACAGCAAAGCAAAGCGCAGCGAATCTTGCCGTCATGGACCGATTGTACGGCGCAGGGCCGCACTCGTAACCAGCAAAATACGCAAACGTTCGTGAGCGGAGTGGGTTCCGGCGGCTTCAGCCCTGGCGGGCCTTGAACCTGCGCTGGGTCTTGTTGATGACGTAGACGCGACCCTTGCGCCGCACCAGCCGGTTGTTGCGGTGCCTGCTGCGTAGCGATTTGAGCGAATTGCGGACTTTCATGCCGGGTTCCTCGAAGCTTTGCCGGGTTGATAGGGGCCGCGCATCGGCCTGTCAACGGCAGGGACGAGCGCGTCGACTCCGCTCAAATCCCCAGATACGCCTGACGCACGCGGTCATTCGCCAGCAATTCCGGTCCGGTGCCTTCGAGCACGGTGCGCCCCGTCTCCATCACATAGGCGCGGTCGGCGATCTTCAACGCCGCATGCGCGTTCTGCTCGACCAGGAAGATCGTCACGCCCTCGGTCTGAAGCTTCTGCACGGACCGAAAGATCTCGGCGACGAGCAGCGGCGCGAGCCCCATGCTCGGCTCGTCGAGCAGCAACAGGCGCGGCTTCGACATCAGCGCGCGGGCGATCGCCAGCATCTGCTGCTGTCCGCCGGACAGCGTGCCGGCGAGGTCGCGGCGCTTGGTCTTCAGGATGGGAAACAGCGCGAACGTGCGGTCGATGCCCTCGCGGATCTCGGCCGCGGTTCGCGTATAGCCGCCCATCACCAGATTGTCCTCGACGGTCAGCGCCGGAAACATCTGCCGGCCCTCCGGCACCTGCGCGATGCCGAGCCGGACGCGTTTCGCCGCCGAGAGCTTGCGGATGCTGCTGCCCTCGAAGCGGATGTCGCCGCCGCTTAAAGGACGCACCCCGGAAATGGTGCGCATCAGCGTGGTCTTGCCCGCGCCGTTGGCGCCGACCAGGACCGAGAGCTGGCCCTCCTCGATCGCCATGTCGACGCCGCGCAGCGCCGGGATGCGGCCGTAATGGCTGGTGAGCTTCTCGATCTCGACGAGCGCCATCGCTCACGCTCCCGAATGCGACCCGCGCATCACGGCGCCGGCGAAAAATCCGGTTTCGAGGCGCGCCGGCGCTCGATCAGCGCCGCATGCAGCGAGGGCACGATGCCTCTGGGCAGGAAGATCATCGCGCTGACCAGAATCGCCCCGAACAGGAAATCGTGCCAGAGCTCGAAGCCGGAGAGCGCCTGCGGCAGCAGCGTGAGCAACGCGGCACCGACCGCGGCCCCGAAGGTCGATGCCATGCCGCCGACCACCACCATGGTGACCAGCTCGACCGAGCGCAAGAATCCGGCTTCGTCCGGCGTGATGAAGCGCTCGGCATTGGCGAACAGCGAGCCCGCGAGCGCCGCGATCACGGCCGAGAGCACGAACACGCGGGCCTTGAGCGCGGCGGTGTCGAGCCCCGCGGTCTGCGCGGCGATCTCCGAATCGGCAAGCGCTCTCAGGCCCCGGCCGAACGCGGAGCGCATCAGGTTGAGCGAGAAAAACATCACGATCACCAGCACGGCGGCGACGATCCAGTACCAGGTCTCCGGCCCGCGCAGCTTCCAGCCGAGGATCTGCAGCACCGGGACCGAGATCCCGTCCGGCCCGCCGGTGAATTCGATCTCGCGATTGATCACGATCGAGACGATGATGCCGAGCCCGAGCGTCGCCATGGCGAGATAATGGCCGCTCAGCCTAAGAATCGGCCGCGCCACCACGAACGCCAGCGTCCCGGCGAGCGCCGCGCCGACGGGAAGCGCGACGAGGCCGTGCACGGAATAGCGCGACGCCAGGATCGCGCTCGAATAGCCGCCGATGGCGAAGAAGGCCGCGTGGCCGAGGCTGATCTGCCCGGCGTAGCCGATCAGGAGATTGAGGCCGACCGCCACGATGGCGTTGAGCCCCATCTTCATGGCGACGTCGTAGTGATAATTGTTGTCGAAGGTAAGCGGCGCGACGAGCACGATCACGACGAGCGCGCCGAGCCCGGCATAGCCGCTGTCGAGCAGTGCGGCGACTTGTTTATTGGTGAAACCGCCTCTCATACCCCGTGCACGGCGCGGCGCCCGAACAGGCCGCTCGGCTTGAGGACGAGCACGGCGAGGATCAACAGGAACGCGACCGCGTCCTTGTAGGCGGAGGAGACGTAGCCGGCCGCCATCGCCTCGGTGAGCCCGAGCAGCACCCCGCCGGTGAGCGCCCCGGTCGCGGTGCCGAGCCCGCCCAGGATCGCCGCGCAGAAACCCTTGAGGCCGAGCATGATGCCGACGTCGTAGCGGGTCAGCGTGATCGGCGCGGTGAGCACGCCGGCGAGCGCGCCGAGCAACGCCGAGAGCGCAAAACTCAGCCGCAGCATGTTTTTCACGTCGATGCCCATCAGCTCCGCGGCGAGGCGGTTCTGCGCGGTCGCCAGCATGGCCTTGCCGAGCCGGGTGCGGTTGAAAAAGAAGGCGAGCGCCGCCATCACCATGAGCAGGCTGCCGACGACCCAGAACGCCTGCGGGTTCACCAGCGCGCCGCCGATGTCGACCGGCACGTCGCCCGAGAACGAGGAGAGCCGGTAGAAATTCTTGCCGAGCAGGATCTCGACCGCGCCGCGGATCGTGATCGAGACGCCGATGGTGATGATGATCAGCGTGACGAGGCTCGACTGGCGCACCGGCTCGATCGCCAACCGCTCGACCGCGAGACCCGCCAGCATCGTGATGGCGACCGCGGCCGGTACCGCGAGCACGAGCGGCATCGCTCCGCCGGCGGAGAGCGCCACCGCCGACATGCCGCCGATCATCACGAACTCGCCTTGCGCGAAATTGATGATGTCGGAGGTGTTGTAGATCATCGAGAAGCCGATGCCGATCAGCGCGTAGATGGCGCCGACGGTCAGGCCGGAGGCGAGAATCTGCAGGAACTCCGCCATGCTGCCTACGACCTGCGAACCGGCTCGGGACACCTCCCCCCGGGAGGTCGGCTTGCGCCGTCAGGCGCAAGCCGGCAGCGGGGTGAAAGCTCGGCAGAGCCAAACAGACACCCCCCTCCCCATCCCTCCCCCTCAAGGGGGAAGGGAGGCGATTGGGGACAGCGCGCACCAAACTGCATAACCCGCCGAAGCTTGCCGCCGGTCAATACAGCAGCTTCCACTTGCCGCTCTCGATCTCGACCATGTGGAATGCCGAAGTGTCGAGCCCCATGTGGTCGGTCGGCGACAGATTGAAGACGCCGTCGACGCCGACCACGTTTTTCAGGTTCTCGATGGCGTCGCGCACCTTGGCCTTGTCGGTGGAGCCGGCCTCTTTGACCGCGGTGACGTAGAGCAGCAGCGCGTCGTAGGCGTGGCCGCCGAAGGTCGAGATCGGCTGGTGGTAGGCCGCCTCGTACGCCTTGCGGTACTCGAGCCCGACCTTCTTCTGCGGATCGTTGTCGGGCAGCTGCTCGGCGATCAGCACCGCGGCCGCCGGAATGCGCACGCCGTTGGCGGCGGCGCCGGCGCCGTCGATGTACTCCTGCGAGGCGACCGCGTGACTGAAATAGAGCGGGATCTTCGACATGCCGAGCTGCTGGTAGTTGCGCGTGGTGATCGCGGTGGGGGCCTGCGAGCCGCAATCGAGCACGGCCTGGATATCGGCATGCGAGCGCAGATTGGTGAGCTGCGGCGTCATGTCGGTGTCGGTCGGCGTGTAGGTCTGGTCGTCGACGATGCTGACGCCGTATTTCGGCGCCTGGCTCTTCGCCTCCTTGCGGCAGGATTCATCGAAGCCGACCGAGCCGGCGATGATGCCGATCTTGGCGAAGCCGCGCTTCTGCATGTCGATGAAATCCTTCTGCACCGCCATGCGATCGGTATGCGGGGTCTTGAACACCCATTTCTTCACCGGCTCGATGATCACGGCCGCGCCGGCAAGCGAGATGTAGGGAATCTCCGCGTCCTGCACGATCGGCACTACCGCCATGGTCTCGCCGGTAAGCGAGCCGCCGATCAGCACGTCGACCTTGTCGTTGTCGATCAGCTTGCGGGCGAAGGAGACCGCCTGTTTGGGATCGGAGCCGGTATCGTAGAGCGTGAGCTGCAGCTGGCGGCCGAGCACGCCGCCCTCGCGGTTGATCCGCTCGACATCGAGCTTGAAGGTCTTGGCCTCGGGATCGCCGAGGAACGATCCGGGCCCGCTGGCGGACACGAACGCTCCGATCCGGATCGGCTCGGCCGCGCGCGAGGACTGCGGCTGGAATGACGCCGCCACGACGACGAATGCGGCCGCCAGGATCGTCGATTTCGTCAAGGCCTTCATGGCTTCCTCCCTCTTTCGTTGCGCCGGCTCGTTCCCGAGCCCCGGTCGCCATTCTCCATGTCCGGCTATCGCCGCCAAGGCCCTGCGAACCCTGCGTCAGCCCAGACTCATCGTGATGCGGCGCAGCGCGGCGATGAACTGCGCTTTTCCGGCGCCGAGAACGCGATCGAGCTGTCGGTCGTGGGCGACCGCGTGCCGGGTCAGCTCTCGCAGCAGCGACCTCCCGCCGCTCGTGAGGTAAAGGGCGTGGACCCGTCGATCCTTCGGCGAACGGCGGCGCTCGATGAGACCGCGTCGCTCGAGA
>DASWCW010000021.1:0-31096 GCA_036395835.1 Xanthobacteraceae bacterium
GCTCGGGGATGCCGAGATCGCCCGCATTCGCCAGGCCTTGGTCGATTCCGGGCTGCTGCGCCGGGAGCCCGGCCGTGACGCCGCATGAAATGCCTAGACCCGCCCGATGCTTGAATGTGCCCATGAAATCCCGTTTGCTGACGAGGTCTTTGCCGAACCGCTCGCGGCGATGACCGAGGAATACGTCTGAGCGGACCAGGGAGGAGCCCGCCATGACCGACACAGATGACGCGCAGAATTGGGGTGAGGAATTCTGGTACCGCGGCAAGGTTACGCGCCGCCGGCTGATCGGGTGGAGCGCAGCGGGAGCCGGCGCGCTCGGCGCGAGCATGCTGGTGCCGGCGCCGTGGCAGGCGGCCTTCGGCCAGGCCAAGCCGTACCGGATCGGCACCTTGCAGCCGCTTTCCGGATCCGGAGCCGCCGGGGGCAAGACCGCCCTGGTCGGCACGCAGATGGCGGTCGACCGCATCAACAAGTCCGGCGGCATCATGGGCCGGCCGATCGAGCTCATCGTCGCCGACTACGAGTCCAAGCCCGACGTCGGCCGGCGCAAGGCGGAAAAGCTCGTCGTCGAGGACAACATCGACGCGCACCAGGGCGGCTTTCTGTCCAACGTGTGCCTCGCCTGCATGCCGGTCTGGGAAGAGCAGAAGATCGTCAACATGATCGGTGTGTGCCTCGACACCACGATCACGACGAGCAAATGCAGTCGTTACACCTTCCGGACGTTCGACTATGCGCCCGCTCAGGCGGTGGCGTTCGCGCCCTACCTGGTCAACAAGCTGGGCAAGAAGTGGCACATCGCCTACGCCGATTACGCCTGGGGCCAGTCGACCCGCGACGCCTACGCGGAGGAAATCAAGAAGGTGGGCGGCCAGGTCGCGGGCACCACCGGTATTCCGCTCGGCACCGCCGACATGACGCCGTTTCTGTCGAAAATCACCGGCGACTTCGACGGACTGCTCGGCATCTTCTTCGGCAAGGACGGCGTGACCATCGGCAACCAGGCCTACGACCTCGGCCTGACCAGGAAGTACAAGTGGGCCGGCGACGGCGCCATCGCCGAATCCACCAACCTTCCGGCCCTCGGCAGCAAGATCGAGGGCTTCGTCGGCATCAATCGATACATTCCGGTGTTCGACCCACCGCTCAACACACAAGCGCACAAGAAATTCTTCGACGACGCCGTCGGCCGTCTCAAGCAAATCGATCCGTCCGGTCCGCTGCCCGACCGCTACGTGCAGGCGAACTTCGAGGCCATGAATGCCCTCAAGCTCGGCATGGAGAAATCGGGTTTCCGCGGCCGCGAGGACACGCCGAAGCTGATCGAGGCACTGGAGGGGCTCGAGATGAAGGAGGGAGACGACTTCCCGCAAGGCGACAAGACGCTTCGCAAGGACGACCATCAGGCCTTCCTCCGGGAGTTCATCTTCGACATCAAGGACGGCAAGCACCGCGTCCTCGAGGTCGTGCCGAAGGACAAGGCGACGTTCCCGCCGGCGTGCAAGTTCGCTTCCAGCTAAGTGGCCGCCGGTCCTGCCATCGAGGTGCCCTTCCCGGCCAGTACCGGCCGGGGAAGCACCGCTGTGCTGCGCACCGAGGACCTGACCGTGCGCTTCGGCGGGCTGGCCGCCCTGAGCAACGTCAATTTCGAAGTGCAGCGCGGCGAGATCCGCGCCATCATCGGGCCGAACGGCGCGGGAAAGAGCACCTTCTTCAATTGCCTGACCGGCGTGCTGCGCCCGCTTTCGGGACGCATCCTGTTCCAGGATGAAGACATCACCGGGCTTCCATCGGACCGGATCTCGCAGAAGGGCATCGCCCGGTCGTATCAGATCACCAACATCCTCCCCAGCGCCACCACCTTCGAGAACGTGCGGATCGCCGCGCAGTCGCGCCGGCACGGATGGAGCCTGCTGACCCACCACCGCGCCTATCGCGACATCAGCGAGAAGGCCGAGGCAGTATTGGAGGCAGTCGGCCTGCGCAGCAAGGCGGACGAAATTGCCGCCAATCTTTCCCACGGAGAGCAACGCAATCTCGAGATCGCCATCGCGCTGGCGACCGAGCCGCAGCTGCTTTGCTTGGACGAGCCAACGGCGGGCATGAGTGCCGCCGAGACCCACGACACCACGGCGCTGGTGCGCAGCATCGCGGAGAACCTGACGATCCTGATCGTCGAGCACGATATGCAGGTAGTCATGGAGCTGGCGCACCGGATCACGGTGCTGAACTACGGCGAGGTCCTGGCCGAGGGGACGCCGGCGGAGATCCAGCAGAATCCCAGGGTGCTGGAGGTCTATCTCAAGACATGAGCGACGCGCCGCTGCAGCCCCTCATCAAGCTCGAGGACATCCACACCTATTACGGCAAGAGTCATGTCCTGCATGGCGTGTCCCTCGAAGTAGGGAAAGGAGAAGTGGTGGGCCTGCTCGGGCGCAACGGCGTCGGCAAGAGCACGACGCTGAAGACCATGATGGGCCTCGTCCGCCCGAGCCGGGGCAAGACGCAGTTCGAAGGCCGCACGGTCACCGACCTTCCGGCGCACCGGCTGGCCAGGCTGGGCATCGGCTACGTTCCGGAGGATCGACGGATCTTTCGCCTCCTGACCGTCATGGAGAATCTGCGCACCGGCCTCGACCGCCGCGAAGTGACCGAGGCCAGGAAGAAGCAGCTCCTCGAAAAGGTCTACGCGTATTTCCCCGTCCTGGCGGAACGGCGCAATCAAGCCGGCGGCACGCTGTCGGGCGGCGAGCAACAGATGCTCGCGATCGCCCGCGCCATGATGCTGGAACCCAAGATCATCCTGCTCGACGAACCGACCGAAGGCTTGATGCCCCGCATGGTATCCCAGATCCGGCAGATCATCGACGTGCTCCATCGCGAGGGCGTGGCGATCCTGTTGGTAGAGCAGAACGTGCCGCTCACGCTCGAGGCGAGCCAGCGGATCTACATCATGGAGAAGGGGGCGGTCCGGCACCACGCCCCCGCCTCCCAGCTGCGGGTGAACGACGCGGTGATCCACCAGTATTTGGGGGTGTAGCATGGGGATCGAACAGCTGGTTCAGGCCATTCCCTTCGATCAGCTGCTGGTGCAGACCATCAACGGCATCGTCGCCGGCATGATTCTGGCGCTGGTGGCCTCCGGACTCACCCTGATCTTCGGAATCATGGACGTCGTGAACTTCGCTCACGGCGAGCTGTTCATGCTGGGAGCCTACGTCGGCGTGATCATCTTGGCGGCGACCGGCGACTTTTGGATCGCGCTCCTGGCCGCCAGCATCGCCATCGCGCTGCTCGGCGCCGCCATTCACGTCACCGTTCTGCGCCCGCTGCTCGGTCGCGATCCTCTGACGACCATTCTGGCGACGTTCGGCATCTCGTTGGTGCTGCAGAATTATGCGCTCTGGCAGTTCGGCCCGGTCGCGCGCAAGATCCAGGAGCCCTTCACCGGACACTTCACGCTGTTCTATCTCGAGTATCCCTGGTACCGGCTGGTGATCGCGTTGCTCTCCGCGGGCATCATCGGCGCGCTTTGGCTGTTCCTGAAATTCGGCACCTACGGCATCTGGATCCGCGCTACCACGCAGGACCGCGTCATGGCCCAGGCCATGGGCATCCCGGTGCCGCGGGTCCTCACTGCCGTGTTCGCCATCGGCTCGGGAATGGCCGCCGCCAGCGGCGTGCTGTTCGGTCCCCTGGTGGGCGTCAACCACGCCATGGGCCTCGATTGGGTGCTCAAGGCCTTCATCGTCGTCGTGGTCGGCGGCATGGGCAATCTCGGGGGATCGATCGCCGCCTCGATCTTCATCAGCCTGTTGGAATCCTACGCCTCGCTCTGGGTGAGCCCGGCCCAGGCGGTGATCTTCTCTTTCGTGGTGCTGATCCTCACCCTGCTGTTCCGGCCTACGGGCCTCTTCGTTCCGACGCCCAAATGAACGCGCGCCGCATCGCTGCCTATTGGATAGTGTTCTCCGTCGTGCTGGCGCTGCTGATCGCCGCGCCGCTCGTGTTGCCGGAATTCTGGCGGCGTTTCCTCACCGAAATCCTGATCTGGGGGCTGCTGGCCATGTCCTCGGACATCCTGATCGGCTACGCGGGGATGATCTCGTTCGGCCACTCGGCGTTCTTCGGTCTGGGGATCTACGGCGCCGCCGCCGCCCTGCTGTCGGTCAAGCCGTCCAACCTGTGGCTCGCGCTGCTGTTCGGGGTGATTGCCGCCGCCGGGGTCGCGGCCTTCGTTGCATATTTCTCCACACGTCTGCGCGACATCTACTTCGCGATCACCACCTTGATCTTCTCGCAAATCTTCTACGTCATCATCTTTACCTGGACCGAAGTGACCGGGGGCGAGAACGGCCTGACCTTCAGCCGGCCGCCGCTCGCCGTACCCGGGCTCTTCTCGGTCCCCTTCACTTCCCAGACGCTGCACTGGTTCGTGCTCGCGGTCGTGACCTTGTCGTATCTCGTGCTGCGACGCATCACCCGCTCGCCCTTCGGGATGGTGTTGCAGTCGATCCGCGAGAACGAGGCCAGGACACGGGCCATCGGCTATCCCATCGAGCGCTACAAGATCGTGGCAGTGATGCTCTCCGGGCTGTTCGCGGGGCTGGCCGGCGGGCTCTACGCGATCCAGAACCGATTCGCGGCCCCCGATTTCGTGTTCTTCCTGGTCTCGGGCGAGGTGATAATCTTCAACGTCATGGGCGGCATCGGCACCTTGGTGGGTCCGATCGTGGGAGCCGCGTTCTTCCTGCTGCTGCGCGAAGGATTCTCGCGCTTCTTCACGGAGTACTATTTGATTCCGGTCGGGCTGATCTTCATCGCGATGGTGATTTTCCTGCCGCAAGGGTTGCTTGGATTCATGAGACGAACGCTGAACCGATAGCGCCGGAGCGCGATGCCGCGGGAAGGCCTCTGGCGAGAAGTGAGAATCCGCGCGATCCTCATGCGATGATGCGCGATCCAGGGAGAGACGCTTGGGCTACAAAACGATCCTCTATGACGAAGACGGGCCGCTCGGCACGATCACGCTCAATCGCCCCGACGACGGCAACATGTTCAACGAAACGATGTGCCACGAGCTGCGCGATTGCATCAACGCGATCCGACGCGAGACACGGACCCGCGTGTTGGTGATCACCGGAGCCGGCGAGCGCTTCTTCTGCATCGGCGGGCGCAAGGACGGGCTCGCGGCCACCACCCTCTACGCCGGCACGCTGCCGACCTTGGAGGTCTACGAATCGATCGAGCGCCTGCAGAAGCCGGTCATCGCCTCGGTCAACGGATTTGCGGTCGGCGGCGGCAACGTGCTGCAGATGCTTTGCGACCTTACCATCGCCAAGGAAAGCGCCGTGTTCCGCCAGGTCGGGCCGATGATGGGCTCCTTCGATGCCGGCTACGGCACCTGGTATTTGGAAGACCTGGTCGGCAAGAAGAAGGCCAAGGAGATCTGGTTCTGCAATCCGAAGATCTCCGCGCGCGAGGCGCTAGAGCTCGGGCTCATCAACCGTGTCGTGGCCGATGATGGGCTGCGGGCGGAAACCCGCGCCATGGCGCTCGAGATCGCCGAGCGGGGCGCGTTCGCGCTGGCTGCGGTCAAAGCCGCCTTCAACGCCCGCCACGGCGGCGTCTCCGGGCTCTCGCGCATGGCGCACGATCTGCTGTTGCGTGCTTATCTAGAGACCGAGGAAAGCCACGAGCTTGCCAAGTCCTTCGCCCAGAAGCGAAAGCCCAACCCGGCGCAATTCGGCAGATGAACATGCGTCCGTTCCTGACGCTCCATCATCCCGCTGCCGCACGGCGCTATTACGCCGAAGACCTCTGGCAGGCGGATACGTTCTATTCGCTGCTGGTCCGCCATGCCGGCGAGCGGCCGCATGCTGCGGCCTTGCGCGACAGCCGGCATCGGCTGGCCTGGTCCGAGGTTCTGGCGTGGGTCGACGGCGTCGCCGCCGACCTTGCCGCACAAGGGCTCGCGGGCGGCGACCGGGTGTCGATTTGGCTCTCCAACCGCGTCGAGGCCGTCGTCGCCTTTCTCGCCTGCTCGCGCCAGGGCTATGCCTGCAATCCGTCCCTGCATCGGGCCTACACGCCGGCCGAAGTCGTGCAGCTCCTGGATTATCTCAAAGCAAAGATCCTGATCACTGAGCCGGGACTCCACGCCGGACGCGGGCCTGAAGATCTTGCCACGGTGCTGGGGCAGGCAACCTCGCTCACGCGCGTCTACATGCTGCCGGATTTTCCCGCGCCGGGATCCGCAAGCGGCGCGGCGATCTCGGATCCTGACAAAATCGCCTATCTGGCGTTCACGTCCGGCACCACCGGCATTCCGAAATGCGTCATGCATTCGGACAACACACTCCTCGCCAACGCCCGCGAAATGCTCCGCGACTGGGGACATGGGCCACAAACCAAGCTGCTGACGCTGAGCCCGCTGTCGCATCACATCGCCTGGGTGGCCGCGGCACAATGGCTGCTTGCCGGCTGCGAGCTGATCGTCAACGATCCGCCGGCGGGGCGCCACGGCATCGACTGGATCATCGAAACCAGCGCGACCTACGTCATGGGCGTGCCGACCCATGCGATGGACATCATTGCCGAGCAGCGCCGGCGCGGGCTCGCGCGCATCGGGTCGGTCGCGGTGTTCTACATGGCCGGCGCGCCGATCCCGCCTTCGGTCGCCGAAGCATTTTTGGAGCAGGGCATCAAGCCGCAGAACATCTACGGCATGACCGAGAACTCCTCGCACCAATACACGCACCCGGACGACGACCGCTCGACCATCGTCAGCACCTGCGGGCGCGGCGGCAAGGCCTACGAGGTGCGGATCTTCGATCCCGAGCATTCCGATCGCGAGGTGCCGCGCGGCACGCTCGGCGAGATCGGCGGGCGCGGCGCCGCACTGATGCTTGGCTATTACGGCAATCAGCCGGTGACCGCCGCAAGCTTCAATCGGAACGGCTGGTTCCTGTCGGGCGACCTCGGCGTGCTCGATCAGGCCGGCAACCTCAGGATCGTCGGCCGTCTCAAGGATCTGATCATCCGCGGCGGGCACAACATCCATCCGGCCCATATCGAGGCGCTGGCGCTGCGCCATGCCGCGGTCGAGCGCGCGGCTTGCGTTCCGATCGCGGACGAGCGGCTCGGCGAGCGCGCCTGCATCGCGGTGATCGGCGCGATCGCTCCGGATGCGCTGCTGACGCATCTCGCCGCGGAAGGCCTGTCGAAAGCCGACATGCCGGAATATTTTCTGCGCATGGAAGCCTTTCCGCTGACCGCGAGCGGCAAAATCCTCAAGCGCGAGCTCGTCGCGATGATCGAGCGCGGTGAACTGCAGCCCACGCCCGTGCGGTGGCGCGCGAAGGAGATCGCCTGATGCCCTTGAGCCTCACCCGCCACGGCGATGTTGCCGTCCTCGTGCTCGATCGCCAGGAGGCGCTCAATGCGCTGTCCTTCGCCTTCCTCGAGGAGATCGCCGGTGGATTCGATGCGGTGAGAAAGATGGACGCGCGAGTGCTCGTGATCACCGGCGCCGGGACCAAGGCGTTCTGCGCCGGTGCCGACGTCAAGGAGCTTCGCGGCCGGGATCCCGCCGCGCACAGGCGCAGTCTCGAACGCGGCCAAGAGATATTCTCCAAGCTCGATGCGCTGCCGATCGCGTCGATCGCCGTCATCAACGGTTACGCGTTCGGCGGCGGGCTCGAGCTTGCGCTGGCGGCGACGTTCCGCCTCGCCACGGCGAACGCAAAGCTGGGATTCCCCGAGATCAAGCTCGGCATGATCCCCGGCTATGGCGGCACCCAGCGCCTGCCGCGCGTCGTCGGCGAGGCGTGCGCGCTCGAGCTGATCCTGACCGGCCGCAGCGTCGGCGCCGAGGAGGCGCAACGCATCGGCCTCGTGCACAAGCTCGTCGAAGGCGACCCGATCGAAGCCGGCCTGACCTTCGCGCGCGAGCTGACCCGCTACAGCCTTCCGGTGCTGGCGTTGGCGCGCTCCGCAGTGACCCGGGCGCTCGACGTGCCGATACCCGAGGGGCTGAAGATCGAAGCCGATGCGGCGACGCTCGCGTTCCGCACCGCCGATGCCCAGGAAGGCATGGCGGCTTTCGTCGAGAAGCGCGCCCCGGTGTTCCGCGATGGCTGAGCCCAGATGAACGTCTTCGATACCCTGGAGCGGCAGCGGAACTGGTCGGAGGACGAGCGACTGGTGCTCGATCAGGTCAAGCGCGTCGCCGCCGACGTCATCGCGCCCAAAGCCGCCGAGATCGATCGCACCGGCGAGTTCCCATGGGACAATGTCCGCGCGCTCAATGCCATCGGGGCCAATGCCATCTTCGTGCCGGCGGCCTACGGCGGGCTCGGATTGTCCTACCGGCTCTACCTCGCGGTGGTGAAGATCATTTCCGAGGTCTGCGCCTCAACCGGGATCATCTATTCCACGACCTTCAACGGACTGAAGTCCCTCATCGATATCGGCAGCGCAGAGCAGAAACAGCGATTGCTGCCGCGCATTGCCGCCGGCGCGCTCGGTGCGCTCGCCATCACCGAGCCGACCGCCGGTTCCGACGCCACCGACATGAAGACGCGGTTCACGCCCGACGGCGACACGATCATCGTAGAGGGCGGCAAGATCTTCATCACCAACGGCGACGTCGCGGAGCTCATGCTGCTGTTCGGCAAATGGTCGGAGATCCGCAACGAAAAAGCCGCGATTTCCGCGCTCCTGTTCGAAACGAAGACGCCCGGCTTCGAGGTGATCCGCACCGAGGACAAGATGGGGCATCGCGGCTCTTCCACTGCCGCAATCGCCTTCAACCGATGCCGGGTCCCGCGTGCCAATTTGCTCGGCAAGCCCGGCGAGGGCCTCGATATCCTGCTCGCCTCGCTCAACAAGTCCCGGCCGAGCGTTGCCGCCCATGCGCTCGGGATTGCGACCGCCGCCTTCAAGGACATGGTCGCCTATATGAACGAACGGGTGCAGTCGGGCCGGCGCATCGTCGATTTCCAGGCCAATCAGTTCCTGCTGGCGGATCTCGCGACCGATCTCGCCATGACCGAGCGGTGGCTCGACTACGTAGCCTCGCTGGTCGAGGGCGATACCGGCGAATTCGGCCTGGAGGCCTCCATGCTCAAGCTGCGCGCCTCCGATCTCGCCATGCGGATCGCCACCGAGGCGGTGCAGATGCACGGCGGCTATGGGTACTGCCGGGATCTGCGTGTCGAGCGTCTGATGCGCGATGCGAAAATCACCCAGATCTGGGAGGGCACCAACCAGATCCATCGTCAACTGATCGGCCGGAGTTTTGCAGAAAAATGACTCGCCAGGACGGAACGCCTTATGCACCCGCGCGCCGCGCCGCCGTCACGACGAGCCGGCGGACGTGACGCCAATGCAGCCGCTCGAAGGTATCGTGGTTCTCGACTTTTCCACCCTGCTGCCCGGCCCGATGGCAACGCTGCTGCTCGCCGAAGCAGGCGCCGAAGTCATCAAGTTGGAACGGCCGGGCGGCGAGGAAATGCGCTCCTATCAGCCGCGGTGGGGGTGCGAGAGCGTGAATTTCGCTCTGCTCAACCGCGGCAAGAAGAGCCTGGCGCTCGACCTCAAGAGCCCGGGAGATCGGCGGCGGCTCGAGCCGCTGCTCGCCCGCGCCGATGTCATCGTCGAGCAGTTCCGGCCCGGTGTGATGGCGCGGCTCGGCCTGGCCTATTCCGACATCGAGAAGATCAATCCGCGGGTGATCTATTGCTCGATCACCGGCTATGGCCAGGACGGCCCGAAGCGCGATGTCGCCGGCCACGACCTGAACTATATCGGCGCCACCGGCTTGCTGGCGCTCTCGATGGGCGAGCCCGAGCGGCCGGTCGTGCCGCCGGCGCTCATCGCCGATATCGCCGGCGGCGCCTATCCGACCGTGATCAACGTGCTGCTCGCGTTGCAGCAACGCGCGCGAACCGGGCGCGGCTGCTATCTCGATGTCGCCATGGCGGCCAATCTGTTCGCATTCACCTATTGGGCGCTCGGGAACGGGCTCTCCGCCGAGATGTGGCCCGGCAACGGCACGGATCGTGTCACCGGCGGATCGCCGCGCTATCGGCTCTACCCGACGGCGGACGGAAACATCGTCGCCGCCGCGCCGCTCGAGCAAAAATTCTGGGAGGAGTTCTGCGACATCATCGCCCTCGATCCGCCGCTCCGGGACGATACCCGCGATCCCGCGGCAACCGCGCGCGCGGTCGCCGCGGCGATCCGCGCCAAGACGGCGGAGGAATGGCGCGAGCGCTTCGCCGGCCGCGATTGCTGCTGTTCGATCGTGGCAACGCTAAAGCAAGCGGTCGCCGACCCGCAGTTCCGCGATCGCTTCCGACACGTGCTGGTGAACGAGTTGGGCGCGCGAATACCCGCGCTGCCGGTGCCCATCGAGGACGATTTCCGCGCGCCTGCCGACCGGGCGCAATCGGCCCCGGCGCTCGGCGCGCACAACGCGGAACTTTCCCGGTAAATCGTCATGCCCGCGCTTGGCGTCGCTTGGCGCGGGCATCCACGCCTTCACAGCCGCGCGGAAGGAAGACATGGATGGCCGAGACAAGCCCGGCCAAGACGGCGGCTGTTATGAGCTTTCGTTATTGATCGGTCGGCGGCGAGGTCACGACAAGGAATACCAGATCGGTGATCCCGGAGTTGGCGATCGAGTGCTCGATCCCGGGCGGCAGGAAGATCACGTCGTGCTTGCGCACGACGCGCGTCTCGTTGCCGATCTCCATCAGGCCCTCGCCTTCGAGCACGTGATAGACCTGCTCCTGGATCTTGTGGGCGTGTTTTTGGACATAGGCCATCGGCTGGTACATCGAGATGCGGTAATCGATGTGCCGCGTGCCGGCATTCTCCGGCATCACTAGCGGCTTCGACAGCGCGCCGCCAAAATGGTTGGGAAACTCCTTCCACGGCACCTCGGCGATGTTGCGGATGAACCAGCCTCGCTGTTCGGGCATGTCGGCGGATCCTGATCACTTCACGGGCGTCGGTTCGCTCGGCAGGAAACGCGCCCCGAACGCCGGCTCGTTGTAGGGGGTCGGCGGCAGCTGCCACGCGCCGGTCGCGGGCGGATGCACATTGGCATCGACGTGCACGTCGAGCACGAACGGCCTGTTCGCACCGATCGCGTGCTCGAGCGCGCCTTTTAGATCCTCGGATTTTGCGACGGTGACGCCCTCGGCGCCGCTGGCGCGAGCCCAGGCGGCGAAATCCGGATTGTACGGCGTGCGATTGCTGCCGCGGTAGAATCCGGTGCCGATCTCGCGGCCGCCGAACATGCCGTACTGGATATCGCGGATCGAGGCCCAGGAGAAATTGTTCCAGATCAGCCAGACCACCGGGATGTCGTATTCGACCGCGGTGCACAGCACGTGCGGCACCATGGTGAAACAGCCATCGCCCGCGATCGCCACCACCGGCCGCTCCGGCGCGGCGAGCTTGGCGCCGAGCGCGCCCGCGGTGCCGAACCCCATGCCCGAGAAACCCCAGGAATTGAGCATCGTCTGCGGGCGCCGCGCCCGCCAAAACTGCATGAACCAATTGTGATTGACGCCGACGTCGCAGGCGAGGATCGCGGTTTCCGGCAGCACCTTTTGGCAATCCGCAACGACGCGCTCGGGCCGGATCGGCGAGGCATGGATCGCGAAATTGGGCCGCGTATAGGCGTCCCAATCGGCTTGCCATCGCCTGATGTCCGCGTGCCAGGCTTTGAAAGCATCGCGGTTGGCGGGACGTCGCTCGAACTCGGCCAGGAGCTGACGCAGAAACGTCCGCGCGTCGGCCAGAATGCCGAGATCCGGCGGATAATTGCGGCCGATCTCGTCGGAATCGACGTCGATGTGAATGAGCTTGGTGTGCGGGAAATTCCAGGAATAGCCGGGCAGCCATGACGAGGCGGAGCGGTCGTCGAACCGGGCGCCCACGGCAATGACGAGATCGGCGCGCCGGCCCGCTTCGTTCGCCGGATAGGCGCCGTTGCGGCCGATGAAGCCCAGCGACAGCGGGTCCGTCATGTCGAGGCAGCCGAACCCGTTGGGCGAAGCGATGACGGGAATGCCGAGCTTGCGCGCGACCTCGGTCAGTTCCGCGCTCGCCTCCGACAGCGTCACGCCGTGACCGACGAAGAACACCGGCCGCTGCGCCGCTTGGATCAGTTCCAAGGCCGCGGTCACCTGCTCGGGCGCGGCGCCGCTGCGCTGGGCACCGAAGGGCGGCGCGGCCGGCGGCAGCTCGATTTCGTCCTCTTCCTGGAACACGTTGTAGGGAACGTCGAGATTCACCGGGCCCGGCCGGCCTGACAACATCGCCGTCGTCGCCTGGCGCAGCGCGAGCGGCAACATGTCGACCCGGGTAGGCTGAAAGCTGCGTTTGACCACGGGCCGGATCACGTTGACGAAATCCGCCTGATAGTGCCGGTTGATCTCCTGGAACGGACCGCGGTTGAACTGCGAAGTGGGCACGTTGGCGGTGATGGCGAGCAGCGCCGAAGAATCAGCCAGTGCCACCGCAAGCGGCATGACGATATTCGCGGAACCGGGCCCGCACGACGTGAGCGTCGCCACCGGCTCGTGACGCACGCGGAAATAGGCGTCGGCCATATGACCGGCGACCTGCTCGTGGCGCGGCGAGACCAGCTTGATCCGGTCGCGCGCCTCATAGAGCGCATCGAGCATGCCGACGTTGCCGTGCCCGCAGATCCCGAACACATAGGGAATGCGGTTGCGGATCAGATATTCGGCGATCAGCTCGGCACCCTTCATTCTCGGCATGTCGTGTCCTGCGTGCTCGTCCCCGGGCGTTGCAGTCTAGTGCATTTCGCGGCCGTGCGGAGCGATGAGTCTGCCGGTGGCCCCTACCCTGCCATATGCTTCGCGGCCAAGTAGCCGAAGGTCAGCGCCGGCCCGAGCGTGATCCCGGGACCGGGGTAGGCGCCATTCATGATCGAGTTCATGTCGTTGCCGCAGGCGTAAAGATTTTCGATCGGCGTTCCGGCACCGTCCAGCACCCGGGCGTCCTCGTCAGTCAACAAGCCGGCTGCCGTGCCGAGGTCGCCCGGATAGAGCGCCACGGCATAGAACGGCGGATGCTCGATCGGCGCCACGCAGGGATTCGGCCCGTGGTCCGCATCGCCGAGGTAGCGCTGATACACATCGCCGCCGCGGCCGAACTCGGGATCGATTCCACGGCGGGCGCCATCGTTGTATCGCGCCACCGTCGCAGCGAGAGTTTCGGGATCGATACCGAGCCGCGCCGCGAGCGCGCCGATCGTTGGCCCCCGGACGAGATAGCCGCCGCGCACGTGTGCGCCAATCGACAGCGCGAACGGTTTCACGGCTCCCAGGCCGTAGCGCCACAAGAACCGCCGGTCGCAGATCAGGTAAGCCGGAATGCAAGGACCCTCATTGTCGCCCCGGAACATCGCCCGGACGAACTCGTGATACGACTGCGCCTCGTTGGTGAAGCGGCACCCGCGACCGTTGACGGCGACCACGCCGGGTTTGCCTCGATCGGTGACGGTATGAGGAAACACGCCTTGGGAGCCGTCGTGGCGGTCGAGACGGGAGACCGGAGTCCAGAACGCATTGTCGGCATTTCCTTCGCACATGCTGCCGCCGGCGGCGATCCCGAGGCGTAGCCCATCGCCGGCGTTGCTCGCGCATGCCGCCGAGAGAATTCCGGCTCCGGCCGGCAGATACCTCGCCCGCATCTGCGGATCCTGCAAGAACCCTCCCGTCGCGAGCACCACGCCTTTGCACGCCCGGATGTCTTTGCGGCCCGCTTCGCCGTTGCGCCCGCGCGCGATCGCCACGCCGGCGACTTTGCCGTTCTCGTAGGTCAGGCCGGCGACTTCCGTGCTCAATGCGAGCTCGACATGGAGTCGCAACAGCGAGTGCAGCAGGCGCGCGGCCAATGCGTTGCCCAGATAAAGCGAAGTGCCCCGGTCCGCGAACAGCCGCTGCCAACCATAACGTGCGATCAGGCGCGCGACGCGGGACGCAGCGAGCAGCGATCGCCCGGCCCTGCGGAAATGCGGGATGTCGGCGCGGTCGATCATCATTCCGCCGAACAGCATGAATTCCGGCAACGGCGGCCGAAGCAGCCGAAAGTTCTCGCCGAGCATCCGGCCGTCGAACGGAACCGGCTCGAGGACGCGTCCTCCGCGCGTGGCTCCGGGCAGGTCCGGATAGTAGTCCGGGTAATTGCCGACCGGCTTCAGGCGAACCGACGTCTTGCGCTCCAGGTAGGCAATGGCCGCGTCCGCGCTCGCGAGAAATCTCGAGCGAAGGTGCTCGTTGAAGCTGCCGGGCACGGATTGACGCAGGTAAAGTTGCGCTTGTTCCAGTGTGTCGACGATCCCGGCCTGCGCCATCTTCGCGTTCGCCGGAACCCAGACCATTCCGCCCGAGACTGCGGTGGTGCCGCCGACCTGCGCCGACTTCTCGATCAGCAGGACCCGCAGGCCTTCGGCGGCCGCGACCGCCGCTGCGGTCATTCCCCCCGCGCCGGCGCCCAGCACGATCGCGTCGTACTCGTCCGCGATGTTCATCGACGTTCGGATCCCGTCATCCGGCCAAGCGCCGTGGCCGGAATGACGTCGCAGCGATTCAATAGGTCTTCGCGGCGGCTTGCGGCATCTCGCCGCGCGCCTCCCGCACCGCGGCCGCGGCCGCATTGGCCAGCAGCCGCGCATCGTTGAGAATGGTGCAGAGCTGGTAGCCGTCGCCGAAACGGCGAATCGCGGTCTTGGCGCTGTCGGTGTGCACGCCCGCGAACTTGCCGTTCGTGCGGGTGCTCGCGCAGATCTTCTTGATGGCGCTTACGACCTCGCCGTCTTGCGGATCGAGGGTCGGGGTTTTTCCCATGCTCAGCGACAGGTCCGAGGGGCCGACGTAGACCCCGTCGAGGCCGTCGACCGATACGATCTGCTCGAGATTCGCCAGCGCCTCGCGGGTCTCCACCATGGCGAACAGCAGGATCTCCTCATCGGCGTGCTGCCAATAATCGGCGCCGCCGTAGAGCACCGCGCGATTGGGGCCGAAACTACGCGCGCCGCGCGGCGGATAGCGGCATACGTTCACAAGTGCCTCGGCCTGTGCCTTGGAATTGATCATCGGACAGATGACCCCGTAAGCGCCGGCATCCAGCAGCTTGGCGGTGAGGATCGGCTCGTTCCACGGCACCCGCACCATGGGAACCGCCGCCGTCGTCGAGATCGCCTGCAGCATCCCGATCGCGGCCGGGTAATCGACCGCGCCATGCTGCAGATCGATGGTGACGCTGTCGAAACCCTGGTGCGCCATGATCTCGGCCGAATAGGAATTGGCCAGCGACAGCCAGCCGTTGAGCGCGGTGCCGCCGCCGGCGAGAAGTCTTCGCAGCTCGTTCTTTCTCATTCTCTCCTCCCGGCCCGTCCGGATGCCTTTTCGCGCGACGCGAGAACGGCCTCATCGGGTTTCGCGCAAGCCGAAAGGTCATAAACACCCGGCGGCACCATGACAATGACCCGCGCTTTTCATGCCGCCGCTCGGGCTGGTGCCGAGCCGACCGGGAATCTACCATCGCGCCGAGCCGACAGGAGCAAATCGGGAGGAACGCATGAAGGTCACCAAGCTCGAGACGCTGCGATGCGGCGCCGGGTGGCGAAACTACAATTTCCTGAAACTTTCCACCGATGAGGGGATCGTCGGCTGGAGCGAGTTCGACGAGGGCTTCGGCTCGCCGGGCGTCGGCACGGTGATCGAGCAATTGGCGGCGCGCGTCGTCGGCCGGCCGGTCGGCGCCCACGAGCATGTCCATGCGGAGCTCTATTGCGCGACGCGGCCGGCCGCCGGCGGCGTGGTCACCGAAGCCATGGGCGCCATCGAGAACGCGCTGCTCGACGCCAAGGCCAAGGCGCTCGGCGTGCCGTGTTACGAGCTCTTGGGCGGCAAGGTGCGCGACCGCATCCGGCTCTATTGGTCGCACTGCGCCACCTGGCGCATCAATCATCCGGGTTTCTACAAGCCGGCGATCGATGATCTCGACGGCGTCAAGGCGATCGGGCGCGAGGTCCGCGAGAAGGGATTCGGCGCGCTCAAGACCAATCTGTTCCGCTATCAGGACGGCAAGCCGCAGGGCTGGCGCCCGGGCTTCGGCCGGCCGTTCTATCCGGAGCTCAATGTCGACAAGATTGTGCTGCGCAATCTGCGCATGCATCTCGAGGCGCTCGACGACGGCGCCGGCCCGGACGTCGATCTCCTGCTCGACCTCAATTTCAACGCCAAGACCGAGGGCTACCTGAAGATTCTCCGCACGCTTGCCGATTTCGACATGTTCTGGATCGAGATCGACAGCTACAGCCCCGAGGCGCTGGGCTACATCCGCCGGCAGAGCCCGCACCCGATCAGCTCCTGCGAGACGCTGTGCGGCATGCGCGAGTTCCTGCCGTATTTCCGCGAGCAGGCGATGGATGTGGCGATCATCGACACGGTGTGGAACGGGGTGTGGCAGTCGATGAAGATCGCCGCCACGGCCGAGGCAAACGAGGTGAACGTGGCGCCGCACAATTTCTACGGTCACCTGTGCACGATGATGAACGCGCATTTCGCCGCCGCCGTGCCGAACCTGCGCATCATGGAGATCGATGTCGACCGCTTGCCGTGGGACCACGAATTGTTCACGCAGGTGCCGCGGATCGAGCACGGCCACTTGGTCGTCCCGGATACTCCCGGCTGGGGCACCGAGCCGAACGAGGAGGCGCTGCGCGCCCACCCGCCGACGGATGAGGGCGGGCTCATCGGCCGCGTGACGCCTTGAAGGCGGCCCGAAATTTTCACCAAAGCGAAAAACGCCCCTGCCAAACCGCGCGATTTTGCTCTAAGCTGCCCCAAGCGATGATGCCGGTGAATGGCATCGGGACGGCTCGGTGCCGGCCACGTAAATCGCGCACGCCATTCGCTTCCTGGGAGGAAATCACATGCGCGGCAAGCTCACACGACGGCGTTTTCTCGCGACGACGGCGGCCTCTACGGCGCTGATCGCAATGCCTTACGTCCGCGGCTCGCACGCCGCCGGCAGGCTCTCCGTCGGCTTCTGGGACCATTGGGTGCCGGGCGCCAACAAGACGTCGACGGCGCTGGTCGAAGAATGGGCGGCTCAGGAAAAGATCGATGTTCAGATCGACTACATCCCCTCCCAAGGCCAAAAGCTCCTGCTCACGACCACCGCGGAGTCCCAGGCGCAAACCGGACACGACATCCTCGCGTTCCCGACCTGGCTGCCGTCCGACCATGCCAACCAACTCGAGCCGGTTGACGACATCATGGAGCCGCTGATCAAGCAGAACGGCGCCGTGAATGCCACCGTGGAATATTTGGGGAAGTCGGAGGGGCATTGGATCGCGGTGCCGGCCACGATCGGCAGCCAGATCAAGGGTCCGTGCTCGCGCATCGATCTGATGAAGCAGCACGCCGGGATCGACGTGCAAGCCATGTATCCGGCCGGCGCACCGCCGAAGGCCGAGAACTGGACGCTCGATGTTTTTCTCAAGGCTGCGGAGGCTTGTCACAAGGCCGGCTTTCCGTTCGGTATCGGGCTCGGCACTACGTCGGATTCGGTCGATACTGCCGGCGCGATCTTCCATTGCTTCGGCGCCATGCTGGTCGACGCCAAGGGCAACGTCACGGTGAAATCCGACCCGGTGCGCCAGGCGCTCGAATATTACACCAAGCTCGCAAAATTCTTCCCGCCGGATGCGCCGGCGTGGGACGATTCCTCCAACAACAAGTGGCTGATCTCGGGCCGCGGCGCGCTGATCATGAACCCGCCGAGCGCCTGGTCGGTCGCCAAACGCGACGCTCCGCAAGTTGCAGAGCAGTGCTGGACTCACGGCATGGCCTCCGGTCCGAAGGGACGCTTTGCGCCCTTCATCCCCTATTTCTGGGGAATCTGGTCGTTCGGGAAAAACAAGGCGGCAGCCAAGAGCCTGCTGGTGCATCTCTCGCAGCCGGCGGCGGTCGAGAAGCTCGTGGCGGCGAGCGGGGGCTATGACCTGCCGTCGTTCGCCAATTTGACCACGTTCAAGACCTGGGCCGAGGAAGGGCCGCCGAAGGGGACGCTTTATCATTACCCGAACCCCTTCAACCATCAGACCCTCTCGATCGCTGCGTCGCCGGCCCCGCCGAAGATCGCAGTGCAGATCTACATCCAAGGCGTGATGACCAAGATGACGGTGCGCCACCTGCAGGGCGAGCCCATGGAGAAGACGCTGGCGTGGGCCGAAAGCGAGGTCGAAGGCTTCCTGCGCACGTGAGGCGGCATCGAGGTGAGGTCCGCCGCGGGCCCTCCGCCTCGAACAGCGGCGTAACCGCGAAGAGACGTGCAATGGCCGATGCGGTGATTGGTCACGTCGCAGGCGCCGCCGGAGCGCGACGGCGCCGCTTCGGCCTGCGCAACGCGATGCGCCGCAAGTCGATGACGGCGTTCCTGATGACGCTGCCGCTCATCCTGCTGATCGCGCTGCTGGTGGTGTATCCCGCAATTTATTCCGTCAATCTCGCCACGCTCAATCGCTCGATGCAGCGCTTCGTCGGCTTCGGCAATTTCCTGTTCCTGTTCAACCGCGAAACGTTCTGGATGGTGGTGAAGCAGTCCTGCATTTTCGCGCTCACCGCCGTGCTGTTCAAGGCCATCTTCGGCTTCGTCGTCGCGCATTTCGTCCATAACATTCCCTCGAAGGGCCAGCGCAAGTGGCGCGGCATGCTGCTGGTGCCGTGGGTCATTCCCCCGGCGATGAGCTGCCTCGCCTGGCTGTGGCTGTTCGATCCCTCCTACAGCGCCTTCAACTGGATTTTCGACAAATTCGGCATCGGCCCGATTCCGTGGACCGGGGATGCGATGTGGGCGCGCTTCTCGGTCATTCTCGTCAACGTCTGGATCGGCGCGCCGTTTTTCATGATCATGTATCTGGCGGCGCTGAAGTCGGTTCCCGAGCAGCTCTATGAAGCGGCCGCGGTGGACGGCGCGAATTTCTGGCAGCGCACCTGGTACGTGACCCTGCCGATGATGCGGAACATCATCGCCATCACCGCGCTGTTCTCCCTGATCGTGACCTTCGCCAATTTCGACATCGTGCGCATCCTGACCGCGGGCGGGCCCATCGATCTCACCCATGTCTTCGCCACCTGGGCGTTCCGGGTCGGTATCGAGGTCGGCGACATTCCGCTCGGCGCCAGCGTCTCGCTGTTCATGGTGCCGATTCTGACCGTCGCCGCGATCTTCATCCTGCGCGACATTCACCGGCGGGGAAACGAGGCATGACCGCGATCACCGCCGCAACCGCCGGCCGCTCGCTCCACCGGTCGAAACGTCGCAGCATGAGCCGCGATCGGCGGTGGGCGCTGCGCTGGTCGTATTTTTTCCTCAGCCTGTTCGCGATCTTCTTCCTGCTGCCGCCGGTCTACATGCTGATCACGTCGCTCAAGACCAGCGCGGAGATTTCGGCCGCTACCAACCCGTGGTGGGTCTACAATCCCACCCTCGGCAATTACGTCGAGCTGCTGTCTTCCTCGCAGTTTCTGACCTATTTCCGCAACTCGGCGGTCGTCTCCACCATCGTGGTCGCAACCACGATGCTGATCAGCGTTCCGGCCGCCTTCGCGCTGTCCCGGATGCGGTTCTGGGGTTCCACCACGCTCGCGACCGGCGTGTTCCTGACCTACCTGATCCCGGAAACGCTGCTCTTCATCCCGCTGTTCAAGATGTTCGCGGTGTTCGGCGATGCGACCGGGATCCAGCTGATCAATCGCTGGTGGGTGCTGCTGCTGGTGTATCCGACGCTGACGGTGCCGTTCTGCACCTGGGTCATGATCGGATATTTCGCCTCGATACCGCGGGAACTCGACGAGGCGGCGCTGATCGACGGAGCCAACTACCGGCAGGTGCTCACCCGGGTGTTCATTCCGGTGGCGCTGCCGGGGCTCATCGCCGCGACGATCTTCGCGTTCACGGTGAGCTGGGCGCAATTCCTCTATCCGCTGGCATTCACGACTTCGACCGACCAGCTGGTGCTGCCGGTCGGCATCATCACCTCGCTGATCAAGGGCGATGTCTTCAACTGGGGCCAGATCATGACCGGTGCCCTGCTCGGCGCGGCGCCGCCGCTGCTCATCTACGCGTTCCTGATGGATTATTACATCGCCGGGCTGACCGCCGGCGCGACCAAGGGCTGAAGCCGATCGCAACGGCCGCTCGCCCGGCTCAGCCGTACGGCCGTTCCTGCCACCACGGGAAGAATGCCGGCATGTCCTTGGAGACCCGGTCGGTGAAGCGGGGTTTGCGCTTCTCCAGAAACGAGGTCACGCCTTCCTTGACGTCCGCGCTGCGGCCGCGCGTGAAGATCGCCCGGCTATCGATCTTGTGGGCCTCCATCGGGTGATCGGCGCCGAGCATGCGCCACAGCATCTGGCGCGCGAGCGCGACCGAGACGCTGGCGTTTTCCGCAATTTCCCGCGCCAGCGCGCGTGCGGCGGGCAACAGCTCGCCCGGCGGATGCACCGCGCTCACGAGCCGCGCCGCCAAGGCCTCGCCAGCGGGGAAAACCCGTCCGGTGAACATCCATTCCAGCGCCTGCGAGATCCCGACGATGCGCGGCAGGAACCAGCTCGAGCAGGCTTCCGGCACGATTCCCCGGCGCACGAACACGAAACCGAACCGCGCCTCCGCGGACGCGAGCCGAATGTCCATCGGCAGCAGCATCGTGGCGCCGACCCCGACCGCCGGGCCGTTCACGGCGGCGATCACCGGCTTGAGGCAGGAGAAGATGCGCAGCGTCACGCGGCCGCCGCCGTCGCGCGCGGCATCGCTGGTCAGATCCGACTGACCGTCCGCGCCCAGCGGAACCTGCGGCCGGTCGGGCCGCGCCGCTCGATCGAACGTCGCGGCGCCGGCGGAGAGATCCGCTCCGGCGCAGAACGCCCTACCGGCTCCCGTGACGATCACCACTTTCACCGCATCGTCGTGATCGGCGCGATCGAAGGCGTCGATCAGCTCGCTGAGCATCTGGGTCGTGAACGCATTGAGCTTGTCGGGCCGATTGAGCGTGATCGTGAGGATCGCGTCGTCGACCTCGTACAGAATGGTTTCATAGGACATCGCTGATCTCCGCTGGAGTACGGCATTTGGATCGCGCTGGCGCTCCGGCGGGCTGTGACCCCTCGCCCGCCTTGCGGACTTCGTTCGCTCGGCACCCTCTCCCACGTCGACATCGGATGTTTCCGATGTCGACCAATATTGCATGATCGAACCTGGCAACAGCCGGGTTCGACTGGGAGGGCGAAAGCGCGCGTGGTGCTCGGTCTGATCTAGAATGCCGAATAGCCGCCGTCGATCACGAAGCATTCCGCCGTGTGATAGGACGAAGCCTTGCTTGCGAGATAGACGGCGATCCCGCCGAAATCCTGCGCCTCGCCGAAGCGCCGCATCGGAATCCGCGGCATCACGTTGTTCACGAACTTCTCGTTCGCCATGATGCCGGCCGTCATGTCGCTCCGGATCCAGCCCGGCAGGATGGCGTTGGCGGTGATGCCGTAGCGGGCGTGCTCGACCGCGAGCGCGCGCACCAGCGCGTTGACCGCGGCCTTGGTCGCCGCATAGTGCTCGTTGCGCGCGGTGCCGAAGAGCGACGCGGTGCTCGAGGTCGCAACCAGCCGGCCGAACGCGTCGCCGCGTTCCGCCCGTCCGATCATATGCCGGGCGGCGACTTGAAAGACGTGGAACACGCTGTCGAGATTGGCGGCGAACATATGCCGCCATTCCTCCTCCGAGCGCTCGATGAACGCGTGCCGACCGCCGCCGCCGACGCCGGCGTTGGCGAAGCACGCGTCGACCCGGCCGAATTCGGCGAGCGTCGCCTGGAACGCGGCCTCGACCGACCTGCGATCGCTCACGTCGCAGATCCGAGCCTCGACCGCGCCGCCGTGGGCGATGAGCTGGGCACGGGCGCGCTCGTTCTTCTCACGGTTGCGGCCCCAGATCGAGACCGCGCAGCCGGCCGTGGCAAGCGCGTCGGCCATGCCGAGCCCGATGCCGCCGTTGCCGCCGGTAACGATCGCGACGCGGCCGGAGAGATCGAAATCGCCCACGTTGTCGAGGCTCCACAGCTTCCCCGCGGCCATAGAGCACATCGGAACGATACGGTGCAAACGCGCCAGGTGCAGTGCACGTCGCCGGGGCCGCGGTTCGCGCCGCGGACGCGCGCGAGCAACGTGTCGACCTTGGCGCCTTGCAGGCTGGGGCGAAACTCGACAAACTGCCGGCGCCTCGAGGGCGCACGAAGGCGGAGCAAGTGGAGGAATCCTTGCGAAAGCTCGTCATCGCAGCCGCGCTCGTTCTGGCATTCGCCAGCGAGCTGCGCGCACAGGAGAGCATCAAAATCGGCCTGATCCTGCCGCTCACCGGAAACGCGGCAAGCGCCGGACAACAGTCTAAGGCCGCGGTCGAGCTCGGCGCGGAGATCGTCAACAATGCGCACCCCGAGCTCGGCGCCCTGCCGCTCGCGGCGGGCGCCGGGCTTCCCAATCTGCACGGCGCCAAGCTCGAGATCGTCACCGCCGACAACCAGGGCAATCCGTCGGTCGGCCAGAACCAGGCGCTGCGCCTGATCACCCAGGATCAGGTCGTCGCCATCGAGGGCGCCTATCAGTCCTCGGTCACCCTGGCGGCGACGGCCGTGGCCGAGCGTTACGGCATTCCCTGGGTGATCGGAGACAGCGTGGCCGCCAACATCACGCAGCGTGGCTTTCACTGGATCTTCCGGGTGACGCCGATCGCGACCGATTTCGCCAACAACTACATGGAATTCCTGAACCAGCTGAAGAAAGCCGGGCATCCGATCGGCTCGATCGGCATCGTCTACGAGAACACCGATTACGGCACCTCGGTCGCCGGCAGCCTGCGCGAGGCGGCGAGGAATGCCGAGCTGCCGGTGAGCGTCGACGTGCCCTACAACGCCAACACGACCGACGTCTCCTCGCAGGTGCTTCAGCTCAAGGACAAGAAGCCGGACGCCATCATTTTCGTGAGCTACACGGCCGATACCATTCTCTACATGAAGACGCTCAAGAACCTGGACTACCGTCCGGCGATGATCATCGGCGACGACTCCGGGTTCTCGGATCCGGCGTTCATCGCCAACGTGGGCTTCATCGCCCAGGGCGCGATGAACCGCAGCGCCTGGGACGTCGGCAAACCGGGCAGCGTCACCGCCAAGATCAACGACATGTTCAAGGCCAAGACCGGCTTCGATCTCGACGATACCAGTGCCCGCAACATGCAGGCGCTGTTCGTGCTCGCCGACGCCGTCAACCGCGCCGGCTCGACCAAGCCCGATGCGATCCAAAAGGCGCTGCAGCAGACCGAGCTCAAGCCGGAGCAGCTGATGATGGGCTATCGCGGCGTCAAGTTCGACGCGACCGGGCAGAACGTGCTGGCGGCCACCTACCTGATCCAGCTGCAGGGCACGCGCTATGTCGCGGTTTGGCCCGAGCAATCCGCGGCCGCGAAGCTGATCTATCCGTTCAAAGGCTGGCAGTAGGCCGCCGGGGATGCGGGCGCGTCCGTCGGCAATTTGGCGATGACGCGCTTCCAGTCATGATCCTGCTGCAAATCATCATCAGCGGTCTGCTGCTCGGCGCGATCTACGCGCTGTTTTCGTCCGGCCTCACCCTCATCTGGGGAATGATGAACGTCATCAATTTCGCCCACGGCGAATTCGTCATGATCGGAATGTATGTCGCGTTCCTGATCGTGACGTTCCTGCACGGCGGACCGCTGGCGTTCGGCCCGGCCGCGGCGATCGTGCTGTTCCTGCTGGGCATCGCCGTTTATTTCGGCCTGATCCGGTCGATCATGCGCGGACCGATGATCGCGCAGATCCTGTCGACCTTCGGCCTCGCTTTGCTCTTGCGCTATCTGGCGTTCTGGCTGTTTTCCGCGAATTTCAAGACCTTGCCGGAAGATCTCATCCCGGGCGTCCTCAACCTCGGCGGAATTTTGATCGGCATGCCGCAGCTCGTCGCCGGTATCGCGGCGCTGGCGCTCACCGTCGGCATGCATCTGGTGCTCACGCGCACCGCGCTGGGAAGTCAGCTGCTTGCCGTCGCGGAAGACCGCGAAGCGGCGACGCTCATGGGGATCCGGCCCGATCGCATGCAGGCGCTCGCCTGGGGCGTCTCGGCCGCAGGCGCCGGCATCGCCGGTGCCTTGATCGCGACGTTCTATTACATCGTGCCCACCGTCGGCGAATCTCTAGCCCTGATCGCCTTCGTGGTCGTCGCCTTCGGCGGCTTCGGCAGCGTGCCCGGCGCGCTTGCGGCCGGCCTGATCATCGGCGTGATCCAATCGCTCTCCGCATATTGGTTCGGCCCGGTTTACAAGGACGTGATCGTCTACGCGCTGTTCGTCGCGATCCTGTGGGTCCGGCCGCAAGGCCTGATGGGAAAGATCTGATCATGCGCTGGGTGGGGCCGGCCGGAGCGGTGTTGCTGATCCTCTATCCCTGGATCTTCACCGGGCCGTTCTACGAGCGCATGGGCGCCGATCTCCTGCTCGCGGCCATCGCGGCTTCGGCCTGGAACATCGTCGGCGGCTATGCCGGGCAGATCTCGGTCGGGCACGCGATGTTCTTCGGCGCCGGCGCCTATGCGCCCCTGCTGCTCTATACCCACTGGCAATTGCCGCCCGTCGTCGGCGTGCCGCTCGGCATCGCGGCGAGCCTGGTCATGGCGATCGTCATCGGCATGCCGAGCTTTCGCCTGCGCGGGCATTATTTCTCGATGGCGACGATCGCCGCGGCGGAACTGGTGCGCATCGTGGTGGGGAATTGGGATTTCGTCGGCGCGGCGATCGGCCTGATGGGGCCGCCGGTGGCGCGCACGGTTCTCGATCTCTCGTTCCGCAGCGCGATCCCCTATTATTATCTATTCCTCATCGTGCTGATCGTCCTGCTCGGAACGACCTGGCTGCTCGAGCGCGGCCGCATGGGCTATTACTGGCGCGCGATCCAGGCCGGCGAGCGCGCCGCACGGAGTCTCGGCGTGCCGGCACGCCGCTACAAGCTCTACGCGCTGATGCTGAGCGCGACGTTCACTTCGCTCGCCGGCTCGCTCTACGCGCTGATGGTCGGCTTCGTCGACCCGGAGAGCGGCTTCGGCATCCTGGTTTCCGTCGAGATGATCATCACCGCGGCGCTGGGCGGGGTCGGCACGCTGTTCGGGCCGCTGATCGGCGCCATCATCCTGGTGCCGCTGAAGACCGCCACCAACAGCGCGTTCGGCGGCGGCGGATCGGGCCTGACCTACATCCTCTACGGCGGCATCATCCTGCTGCTGGCGCGCTTCGAGCCGGGCGGTCTCCTCGATCTGTGGGACCGGCTCAAAGCCCGCAAGGCACCCGAGCAGATCGAGGCCCGCCATGCTGCTTGAGGCGCGCGCCGTCACGCAAATGTTCGGGAGCTTCCGCGCCGTGTCGGAAGCCGATCTCGACGTCGAGGAAGGCGACATCATCGGCCTGATCGGGCCGAACGGCGCCGGTAAGTCCACGTTCTTCAATTGCCTTTCCGGCGATCTGGCGCCCACCGGCGGATCGGTCCGATTCGAGGGCGCGGACGTGACGCGGGCCTCGCCGGAAGCGCACGCCCGGCTCGGCATCGGCCGCACCTTTCAGATTCCGGCGACGTTTCCCGACATGACCATTCTGGACAACGTCATGGTCGGCGCATTCCTGCGTCATCCGCACCGCAAGGACGCGCGCGACGCCGCCCTCGAAACAATCGAGTTCGCCGGGCTGAAATCGATCAGCCATCAGCGCGCACGCAGCCTCGGCACGCCGGGGCGCAAGCGCCTGGAGATCGCCCGCGTGCTCGCGACCGGCCCGCGGCTGCTGCTGCTCGACGAAGCGCTAGCCGGCCTCAACCCCGTCGAGATCCAGACCGCGATCGAGCTGGTGCGACGGATCCATCAGCGCGGCATCACACTGGTCATCACCGAGCACATTATGGAGGTGATTCTGAGCCTGACGCACCGCGTGCTGGTGTTCAACCAGGGCCGCACCATCGCGAGCGGCGCGCCCAAGGACGTCGTCAACGATCCGCAGGTGATCGAGGCTTACATCGGGCGCCCGCACAAGCGGCGCAGATCATGACGGTCCGCCTCGAAGTCGAGCACCTGGAGGTGCGCTACGGCGATCTCATCGGCGTGGCCGACGTTTCGCTGCGCGTCGAGGAAGGTCAGGTCGTCGCGCTGCTCGGATCGAACGGCGCCGGCAAGACGACGACGCTGAATGCCATCGCCGGGATCGTCAGGCCCAGCGCCGGCACCATCCGCTGGTGCGGCGAGGAGATCGGCGGAACGCCGGCCTATGCCATCGTCCCGAAGGGACTGGCCCTCTCGCCGGAGGGCTGGCGGCTGTTCGTCAATCAGACGGTGGAGCAGAATCTTCGGCTCGGCGCGACCGCGCTGCGCGACAAGCGCGGGGTCCCGCGGCTGCTCGATCGCGTATTCGCTATCTTTCCGCGGCTCGCCGAGCGGCGGCGTCAGAGCGCGAGCACGCTTTCCGGTGGCGAGCGCCAGATGCTGGCGCTCGGCCGCGCGCTCATGAGCGATCCGAAGCTCTTGCTGCTCGACGAGCCGAGCCTCGGACTGGCTCCGGCGGTGCTCGAGAGCCTCTACGATACCTTGTGGAAACTGCACCAGGAGGGGCTCACGCTGCTGCTCGCCGAGCAGACCGTGCCGCTGGCGCTCGATATCGCCGATTACGGCTACGTGCTGCAGACCGGGCGCACCGTGCTCGAAGGCGCGGCACGAGCGCTCGAAGCCGACAAGCAGGTGCAGAAGATTTACTTGGGCGTTGAAAAGGTTGGATAATTTGCCGCCATGTCGCGTCTGTGTCGCGTCGAGTCAGTCGCGGCACGGCCAGGCTTCCCGTAGGGCCTCGATGGCGAGCCTGTCGAAGTCTTCGTGTGTCTTATTCGGGCGAGCCTCGATGTATGCGACCACGACGCGGATCTCCTGGGCAGTGGTCACGCCGGGCGGTATGTCGGCGCACAGACCCACGCCCACCACGCCTAGATCAAGTATGAAAGCGATCCCCTCAACCTTTCCGGCGCAGAGCCCCGCCTTGAAGAACATCTCAGGTGAAGACCCGGTCTCCGTCGTCCACCACCGGCAGCCTGGGAGTAGGTAGTTGGCGCTACGGCGGTCCTCCTCGGCTATCGCTGCCGTGACCGTCAGCGCCATCAGCATTGCGCAAATGACTGCTCGCATTGACCACCCTTCCTCTCATCAGCCGAGCAGCGATTGCGCTCCGACCTCGAGCTCTGCGGCATCGTCCCCGTGCGGGAATAAGTGCCCGTAACGGTCCGCCGTCATCGCCAGGGTGCTGTGGCCGAGGCGTTCCTGCACCACTTTGAGCGGCAGCTCGAGCCCGCCGTCCGTGCGCCGGTTGATGCACCACGATGCAAAGAAGTGCCGCAGCGCATGAAGGCCGAGATACCGAGCGCGCCACACCGGCTCGCCGTCCTTGCCGAGCACGACCTTGCCGTCGGCGTCCTTCACGATGTCCGCGACGCCGGCCGTGACCTCGATCGGCCACAGGCCGCGGGTGACGATGTTGGCGTGATTCTCGACTTTGCCGGCGCCGTTCGGGAAGACGAGGTCGAGCGCTCCCTTCGGACATTGGAGGCGCCATTCCTTGAGCGCGGCAAGCACCTGCGCTGGCAACCGCACGGCGCGCTCGCCGGCCGCGGACTTGGGCGGTCCGGCGGTGTTGTACCGGTCCATGCGCTGGTGCACGCGGATCTCAGCCTTCTCGAAGTCGACGTCCTTCCAGCGCAGGCCGCGAAGCTCGGACGCCCGCAGCCCGCAGAAGACCGCGACGAGCAGCAGCGGACGCCACCGGCCTTGCGCGGCCGCAAGGATGCGCCGGATCTCGTCCGGCGTCGGGATGTCAACGCCAGCCTTGAGCTTCCTGCCGCGCTCCTTGCCGCCGTTGCGCCGCGACCGTCGCAGGTCGCGCACGACGTTGTGCGCCACGAGTCCACGTTCCTGCGCGTCGGCCAGGATGCCGGACAGGCTGGAAAGCACCTTGCGGACCGTGGCCGGCGACACGTCCTTGGCGACCCTGTCCTCGAACTGGCGCACGACCGGCACGGTGAGCTCGGACAACTTCAGCCGGCCAAGATGCGGCGCGACGTGCAGATTCAAATGCTGGCGGTAATGGTCGATCGTGGCGCGCTCGAGCTTGTTCTTCTCCGCCGTCTCGAGCCACATCCAGCCGGCTTCGAGCACGGTGACGCTGCGGCTCGACGCGGTGTGGACGCCGCGCTTGACCTCGATCGTGGTGGTCGCGTGCCAGCCCTTGGCTTCCCGCTGCGTCGGGAACGTCTTCATGTGTCGCGCGCCGTGCTGGTCGGCATAGTCGACGATCCAGGCTTCCTTCTGCTCGCCCTTCGCCGTGGTCCAAGTCCGCTTGCGGACGCTCATGCTTCCCTCTTCCTCATCGCGGCGTCGACGAGCCGTCGGATCGCCTCGCTGCGATTCGGCAGGTCCGGCTGCTTGCGGCGCCATTGGTCCAGCCGCGCCAGAAACTCCGGCGATATTTTCATGTTGAATCGCGCCGATTGGCGCTCCGGTCGGTGTTGCTTCCCCATGCGATGGTATGTACCATGCGCGTGGTATAGACGCAAGAGGGACGGCCGTGGCGAAAATGGAGCCCATGAAGGACGATTTCGAGAAAAAGCTGGCGAAAGAGCAGCAGGAAGGCCTCCGGCGCTGCCTGACGGAGGAACCGCCCCCCGGGATGCTCCCGGATGGGACGCTGAACGTCGTTGAGCCCGGCTTGCCGCGACAGAAGCCCACCATCCGACTGACGCGCAAGCTCGCGCGCGCGATCGTGCTCACCGGCGGGCCGCGGACGAGCACTTGTGCAGGCTGCCGGCGATGCGTCCGAGGTGGTGCGGTTCAAGGCAGCGCAGCACGATCTAAACTCCAGAGATCGGGCGACCCAGGACTTCGCGATCGGAGATATTGGCGACATCGTCCGCCGCGCTCTCGCGATACCGGAGTTACAAGCACCTGCCGCAGTGCAGGGAGCTTTCATCCCCACCGGGAACGCCTACGACGCGCTCATCAAAATCGCTTTCGTAGGCGCGTCGCGTGTTGGGAGTGCCGCCACTCGTATCGGCAACGTTTCACTGAGCTCGCTACTCTGCTTGAACGGCGATTAGTTCCGGAAAGCTGGGTGGGTCCGATGAATATCCTCTTCGTCATGGAACGGTGCGTCGAGCAGGGAGCACTCAAGCGGTCGCGAATTACGTGCAGGCCAGAAGTTCGGGCATACTGGGAACAAGAGTGTGTATCGATGATCAGAATCGGCGATTCTCGGCCCGCAGCACGACAACGGCTCGCGGAAGCCGGTCAATAGGGAGGAAGCGATGAATGAGAGCAAGAGCGCGGGGTTCGATACGGCGGATGTCACCGCCCTATCGCATCTCTATCGCGGCGAGGTGTACCGCAGCACGGTGTGGCGGACGCGGCTTGATGCGACGACCAACTGGGCGGTCGTGACTACCGGATTGCCGCTCTCGCTGACCTTCAGCAGCGAAACAGCTTCGCCGCTGCCATTGGTACTGGTCGGCTTACTGGTAGCCGTGTTTCTCTTGATCGAGGGCAGGCGATACCGCTTCTTCGATTTCTTCCGCATCCGGGCGCATATTCTGGAAGTGTATTTTTTCGGGCCGATCCTGCGCGGGCAAGGCGTTCGGGTCGACAACGGCTGGAACGCGACGCTTTATCAGGACTACATCGCCCCCGCTCTCCATATCACGTTTCTGGAAGCAGTTGGCCGACGGTTGCGGCACAATTACGGCTGGATTTTCTTCATCCAGGTGACGTCCTATGTCGGCAAGCTGTTGATCCACCCGACTCCGATCGGCTCGCTCGACGAGTTCTTTGCGCGAGCGACCATCGGCCCCGTGCCGGGACAGCTCGTGCTGCTGGCCGGACTCCTGTTCCACGCGACCTGGGTCGCGGTCGCAGTCATGACTTACCGCAGTCGCAGAGGCGCGGATCGTGCCCGACCGCCGCGCTCGGGCAAGGATGCCGTGCTCGAACTTGCCAGAGGCGGATGAAGAGCCCGGCCGCACGGATGAAACCGGTCAAAGGGTTGATATTGTCGCATGGGTCGCGAGACTGCCAAGAGGGCGAAGCCTGCCATGCATGTGATCGATCCATTGTACTCGGTCTGCGGGTTTGTCGGTGGGCTGTTGGTGGGGATGACGGGGGTCGACGGCGGGTGGCGTCTGATGGAAAGCCGAATACCAGTAAGCCACCCCGTGAACCCGAACGCGATCAGGTGGCCGGCGGGCCGAGAAAAAGGGAGTGAAAGACCGCAAGGAAGACGCGCCGTCGTTCGGACCGCGCGTCCCTTTATTTTTTGTTAAGCCGCGTGAGCTACTTCACGCACTCTTTAGCACCAAAGTATCATGATTGACCATCCCCCGAGAGAGGGAGGGTGTGTCATGACCCAGCTGCACTGGGGGGTGGTCACCGCGGCGATCGCCACCTCATGGCAGGATTTTAGAATGCAGCGCAATGGCCGGCCCGGAGCGGAGCCGCATTGAACCAAGGATTGGCACCATGAGACGGCGGGATTTCGTTGCCTTCGTTGCGGGCACGCTGGCAATGGGGTCGGTCAAGGCGCTTGCCCAGCCTTCGACCCATCGTCCCCTCATTGCCGTGCTCCTGGGCGGCTCGGAGACGACGGTCCAACGCTGGCTGGGCGGCCTTCCAGACGAATTGCAATCGTTGGGCTACGTTGAACACCGCAATTTCGAGGCCGAATACCGTTATGCCGATGGCGATCTAAGTCGATTGCCAAGGCTTGCGGGCGAATTGGCTTCCCTCAATCCAGACGTAATCGTAGTGGCCAGTACGGCGGCTGCGATGGCAGCAAAACGAGCCGCGCCGAGCACCCCGATTGTCGTCGCGGCAGCCACCAACCCGGTCCGTTTTGGTCTTGCCAAGGACCG
>DASWCW010000022.1:0-23195 GCA_036395835.1 Xanthobacteraceae bacterium
CCGCCTCGGCGGCGATGCGCTGGGGATCGGATTTGCGGCGCGCTCGCTCTCGACGTCCCGGCGCCATTGCCCCTGCCGCGTTTCGCCCCGCAATGCGGGACTTCGCGCGAACGCTAAGCGCCGCGGTTTAAAGCGGGGTTAACCATCGGAAGTCGACGGCGGGGAGGACGAGACGGAGCATGAAGTGCACGCCACGAAAACGCAGAACGCAGGAATGCGAGCGGCGTTGCGCTGGAAATCGGGTTTGCGGCGCGCTCGATTTTCTCGTCCCGACGCCCATTTCCCTGCCACTTTCTGCCCCGGAACGCTTGACCTGCCGCAGAAGCTAAGGGGCGCGCGGTTTAAGCGGATTACCCCGCTCTAATGAACCCGACCCATTTAGACAACCTTTCCGTGTTGTCCTTCCGAGTTTCGGCTATACTGCGCCTGGAGGGAGTAGATTATGTTGTTAGCGGGACGAGGCATCCTCGGAGAAATCCGAGATCTCATTGAACATGCCAGTCGTCTGGATCTGGCGGTAGCGTATTGGGGAGAAGGAGCTTGCAGAGCGCTCCGACTGGAGAAGTGTAAGGCAAAGAATATCCGCATCGTCTGCGATTTTCGATCCGGTGCAACGAACCCGGACGAAATCGCAATGATCCAGAGGAGACTTAAAAACAAGCACGTGGTCGTAAAACAAATGGATAGACTGCACGCGAAAGTTTATTTGAGTGAGCGGCGCTGCGTGGTTGGTTCGGCGAACGCATCAACCGACGGACTGGGTTGGGAAGGACCGCGAACGTCGAACCTGATCGAAGCTTGTTATTCGTTTGACCAAAGACAAAAACAAGAGATGCGCGAAGCGAGAACGTGGTTTGAGCGGACGTGGCGACGAGCATCGAAGATAACCCCCACAGACGTAAGTGCGGCGCGCCGGCGCTTCAACGAGCGGCAAAAGCGAAGGCCCCTCAACCGGCGTAATCCCACATCCATGCTGTCCCTGAGCGAATGGATGAAAGACATCAATGATGTCAAGCGCCGAAATATTCTTGTCTTCTTGATGACCAGACAATTAGACAAGGCTGAGCGGGCCGCGTTGAAGCAATACCAACAGGCTACGGGCCAGCGATACATCACAGCGTACGGGGACGAACTTTCCAGAAATCGGAGTCTAACTACAATTCTGAGAGACTACCCGGAGGACCACTACATTTTGGAATTTTGGAAGGGTCGCAAGAATAGAATTTACTATGATGGTGCGTTCTATATTCCCAAAACCGGCTCCAATTTTTACAGGTCCAAGAAGCATAACCGGAATGGGGTTTTGGTGTTCGTACAGGAAGCAAAACGGATCGACTTTATTGATGGAACGAGATTGCGGATTGATAGGAAAGCGACACAATTATTTGAAAACACAATTCGTGCTATGAAACCGGGGCAAATAAGCAGGATGGTAGAAGAAGGGGCCGATCTGTATCATTTCTTGAAGACCATGCCTTCAAGAGCAAGTCAGACGCCAAGCGTCGCCCCGAAACCACCTAACAAGGGTTACATTTGATCGACTTACATCTATTGGAGGGATGATGGTGGCGGCACGCGCTACGCCTCGTCCCGCTGCCATATACCCTGCCGCGTTGCGCTCCGCAGCGCGGGGCCTGTGGCAACGCTCGGGTTGTTTAAATCGGGTTAAGGGGCTGACCTTTCAATTGGTTGCCGTTTCGTTCCGGGTCCCCTGCTGTTGATTCGGGTTAGCGCTCCAAGCCAAGATCGCCCGCCAAAAACCGGGAACCAGACTCGGGGCCAAAATCGGTCGCAACAAAAGCGCGAATGGGAAGATTTCCTGTAATAATGTTCATAATTGATTCGGGGGAAATCATAGCTCTCTCACTCAGTGGCGCTCTTTCCATTGCAACTCCGTGTCTCCGAGAATAGAACGCCAGTAAATCCGCAGCTTGAATCGCGCGGCAACTCTCTTTTGATACGAACTCAATTGACCGCAACACGCCTTCTAGCTCGGGAAAGAGTCTCCGAACGCTATGAAAGTAATCTTCAGCTTCAGCATTGTTCTGATGTCCACGTTCCAAGATGAATGTAACACCTTCGGCATGAACCGAGCGACCCACTCTGATGTCACGCAAAATCCAATCAATGATGACGCTTAGACAGAATGTATAGGGTGACACAGTTCTCTTTCTGTTGCTCTCCGTCGCGCGAGTTTTGTAGATCCCCTTCAATGCCGACATGCTTACGCCTAGGGGAACACGTTGCGATAACGCTCTACAGATCCCTGAGACAAAAAACTGTTTCTGAAGGACTTTCCAATTCGTGAATTCCCCGGTCGTGTGATGAAGGTCTTTAGTGTGGAGAACCTTCACCCCATACTTAGTGAAGGTTGGCTCGACCTCTGTTTCGAATCGCCGCCATTCGTCGTCTTTGGCAATGAAGCCAGCAAGAGTCGTAATCGGGTTTTGAGCGTCTTTCCCGCTATCATCTAAGTAGCAGAGGAGCACGGTTGCGAATTCCCTAGGCCTTGGAGTTTTCTTCACGGCTTCAACGGACTCGCTCAGATATGGATTTGGTCGCGTCTGTGGCAGCGCTCGCAACCGTTCTGGCCTGTGCGAAAAATCTCGCGGCATATTCTCTGATGTCGCGGACCTAATTCAATTCCTTGCTCGCGTAGTTCAGAAAGCACGACACCATAATAAAAATAAGCAGACTCAAGCGCTACGTCGAAATTTGGAAAGCGAGGGATCGCCTTCCGTTTTAAGTCACGGTGCGCAACAGCCTGGTCGCGATACCTCTTCATCTCCGACCAGTAGCAGTGGAACTGGTCGAGAGACAGGTGAAGATGAGTCAATAAAGCTTGGCGAAACGCTTCCTGATTGGGCGCCATGTTCTTCCAGTGGATGGCTTGATGTTCTTCATCGTCAGAACCAAAGAGCTTGCACCATTCAAGCACAGCGAAATCGGTCAGGTCTCCGTAGATAACTCGCCAGAAGTTTAGGTGTGGTTCGGGATGAACATTATGTAGCGCGCGTCTTATATGGATCGTGCGTACCGGACTTGCGATGACTTCAAGCACGTCGTTCAGCAGTTCGCGTCTTTGAGGTTGATTCATATTGTTTACCGGCTCCAAAAAAATGCCGATCCGCTACGCTGAGAACGAAACCTTGTCGAAGGCTCTGCTCTACAGCACTTCCGGCATTTGAAGCGGATGTGCCAAAGAAGGCTGTACTTGGTTATCCCGCGCCGCTGAAGCAATAGGAAAAGAGGTAGTCCGGCACTCGAGCGCAAGAAACAGGTCAGGCCGGAGGAAGGCGGCCCCTGGTCCAACGCCTCGCGGACCGTGCGGCTCTCTCCCAGACGTCAGCTAGCCCGCTGCCCGCACCGCGCGCGGGAGCTCCGGCGCCGGCCGCAACAGCTGGATCAGCGCGCGCTTGATCGCCGCCTGGCGCGGGGGAGAGTCGATCTTGGCGCCGATCAGATCGGTGACGTAGAACACGTCGACCACCCGCTCGCCGAAGGTCGCCACATGGGCGGAGGCGATGTTGAGCCCGAGCCGGGAGATGGTCGAGGTCAGCTCGTAGAGCAGGCCCGGGCGGTCGAGCCCGATCACCTCGAGCACGGTGTAGCGGTTCGACCATTGATTGTTGATCTGGACTTCCGGCTCGATCGCGAACGCCTTGATGCGTCCCTTCGGCGGCGCGCGCTTGGCGATCACGTCGGGCAGCCTGACCTCGCCGTGCAGCGCCTTCTCGATGCCCTGGGCGACGCGGCCCGCGCGGCGGATCTCGTCCTCGTCGCGATCGAACTCGCGCGAGAGCGAGATGGTGTCGAGCGCAAGCCCGTCGGTGGTGGTGTAGATCTGCGCGTCGACGATGTTGGCGCCGGCATTGGCGCAGGCGCCGGCGATGATCGACAGGAGCCGCGGATGATCGGGCGCGAGCACGGTGAGCTCGGTCACGCCGCGGCTCGCATCGAACTGCACTTCGGTCGCCAGCGTCTTGCCGGCGCGCTCGGCGGCTTCGACGAAGCGCGCGTGCGCGAGCTTGTGCGCGAGATCGACTTTGAGCCAATAGGCCGGATAGTGCCGCGCCACATAGACGTCGATCCGCGCCGGCGGCCAGTCCGCGAGCTGGGCCTTGAATTCCGCCTGGGCGACGGCGACGCGCTGCGCGCGGTTGACCTCCGAGAACCCGCCGGTGAGCACCGGCTCGGTCTCGTAATAGAGCGTGCGCAGCAATTGCGCCTTCCAGCCGTTCCAGACCCCGGGACCGACCGCGCGAATGTCGGCGGTGGTCAGCACCATCAGCAGCTTGAGCCGTTCGAGCGACTGCGCCACGCCGGCGAAATTCTCGATGGTTCGGCGATCGGAGAGATCGCGCGACTGGGCGATGATCGACATCGTCAGATGCTGCTCGACCAGCCAGGCGACGGTCTCGGTCTCGGCCGGCGAGAGCCCCAGGCGCGGGCCGAAGCGCCGCGCGATCCGCGCGCCGGCGACGGAATGATCCTCGACCCTGCCCTTGGCGATGTCGTGCAGGAACAAGGCGACGTAGAGCACGGCGCGATGCGCCGGCTGGATGGTGCGCATCAACTCGCCGGCGAGCGCGAATTCCTCGTTGCCGCCGCGCTCGATCTCGGCCAACACCCCGATGCAGCGCAGCAGATGCTCGTCGACGGTGTAATGGTGGTACATGTTGAACTGCATCATCGCCACGATGCGGCCGAAGTCGGGAACGAAATGGCCGAGCACGCCGGTTTCGTTCATGCGGCGCAGCACCGTCTCGGCATGATTTCGCGAGGTGAGAATCTCGAAGAACAGCCGGTTGGCCTCGGGATTCTTGCGCAGCTCCGCATCGACCAGCTTCAGCGAGCGCGAGGCGGCCCGCATCGCGTCGGGATGGAACGCGAGCGCGTGGCGATCGGCGAGATGGAAAATGCGGATCAGATTGACCGGCTCGCGGCGGAAAACGTCGGGGTCGCTGAGGTTGATGCGGTTGTTGTCGACGATGAAGTCCTCGGTCTCGCTCAACGTTCGCCGGCCGCGCGGCCGCAGCCGCGCCATCACCCGGCTGAGCACCGGGGCGGGCTTGGCCTGACGGGCCTCGAGGCCCGCGCAGAGAATCGCGGTGAGATCGCCGACGTCCTTGGCGACGAGAAAATAATGCTTCATGAACCGTTCGACGTCTTTGAGGCCCGGGTGCTCGGTGTAGCCCAGGCGAACCGCGATCTCGCGCTGGATGTCGAAGGAGAGCCGCTCCTCGGCGCGGCCGGTCACGAAATGCATGTGACAGCGCACCGACCACAGGAAATTCCCGCAGCGGCGGAACAGCCGGTATTCCTGCTCGTCGAACACGCCGTGCTGGAGCAGCTCCTGGGGCTCGCGGACGCGATAGACGTATTTGGCGATCCAGAACAGCGTGTGCAGATCGCGCAAGCCGCCCTTACCGTCCTTGACGTTCGGCTCGACCAGGTAGCGCGACTGTCCGGCGCGGCGGTGACGCTCCTCGCGCTCGGCGAGCTTGGCGGCGACGAACTCGGCGGCGCTGTGCTGCACGATGTCCTTGTCGAAACGGGCGACGAGCTCGTCGTGGAGCCTGCGGTCGCCGACGAGGTATCGCGATTCCAGCACCGCGGTGCGGATCGTCATGTCGGCCTTGGCCTGGCGAATGCATTCGTCGACCGAGCGCGTGGCGTGGCCGACTTTCAGCCCCATGTCCCACAGGCAATAGAGAATCGCCTCGGCGACCGATTCGCCCCAGGCGGTCTGTTTGTACGGGAGCAGGAACAAGAGATCGATGTCGGAGCCCGGCGCCAACAGCCCGCGGCCGTAGCCGCCGGTGGCGATCACCGCCATGCGCTCGGCCTCGGAGGGATTGTCGGATCGATACAGCTGCTTGCCGGCGAACTCGAACAGGAGCCGGATCAGCTCGTCCTGCATGAAGCACAGGCGCTCCGCGCAGAGCCGGCCGTGGCGGTCCTCGAGCAGCATGGCTTCCGCCGCCGCCATGCCCGCCGCCTGCACGCCCTTGAGATATTGCGCCACCGCCGAGCGCAGCTCGCGCTCGCGGCCGGCGTGAAGCTCGCCGAGGCGCTTGAGTTCCGCGGCAACCCCGCGCGCATCGAAAATCGCCGCGGCGCCGCGCGGGGGATGAACCGCAGGATCGGAAAGGTCGGACATCGTCGCATCCGGATATCCGAGCCGAGCCGTCATGTCACGGCGGGAGTTCGCGGCGTGTTTTCTCCTGGTCGCGAGGCTCGATCGGAGGAGACGCAATCGAGCCGGCGCCGGGCTATGATGGCGAGCGTCGACGACAAGGAGAGACCCGGATGGATGCCGCCGAACTGCGCTCCCTGCAAGCGCCCCTCAAGGAGAGCTACAAACGCGAGCCCAAATCGGCGCGGATCACCTTGAAGGCGCGGGGCACGCTCGACGATCGCAATATCGCCTGCAAGGTCGAGACCGGGCGGGCGCTGGCGGCCGCCGGCCTGCATCCGGCGACCGGGGGATCCGGGCTCGAGCTCTGCTCGGGGGACATGCTGCTCGAGGCGCTCGTCGCTTGCGCCGGCGTGACCTTGAAGGCGGTCGCCACGGCGCTCGAAATCCCGTTGCGATCCGGCACGGTCAGCGCCGAGGGCGACCTCGATTTCCGCGGCACGCTCGGGGTGGCCAAGGATGCGCCGGTCGGGTTCGCCGAAATCCGGCTGCAATTCCGCCTCGACACCGACGCGCCGCAAGAGAAGCTCGATCAGCTCCTGAAACTCACGGAACGCTATTGCGTGGTCTACCAGACCATCCGCAACGGGCCGCCGATCGCAATCACCCTCGACCGCGGCTGATCCGCAAGTCGCGCAGCCCCGCGCCGGCGGCCGCCGCGCGCCGCTGCCGGGCGATGTTGACCTTGCCGCCGGCTTCGGCCTCTGTCGGGCGGCCATGTCGCCCGATGTGATGTTCTGGCTCGAGCTTGCGATCAGGATGGCGGTGACGGCGGGGTTCCTGGTCGCCGCCACGGCGGTCGCGGAACGCGCCGGGCCGTTCGTCGGCGGGCTCGTGGCGACGCTGCCGATTTCCGCCGGACCCGTCTATCTGTTCCTGGCGCTCGATCACGATGCGAGCTTCATCGCCGCGAGCGCGATGGCGAGCCTCGCCGCCAATGCGGTCACCGGGCAGTTCGCGCTCGTCTATATCCTGGTCGCGCAGGTCCGCGGGCCGCTCGCAAGCCTCGCCATTGCGCTGGGGTTCTGGCTGCTGGCGATCTTCCTGGTGCGCAGCGTGGAGTGGACGCTGGCCGGGGCGCTGGCACTCAACGCGGCGAGCTATGTGGTGGCGGTGCCGGCGGCGCGCCGGTTCCGCAGCGCCTCGTTCCGGCCGCCGCGGCGGCGCTGGTACGACGTGCCGCTGCGCGCCGGACTGGTCGCCACGCTGGTGGCGATCGTGGTGGGGCTGAGCACGCGGGTGGGGCCGACGCTGACCGGAATGCTCGCGGTGTTTCCCGTGGTGCTGACCAGCCTGATCCTGATCTTTCATCCGCGCATCGGCGGACCGGCGACCGCGGCGATCCTCGCCAACACGCTGCCGGGCCTCGTCGGCTTTGCGGTCGCGGTGCTGGCGCTGCATGTCGCCGCGGTGCCGTTGGGCAATGCGGCGGCGCTCATGCTGGCGCTCGCGGTCTCGATCGGCTGGACTCTGACGCTGTGGGCCAACCGCCACCGCGGCTGGTAATCGCGATCATTCGCGCTTCGCCGCCGTGCGCTTGAGCGCATAGAGCGCTTCGAGCGCCGCCCGCGGGGAAAGCTCGTCGGGATCGAGCGCGGCGATCTCGGCCAGCAAGGTCTCGGCGGCGCTCGCGCGCGGGGCAGGCGTTGCGGCACCGGCGCGCCGGGCCGATGCGAACAGCGGCAAGTCGTCGACGAGCTTGCGCGCCGGCGAGATGCGGTCCTGGGCCTCGAGCTCCGCGAGCACGAGCTTTGCGCGCTCGATCACGGCCGACGGCAGTCCGGCGAGCTTGGCGACCTGGATGCCGTAGGAGCGGTCCGCCGCGCCGGGCATCACTTCGTGCAGAAAAACCACCTCGCCGTGCCATTCCTTGACCCGGACCGTGGCGTTGAAGAGTCGCGGCAGCTTCGCGGCGAGCCCGGTCAGCTCGTGGAAATGCGTGGCGAACAGCGCGCGGCAGCGGTTCTCCTCGTGCAGGTGCTCGATCGTCGCCCAGGCGATCGAGAGCCCGTCGAAGGTCGCGGTGCCGCGGCCGATCTCATCGAGAATGACCAGCGAACGCGGGCTCGCCTGATTGAGGATCGCGGCGGTCTCGACCATTTCCACCATGAAGGTCGAACGGCCGCGGGCGAGATCGTCGGCGGCGCCGACCCGCGAGAACAGCCGGTCGATGATGCCGATGCGCGCGCGGCGCGCCGGCACGAAGCTTCCCATCTGCGCCAGCACGGCAATCAAGGCGTTCTGGCGCAGGAAGGTGGACTTGCCGGCCATGTTGGGCCCGGTCACGAGCCAGATGCGTCCCGCGCCGGCGCCCGCGTCCGGCGGCGGCGAGAGATCGCAATCGTTGGCAACGAATGGACCGCCGTCGCGCACCAGCGCCTGCTCGACCACCGGATGGCGCCCGCCTTCGATGACGAACTCGAGATCGGTCAGGATTTCGGGCCGCACGTAATCCTGCTCGACCGCGAGGCGCGCCAGACCGGCGACGACGTCGATGACGGCAAGGGCCTGCGCGGCCGCCTGGATCGCGGCGCCCGCGGCGACCACGTTCTGCGTGAGCTGATCGAAGATCTCGAGTTCGAGCGCCAGCGCCCGGTCCGCCGCGCTCGCGATCCTGGATTCGAGGTCGCCAAGCTCGGTGGTGGTGAAACGGATCTGGCCCGCGAGCGTCTGGCGATGGATGAACTTGCCCTTGAACGGCGCGGCGAGCAGCTTCTCGCCGTGCTGCGCGCTCGCCTCGATGAAATAGCCGAGCACGTGGTTGTGACGGATCTTCAGGGTGCGAATGCCGGTGTCCTCGGCATAGCGGGCCTGGAGCACGGCGAGGACGCGGCGGGACTCGTCTCGCAACGCCCGCGTCTCGTCGAGCGCGGCCCGGTAGCCGGCGCGCACGAACCCGCCGTCGCGCCTGGAGGCCGGCAGCTCGTCGGCAAGCGCCGCGGCGAGATCGGCGGCGATGGCCGGATCGGGCTGTTGCAGCGCATCCGCGGCGGCGGCGATCTCCGCCGGACAGGGATCGAGCGCCCGGCACGCTCCCGCGAGTTCCGCGGCCGCCGTCAGGCCGTCGCGGACCGCCGCCAGATCCCGCGGGCCGCCGCGCCCGACCACCAGGCGAGCAAGCGAGCGCGCGAGATCCGGCGCCGCCTTGAGGCGCGCGAGGAGGTCGGATCGCGCGGCTGCCGCCGCGACCAGCGTCGCGACGGAATCCAGCCGCTCGCCGATCGCGGCAGGCGCGGTGAGCGGCGCGGCGAGACGCTGCGCCAGAAGCCGCGAGCCGGCGGCGGTGACCGTGCGATCGATGGCGGAGAGCAGCGAGCCGCGGCGCTCGCCGCTCAAAGTGCGGGCAAGCTCGAGATTGGCGCGGGTCGCCGCGTCGATCAGCAGCGTCGCGCCGCTCGATTCCCGGGCCGGCGGCGAGAGCAGCGGCTTGCCCGCGCGTTGGGTGCGATCGAGATAGGTGACGCATGCGGCCGCCGCGGTCAGCTCGAGCCGAGAGAACGTGCCGAACGCCTGCGTGGTCGACACCGCGAAATACGCCGCGAGCCGCCGCTCGGCGCTCGCGCCGTCGAAGACGTCGCGGGTCAGCGGCGTCACGGCGGCGAGCGAGCGCCACAACGATGCCAATTCGGCGTCCTCATAGAGCGCGTCCGAGACGAGGATCTCGCCGGGCTCGAGCCGCGCGATCTCGGCGGCGAGACTCTCCCGCCCGCACTCGGTCACGCGAAACTCGCCGGTCGATATGTCGAGGAACGCGATGGCAAACCGGCTTTCCGCCTCCGCCGAGGAGCTGCGGGCGCGCGCAACCGCCGCCAAATAATTGTTGCGGCGAGCGTCGAGCAGAGAATCCTCGGTCAGCGTGCCCGGCGTGACCAGCCGCACGACGTCGCGGCGCACCACGCTCTTGCCGCCGCGCCGCCGCGCTTCGGCCGGATCCTCGAGCTGCTCGCAAACGGCGACGCGATGCCCGAGCGCGATGAGCCGGTGCAGATATTCCTCGGCCCGCTCGACCGGGACGCCGCACATCGGGATGTCGCGATCGAGATGCTTGCCGCGCTTGGTCAGCACGATGCCGAGCGCGCGGCTGGCGATCTCGGCGTCCTGGAAAAACAATTCGTAGAAATCCCCCATTCGGTAGAACAGCAGGCCATCGGGGTGGCCCGCCTTGATCTCGAGGTACTGCGCCATCATCGGGGTGACGCGATCCTCGCTCCCGGCGCGGAAGCCGCGGGCGGCGTCCTCGCCCGGCTCGGCGGCGGTCGGCGGCGGGGGCGGCAATTTGAGCTCCATGCGCGACGACGCTAGCAGATGCCGCACGGCATTTCATGGCCGCAGCCCGGGCGCCCACAGCGGCCAGTGAATCTGCGCACCCGGCGGCGTCCTTGAGTCGGAGCCCTCGCTTCCGCTAACGTCGGGCCATCTCTCGAGGGAACGCGCCCAGGAGGGCACCGAATGGACACGCCCGCCAAGTCCGGCGGCCGCAAAGCGCGGCAGACCTTCACCGAGCAGGAGGCGCTGCAATTCCATCAGCAGGGCCGCCCCGGCAAGATCGAGGTCATGGCGACCAAGCCGATGGCGACCCAGCGCGATCTGTCGCTGGCGTATTCGCCGGGCGTGGCGGTCCCGGTCAAGGCGATCGCGGAGAATCCCGATCGCGCCTACGATTACACCGCCAAAGGCAATTTCGTCGCGGTGATCACCAACGGCACCGCCATTCTCGGCCTCGGCAATCTCGGCGCGCTCGCCGCCAAGCCGGTCATGGAAGGCAAGGCGGTGCTGTTCAAGCGCTTCGCGGACGTGGATTCGATCGATCTCGAAGTGTCGACCGAGGATCCCGACGCCTTCGTCAATTGCGTGCGCTACCTCGGAAAAACCTTCGGCGGCATCAATCTCGAGGACATCAAGGCGCCGGAATGTTTCCTGATCGAGCAGCGGCTGCGCGAGCTGCTCGATATTCCGGTGTTCCACGACGACCAGCACGGAACCGCCATCATCGCCGCGGCGGGCCTGCTCAATGCGCTCGACCTCACCGGTCGCGAGATCGCATCGACCAAGCTGGTGTGCAACGGCGCCGGCGCGGCCGGCATCGCCTGCCTCGAGCTGCTCAAGGCGATCGGATTCGCGCCGCAGAACGTGATCCTGTGCGACACCAAGGGCGTGATCTACCGCGGCCGCCAGCAGGGCATGAACCAGTGGAAGTCGGCGCATGCGGTCGAGACCGAGGCCCGCAGCCTCGCCGACGCGCTCGAGGGCGCCGACGTTTTCTTCGGCCTCTCGGCCAAGGGCGCGGTCACTCCGGAGATGGTGAAGGTCATGGGGCCGAAGCCGATCATCTTCGCGATGGCAAATCCCGATCCGGAGATCACGCCGGAGGAAGTCGCCGCGGTGCGCGACGACGTCATCATGGCAACCGGCCGCTCCGACTACCCGAACCAAATCAACAATGTGCTGGGCTTCCCCTATATCTTCCGCGGCGCGCTCGACGTGCAGGCGACCAGCATCAATATGGAGATGAAAATCGCGGCCGCGCGCGCGCTCGCGCAGCTGGCGCGCGAGGACGTGCCCGACGAAGTCGCCGCCGCCTATGGCGCGCGCCCGAAATACGGACCCGAATACATCATCCCGGTGCCGTTCGACCCGCGCCTGATCTCCTCGGTGCCGCCGGCGGTCGCCCGCGCCGCGATGGACACCGGCGTCGCGCGCAAGCCGCTCGTCGACATGGAGGGGTATCGTCAGCAGCTGCGAACGCGGCTCGATCCGGTCGCCGGCGTGCTCGCGCGGGTGTTCGAGCGGCTGCGGCGCCAGCCCAAGCGCGTCGTGTTCGCGGAGGGCGAGGAAGAGCAGGTCATCCGCGCGGCCGCCCTGTTCGTGCACCAGGCGCTCGGAACGGCGCAGCTCGTCGGCCGCGAGGAACGCGTGCGCGAAACCGCGAAGACTGCCGGCATCGAGCTTGTCGACGGCATCGAGATCTTCAACGCCCGGCTTTCGCGGCGCAATTCCGCCTATGCCGCATTCTTGTACGAGCGGCTGCAGCGCCAAGGCTATTTGTTTCGCGATTGCCAGCGGCTGATCAACCAGGATCGCAACCATTTCGCCGCCGCCATGGTGGCGCTCGGCGACGCCGACGCGATGGTCACCGGGGTGACCCGCAATTTCTCGGTCGCGCTCGAGGATGTGCGGCACTGCATCGACGTCAAGCCCGGGCATCGGGTGATGGGGGTTTCGCTGGTGCTCGCGCGCGGACGCACCGTCGTCGTCGCCGACACCGCGGTCACCGAAATGCCGGACGCCGAGGACCTCGCCGAGATCGCGGTCGAGGCCGCGGGCGTCGCGCGCAAGCTCGGCTACGAGCCGCGTCTCGCCTTGCTGGCGTTCTCCAATTTCGGCCAGCCGCCGGGCGAGCGCGCGGAACGCATTCAGAACGCGGTGCGCATTCTCGACCAGCGCCGCGTCGATTTCGAATACGACGGCGAGATGTCGCCCGACGTCGCGCTCAACCGCGACAAGATGGCGGCCTATCCGTTCTGCCGCCTGTCGGGGCCCGCCAACGTGCTGATCATGCCGGCGTTCCACTCCGCCTCGATCTCGACCAAGATGCTCCAAGAGCTCGGCGGCGCAACCGTGATCGGACCGCTGCTGGTCGGCCTCGACATGCCGGTGCAGATCGTGCAGCTCGCCACCACCGAGTCCGACCTCGTCAACATGGCGGCGCTCGCCGCCTACAACGTCAGCGGCTGATATCGCCCATGACCGAGGCTCGACTGTCCGGCGTCATCGCCGCGATCGCCACCGCCGTCGAGGATGACGGCGAGCCCGATTGCGCCCGCTCGACCGCGTTCGCGAAATTTTTGCTCGATCACGGCTGCGACGCGCTCAACGTGCTGGGCACCACCGGCGAGGCAACGTCGTTTTCGACCGAGCAGCGGCGCAAGCTCATGACCGCGTATCGCCAGGCGGGCCTGCCCATGGAACGCCTGATGGTCGGAACGGGAGCCGCGGCGGTTCGCGATGCGGTCGAATTGACCCGGCATGCGGCCGAGCTCGGGTTCGCGGCCGCGCTGGTGCTGCCGCCGTTCTATTACAAGGGAATCGCCGACGATGGGCTCGTGGCCTACCTCGAAGCGATCGTGGCCGCGACCCGGCACCGACCGATTCCGATCTATCTCTATCATTTCCCGGCGCTGTCGGGCATTCCCTGGCACGTCGGTCTGCTCGGCCGCATCGTTTCCACCTTCGGCAGCCGGATTGCGGGACTGAAGGATTCCTCGGGCGAGCTCGGCTTTGCCCGGGCGGCGGCCGCGGTCGCGCCGGGCTTTGCCGTGTTTCCCTCGAACGAGGCGGCGCTGCTCGAAGCCCGCAACGGGCCGTTTGCCGGCTGCATTTCCGCGACCGTCAACCTCAACGCGGATCTTTGCGCGCGCGCCTATGCGAGCGGCGATGCGGTCGCGCTCGAGGCGGCGGTGAAGATCCGCAAGCTGTTCGACGGCAAGCCGCTGGTTGCCGGCGTCAAGGCGCTGATCGCGCATATTCACGCCGATGCGGCCTGGGCGCGGGTGATGCCGCCGCTGACGGCATTCTCGGCCGCCGACCGCGCCGGCGCGGTCGCGGGCTACGATGCGGTGCGGGCCCGGCGGGTGGCTTGAATTCGCCGGCGTTGACGCATTGCGCGGCCCTGACTATAAGCAGCGCGCCTCGGGACGCTTGCCGCCCGCGGGCTTTCTGAAAACGCGACAATGATGCCGGCAGCGGCGTCGATGCGGAATTCGATCGACCATGGCCAACACCAAGTCCGCCAAGAAAGCCGCGCGCAAGATCGCGCGGCGCGCCGTCGTCAACAAGTCGCGCCGCTCGCGCGTGCGCAATTATGTGCGCAGGGTCGAGGAGGCGATCACCGCCGGCGACCGCAATAACGCGCTTGCGGTGATGAAGGAGGCCGAGCCGCAGATCATGCGCGCAGCCCAGAAGGGCGTCCTGCACAAGAACAGCGCCAGCCGCAAAGTATCGCGTCTGGTCGCGCGGATCGCCAAGCTCGGCGCTGGACCGGCATCCCCTTAAGTCGCTTCTCCCAGAGCCGGATCACGATCGGAACATCGCCGCCAGCGCCGCGGCGGCGAGCAGAAGCCAGGCGGCGATCAGGACGGCGCCTCCGCTCGGCGCCGCCATCGCAAACAGGCGACGCCCGGCGAAGGCGCGCAAGGCGAGATCGCCGGCGAACAGCGTCGAGCCCAGCACGAAGCCCGCAAGCGCCAGGATGCCGAGCGGCCGCGAGATCAGTCCGCGGTCGAGCGCCGCGATGCCGGCCATGACCGCAGGCGCGTGCAGCAGCAGCTGATAGCCGGCAGAATCCAGCCCGGCGCCGGGCTTGACGTGCGCCGATGCGGCGGCGAGCGCGATGCCGCCAGCCCCCATCAATCCGGCGAGGATCATCAAGATGCTCAGCGATATGTCCATGGCTGCACCGTCCCGGTCGGACTCGAGCGCAATGTGGCGGCAAATATCGCAGGATTCCACCGGCTCACGGCTCGATCCGACCGGCAGCACGGTTTCGCTGCTTCTTCCTCCCTCAGGACTGGTCCCATCCGGGACTTTTTTTGCTCACGCACGTGAGCTCGTCGATCGGGCGAGATTGCGGCGCAATCGTCTGCCATCCAGGCAGCCGCCGTGGATTGCGAGGTCGTAGCGGCCCGTTCGAAACCGCCGACACGGGCGTCGTCCCGCGCTTGTTGCGCGAATGTCACATGGGGGCGAAAAACGTCACCCGCGCGGGAACGGATGACGGTTCGGCGGCGGACGGCGTCGTCTCGAGGTTTCGGCCCAATTTCGCGCGGTCACGAAAACTCACTGATTCGCAAGGGCTTGTTTAGATAGTACCAAACATTCGTCGGAATCCCGCCCGGCGTGCCGCGCCGCCCGGCGGCGCGCCGCGCGCCGCGCATCGGGCGTGCGGCTCGGCATCCGGCCGCATAAGCCCAAGAATTTCGCGCGGCGATTCAAGCATTTGGATTGTCCCCGCGAAGGCAGCGCCCGGGCCGCGGGAGAGCCCGCCGCCGCGGTGTCGCAAAAGGTTCTTGCGGCCCTCAGAGCGCCTGTGTAATGTCCCATCACCTCCGCGGTTCCAGCGGCTTCAAACAAAGTTTCGGCGTTCACGCTCATCAATCGTGAGAACGGAAGTGTTTTGTCCGGAGATGAGCGCGTCCGTCAGTGATGCGTAAGACCCTGGGGACGTCGAGGACTTTGGTTGAACTTCGCGACTTCGTTGTTCTCATGCGTAGTGTCGCGAAGCGATCTTGAAGAAACTAAAAAACCCAAGGCGCTAGACATCGCGGTATGGCAGCCGTGGTGATCAGGGGGCATCATGAGAACGACGTTGCAAGGGTCGGTCGAACCGATCAGCTCGCTTTCCCGACATCCATTGAGCGTATTTCGCCGCACGGCGCGCGCGTTCAAGTTGCGCGCCCGATTTCGCAACGATGCTGCGCGTCACGGCGTCATGCCGTCGAGCGCGACGGCGCCGCCGGGCCGCTGAGCCCGCCGCTTCCCGCGTTCGTTTCACCGCTTTCCGTCCCAGTCCGGTCCACCGGGTCCGATCGATGTCGACCGAGGATCTGCGGAGCACATGAATGTTGAAGCCGCCCGAGCCGGCGCCCGTGGTCTTCCCTCTGCCTGGAACCCTGACGGCCCCGCCCAAACCCCTGCGAAAGACCCTCGAGATGACGAGCACGGACCTGGAGCAATGGTCGCGGGTCAAGCAGCGGCTCCGGGCCGAAGTCGGCGACGACATCTTCTCCAGCTGGTTCGCGCGGATGGATCTCGACGGTCTCGACGACGACGTGGTCCGGCTCTCGGTGCCGACCCGGTTCCTGAAGAGCTGGATTCAGGCGCATTACGCCGAACGGGTGCTGGCCTGCTGGAAATCCGAGCAGCCGCTGGTGCGCCGGATCGAGGTCAGCGTGCGTTCCGCGGTGCTGCGCAACAATTGCACCAAGCCGAAATCCGAGCGCAGTGAATCGACGCGCGACGGCCGGGAATATCCGATGGAATCCGCCAATCACCGCCCCTTCACGGTGCCGGCCGCGACCCAGCAGGAGGCGCTCGGCGGCTCGCCGCTCGATCCGCGCCTGAGCTTCGACCTGTTCGTCGTTGGCCGTTCCAACACGCTCGCTCATGCGGCCGCCAAACAGGTCGCCAATGGCCGTCGCGGCGAAGCGGTGATGTTCAATCCGCTCTACATTCACGCCGGCGTCGGGCTCGGCAAGACGCACCTGCTGCAGGCGATCGCCTGGGCCGGAAACGCCGGGAACGGCCGCAAGGTGCTCTACCTCACCGCCGAACGCTTCATGTATGGATTCGTGTCGGCGCTGAAGACCCAGACCGCGATCGCATTCAAGGAGGCGCTGCGCGCCATCGACGTGCTGGTGATCGACGATCTGCAGTTCCTGCAAGGCAAATCGACCCAGGCCGAGTTCTGTCACACCCTCAACGCCCTGATCGATGCCGGCCGGCAGGTGGTGGTCGCCGGCGACCGACCTCCCTCCGACCTCGAGAGCCTCGACGACCGCGTCCGCTCGCGGCTTGCCGGCGGTCTCGTCGTCGAGATGGGCTCGCACGAGGAGGAGCTGCGGCTGGAGATCCTCAAGTCCCGCGTGGCGATTGCGCGGTTGCACCATCCGGGCTTCGACGTGCCCGCCCCGGTGCTGGCGTTCGTGGCCAAGACCATCACCCACAACGGCCGCGATCTCGACGGCGCGCTCAACCGCCTGCTCGCCCACAACAAGCTCACCGGCCATGCGGTGACCCTGGAAATGGCGGAATGCGCCGTGCGCGACCTGGTGCGGCCGCAGGATCCCAAGCGCGTGCGCATCGAGGACATCCAGCGCACCGTCGCGCGGCAGTACAACGTCAGCCGTGCGGATCTCTTGTCCTCGCGTCGCACCGCCAACGTGGTGCGTCCGCGCCAGATCGCGATGTATCTCGCCAAGACCCTGACGTTGCGCTCGCTGCCCGAGATCGGCCGGCGGTTCGGCGGCCGCGACCACACCACGGTGCTGCACGCGGTGCGCAAGATCGAGGCGCTGGTCGGCAACGATAACGCGACCGCCGACGAGGTCGAGCTGCTCAAGCGCCTGCTGCAGGAGTAGCGCCGGGGCAAAAACCTTGGGACCGGCGGCCGGCCCCGGACCGGCCGCCCTTGCCTAAGCCGCGCAGTCACGCCACTTTCAAGCCCGGGCGCCGCAATGGGGCCGGGGTGCGGCGCCCTGCGCGCCCAAGAACCACGCCCAAGCGGGGTCCGTCATGAAAGTCACCGTCGAGCGCGCCGCGCTGTTGCGATCCCTGGGCCACGTGCACCGGGTCGTGGAGCGGCGCAACACCATTCCGATTCTCGCCAACGTGCTGATCCGCGCCGAGGAGGCGAAGCTCGCGCTCAAAGCCACCGATCTCGACCTGGAAGTCATCGAGACGATCCCGGCCGAGGCCGGCCCGGCCGGAGCCACGACGGTGCCGGCGCACATGTTCTACGACATCGTGCGCAAGCTCCCGGAAGGCACCCAGATCCTGCTCGAGGCCTCGGGCGACCGCGCGAGCCTGGCGCTGCGCGCGGGGCGCTCGCGGTTCTCGCTGCAGACGCTGCCCGAGAGCGATTTTCCCGATCTCGCCGCCGGCGAGATGACGCACAAATTCGCGCTCGCCGCCAAGGATCTCAAGCGGCTGATCGACAAGACCCAGTTCGCGATCTCGACCGAGGAGACGCGCTATTACCTCAACGGCATCTATTTGCACACCGCCGGAAACGGGCAATCGAGCGCGCTGCGCGCGGTCGCGACCGACGGCCACCGTCTGGCGCAGCTCGATCTGCCGGCGCCGCAAGGCGCGGCGGGAATGCCGGGCGTCATCGTGCCGCGCAAGACGGTGGGCGAGGTGCAGCGCCTGATCGAGGACGGCGAAGCCGAAGTCGGCATCGAGCTCTCGCAGACGAAGATCCGCTTCACGCTCGGCGACGTGGTGCTGACCTCGAAATTGATCGACGGCACGTTTCCGGATTACGCCCGCGTCATTCCGCTCGGCAACGACAAGAAGCTCACGATCGACAAGGCGGATTTCGCCGCCGCCGTCGACCGCGTCTCGACGGTGTCGAGCGAGCGCGGCCGCGCCGTGAAGCTGGCGGTTTCCGGCAGCAAGCTCGTGCTGTCCGTGACCAATCCGGATTCCGGCAGCGCCACCGAGGAGCTCGAAGTCGAATACGATGCCGAGCCGCTCGATATCGGCTTCAACTCCCGCTACCTGCTCGACATCGCCGGGCAGATCGAAGGGGAGACCGCGGTGCTCAAGCTCGCCGATCCGGGCTCGCCGACCTTGATCGAGGACCGCGACGCCAAGGACGCGCTCTACGTGCTGATGCCGATGCGGGTGTAAGCGGAAGACCGGAGAACGGATGACGCTGAGCGGAAAGAGGCAGTGTCCGCAGAGTCGGAGCATGCCCGGTGACTCGTGATCTGTTAGGATAAGCCGCTTGTGATCTGTTAGGATAAGCCGCTTGCTCCAGTTCCCTCTCCCCTTGTGGGAGAGGGTGGCGAGGGCCACGCAAGTGGCCCGCGCCGGGTGAGGGGTCAGTGCCCAACGACGCACATCATCGTCCCGTCGGCGGCCGAATCCGCGGTGCCGCACGTCGAATGCGCCGCGAGCCTACGGACGCGGAATCCAAGATGTGGTGGCTCTTGCGCGATCGGCGGCTCGTAGGTTTCAAATTCCCTCGGCAGGTGCCTTTTCGATATTACATTCTCGATTTCGTGTGCTTCAATCGGCAGATCGTAGTGGAAGTCGACGGAAGTCAGCATGGATCGCAACGGGATCAGATCAGAGACGCTGCTTTGGCTGCCGAGGGATTTCGCGTACTTCGCTATTGGAATAACGATGTGCTGCAGCGACCGCGTGCCATTCTGGAAGACTTGTTGATCAAGCCCGAAGCTTGACCGCAAGGGACCCCTCACCCGGCACCTCGCTGCGCTCGGTGCCACCCCTCTCCCACAAGGGGAGAGGGGAGTTCCCCGTGTCGGGAGGCCGAATATCAAGCGAGAGGCCGAATTCAACTGCGGGCGGCTTGTGGGGTTTGAGCATTTCCATTGCGTTTGCGGCCTGCGATCTGTCATCCGTCGTCCGTGGCCCGTCCTCCGAAAGACCCCTCACCCGGCACCTCGCTGCGCTCGGTGCCGCCCTCTCCCACAAGGGGAGAGGGGAATTCCCCGCGTGGCAAAGCCGAGGACGATCCTAACAGCACGGACAAGGGATACCCGCGGGCGGCGCGCATCTGCCGCCTGGCGCTGACCAATTTCCGCAGCTATCGCGCGGCGCAAATTGCGTTCGAGCACGCGCCAATCGTGCTGCTGGGCTCGAACGGCGCCGGCAAGACCAATCTGCTCGAGGCGATCTCGTTCTTGGCGCCGGGCCGCGGGTTGCGGCGCGCGACGCGCGAGGACGTGGCGTTCTCGGAAGGCGACGGCTCCTGGGCGGTCGCCGCGGAAGTCGAAGCCGCGCTCGGGCTCGCCACGCTCGGCACCGGCGTCGAGCCGCCCTCGGGCGAAGCCGAGGCGCGCAGCCGCCTGTGCCGCATCGATCGCGAGCCGGTGGCATCCGCCGCCGCCTTTGCCGACCACCTCCGGGTGGTGTGGCTGGTGCCGGCGATGGATCAGCTGTTCGCCGGGCCCGGCTCGGAACGGCGGCGCTTCCTCGACCGGCTGGTGCTCGCGGTCGATGCCGGCCACGGCAGCCGGGTCGCGGCGCTCGAACGCTCGCTGCGCTCGCGCAACCGCCTGCTCGAGGACCAGAACCCGGACCCGCATTGGCTCGATGCGGTGGAGCGCGAGACCGCGGAGCTCGCGGTCGCGGTCGCGGCCGCGCGGGTCGAGACCGTGCGGCGCCTCGGCGCGGCGCTCGCCGAGAAGCGAGCCCAAGCCTCGGCGTTTCCGTGGGCCGCGATCGCGCTCTCCGGATCGGTCGAGAACGCGCTCGAGGCGCATGCGGCAAGCGAGGTCGAGGATCGCTACCGCGCCTTGCTCAAGCAAGGCCGCGCGCGCGATGCCGCCGCCGGCCGCACCCTCGACGGCCCGCATCTCACCGATCTCGCCGTCGTTCACGGACCCAAGGGAATCGCGGCGGGCGAGACCTCGACCGGCGAGCAGAAGGCGCTGCTGATCGATCTCGTGCTGGCCCATGCGGGCCTGGTCGCGCACATGACCGGCTTGGCGCCGGTGCTGCTGCTCGACGAGGTCGTCGCCCACCTCGATCCGGTCCGGCGCGCGGCGCTGTTCGCGGCGCTCGAAAACCTCGGCGCGCAGGTTTTTCTCAGCGGGGCCGACCCCGCGGCATTCGCCGAGATCGCGTCCCGCGCGGAGGTATTCGCGGTCAGCCCGGGGCGCGTCGAGCCGTGGCAATAAGGGACGCGCGACCCTATATTGTGCTTGACAAAAGGCTTTGTCGTCTGCGCGTTTTTCGCCGTCCGGCTGAACCCAAAAGTCAAGCATAATCAGCGCGTTATCATCCCCTACTTTGCGCTGTACGACCCCCGGTTTTCGTGTCACACCAAGCGTGCAAAGCAGAGCAAATCGTTGACTGATTCGAAGCTGCCCATGGCCGAACCTGCCCGTCAAAAACTGCCCCGGCCGACGCCCTCCGACTACGACGCGGAATCGATCAAGGTCCTCAAGGGCCTCGACGCCGTCCGCAAGCGTCCCGGCATGTACATCGGCGACACCGATGACGGCTCGGGCCTGCACCACATGGTCTATGAGGTCGTCGACAACGCCATCGACGAGGCGCTCGCGGGCTATGCCAAGGAGGTCGTGGTCACGCTCAATCCCGACGGCTCCTGCACGGTCTGCGACGACGGCCGCGGCATTCCGACCGACATCCACAAGGGCGAGGGCGTCTCCGCCGCCGAAGTCATCATGACGCAGCTCCATGCCGGCGGAAAATTCGACCAGAATTCCTACAAGGTCTCCGGCGGGCTGCACGGCGTCGGCGTCTCGGTCGTCAACGCGCTTTCGAGCTCCCTCAAGCTGAAAGTCTGGCGCGACGGCAAGGAGCACGCCATGGAATTCCGCGACGGCGTCGCGGTTTCGCCGCTGGCGGTGGTGGGCGCCGGCTACGATCGCCAGGGCACCGAGGTGACGTTCCTGCCGTCGCCCAAGACCTTCACCATGCTCGAGTTCGATTTCGCCACGCTCGAGCACCGGCTGCGCGAGCTCGCCTTCCTCAATTCCGGGGTGTTGATCGTTCTCTCCGACAAGCGCCACGCCGTCGAGAAGCGCGAGGAGATGCGCTACGAGGGCGGGGTCGAGGCCTTCGTCAAATATCTCGATCGCAACAAGACCGCGCTGATCCCCGTGCCGATCGTCATCAAGGCGGAGCGCGACGGCGTCACGGTCGAGGCGGCGCTGACCTGGAACGACGGCTATCACGAGACGGTGCTCTGCTTCACCAACAACATCCCGCAACGCGACGGCGGCACGCACCTCGCCGGCTTCCGCGGCGCCCTCACGCGTCAGGTCACCGGTTATGCGGAAGCAAGCGGCATCGCCAAGCGCGACAAGGTGGCGCTCACCGGCGACGATTGCCGCGAGGGTTTGACCGCGGTCTTGTCCGTCAAGGTGCCGGACCCGAAGTTCTCCTCGCAGACCAAGGACAAGCTCGTGTCCTCGGAAGTGCGGCCGGTGGTCGAGGGCGTCATCAACGAGATGCTGCAGGCCTGGTTCGAGGAACATCCCTCGGAAGCCAAGGCGATCGTCGGCAAGGTGGTCGAGGCGGCGGCCGCGCGCGAGGCGGCCCGCAAGGCGCGCGAGCTCACGCGGCGCAAGGGCGCGCTCGACGTCGCCTCGCTGCCCGGCAAGCTCGCCGACTGCCAGGAGCGCGATCCGGCGAAATCCGAGCTGTTCCTCGTCGAGGGCGATTCCGCCGGCGGCTCGGCCAAGCAGGGCCGCAACCGCGAGTTCCAGGCGGTGCTGCCGCTGCGCGGCAAGATCCTCAACGTCGAGCGCGCGCGCTTCGACAAGATGCTGTCGAGCCAGGAGATCGGCACGCTGATCACCGCGCTCGGCACCGGCATCGGCCGCGAGGAATTCAATGCCGACAAGCTGCGCTACCACAAGATCATCATCATGACGGATGCCGACGTCGACGGCTCGCACATCCGCACCCTGCTGTTGACCTTCTTCTTCCGGCAGACGCCGGAACTGATCGAGCGCGGCCACATCTACATCGCGCAGCCGCCGCTCTACAAAGTGACGCGGGCAAAGTCCGAGCAATATCTCAAGGACGAGCGGGCGCTCGAGGATTACCTCATCGGGTCCGGGCTCGAGGACGCGGTGCTGCGCACCTATACCGGCGAGGAGCGGGCGGGCCGGGATTTGCGAAAACTGGTCGAGGAGGCGCGCACGATCCGCAATCTGCTGACCGGGCTGCACAGCCGCTATAACCGCAAGGTGATCGAGCAGGCCTCGATCGCCGGCGTGCTCACGCCGCGCATCACCGGCGATCCGGAGAAGGCCGAGGCCGCCGCGCTCTATATCGCGCGAAGGCTCGATGCGCTCTCGGACGAGACCGAGCGCGGCTGGGAAGGGCGTTTCGACAACGGCTTTCATTTCTCCCGCACGGTGCGCGGGGTCAAGGAGGTCGCCATCATCGACGAGGCGCTGCTCGGCTCCGCCGACGCCCGCAAGCTCGACGATTTCGCGGCCTCGCTCCAGGAGGTCTATGCCCGACCGGGAACTCTGCGCCGCAAGGACGAGGAGAAGCCGATCTACGGCCCGGTCGGGTTGTTCGAGGAGATCACCGGCGCGGGCCGCAAGGGCGTGGCGCTGCAGCGCTACAAGGGACTCGGCGAGATGAACCCCAATCAATTGTGGGAGACGACGCTCGATACCGACGCGCGCTCGCTGCTGCAGGTGAGGGTCAAGGAGGTCGACGAGGCCGACGACATCTTCACCAAGCTGATGGGCGACGTGGTCGA
>DASWCW010000023.1:0-2546 GCA_036395835.1 Xanthobacteraceae bacterium
TTGTGGATTAAGTGAGGGTGTGAGTCATGTGACTATTCACAGGAATAGTCACATGACGAATGGACGTGTCGAGGTCATCACCTCGGTTGAGCGGCGGCGGCGCTGGAGCGCGGCGGAGAAGCAGCAAGTGGTCGCGGCGACGCTGGAGCCCGGCGCCAGCGTGTCTGTGGTGGCGCGGCAAGCGGGGATTCATCCCGGCCAGCTGTATGGCTGGCGGCGGCAACTGCGCATACAGCAACCCGTAGGCTTTGCGCCGGTGCGGATCGCGCCTGACGCCGGCGCCGGCGGTCCTGGAACGATCGAGATCGAGTTTGCCACGGGCGCGCGGATGCGGGTCACCGGCGCGGTAGACCCCGCGGCGCTGACGGCAGCGGTCGCGGTTCTTGCCGAGGGTCGGCGGCGATGATCCCGGTCGCTTCAGGGGTACGGGTGTGGATTTCCACGGGCCACACCGACATGCGCCGCGGCATGAACACGCTGGCCTTGCAGGTGCAGGAAGGGCTCAAGCGTGATCCACACGGCGGCGATCTCTACGTGTTCCGCGGCAAGAGCGGAAAGCTGATCAAGATACTCTGGCACGATGGTCTGGGCATGTCGCTCTACGCCAAGCGGCTGGAGCGTGGCCGGTTCGTCTGGCCGTCTGCCTCGGACGGCGCGGTGGTGATCACGTCGGCGCAGCTCGGCTACATGCTCGAAGGGATTGACTGGCGCAATCCGCTGCAAACATGGCGGCCAGCGGCGGCAGGTTGAGTGCGACGTGTTGACTCGTGTTGCGACATAACAGCTGCGAATCACGGGTGATTATGCTCGAATCGCGTTGTGGTGACGACAGCTGATCATGTTCCCGACGACAACAATGCGCTGAAGGCTGCATTGATCGAGACGCGCGCCAGGCTCTCCGGCGCCGAGGCTTTGATCGAGCACCTGCAATTGCTGATCGCCAAGATGAAGCGCGAGCTGTTCGGCCCGCGCTCCGAGCGGAGCCAGCGCCTGATCGATCAGCTGGAGCTGCAGCTCGAAGAATTGGCCGCGGCGGCGGGCGAGGATGAGGCCAAAACCGCCGGCGTTCCGGTGCAGGGCTTCATGCGGCGCCCGAAGACGCGCCGCAACTTTCCCGATCACCTGCCGCGCCGGCGCATCGTTCATCCCGCTCCGGCCTGCTGCCCGTGCTGCGGCGGCACAAAACTCTCGAAGATCGGCGAGGATGTCACCGAGACGCTGGATGTGGTGCCGCGGCAATTGTTCGTCACCGAACACGTGCGGGAGAAGTTCAGCTGCCGGTCCTGCGAGAAGATCGCCCAGCCACCGGCTCCCTTTCATGCGATCTCCAGGGGCTTCGCCGGGCCGAGCCTGCTGGCGATGATCCTGGTCGACAAATACGCCAATCATCAGCCGCTCAATCGGCAGAGCGAGCAATTTGCACGCGAAGGCGTCGAGCTCTCGGTCTCGACCATGGCCGATCACGTCGGCGCCTGCGCGGCCGCGCTGTTGCCGCTCGCCGAATTGATCAAGGCCCACGTGTTCGCCGCGCAGCGTATCCACGGCGATGACACCACGGTGCCGGTGCTGGCCAAGGTGAAGACCAGGACCGGGCGACTGTGGACCTATGTGCGTGACGACCGGCCCTTTGGCGGCACCGATCCGCCGGCCGCGGTGTACTTCTACTCGCCCGATCGCGGCGGCGCGCATCCCGAGCAGCATCTCGCTGGATATTCCGGAATCCTTCAGGCCGACGCCTATGGCGGATTCGGCGCGCTCTATGAATCGGCGCGAGTGCCGGGCCCGATCACGGAAGCCGCATGCTGGGCGCATGCGCGGCGCAAGTTTTTCGAGCTTGCCGACGTCGCCTCAAAAGCCCGCAACAACACCTCGGCGGTGATCTCGCCGCTCGCGTTCGCGGCCGTGCAGAAGTTCGATGCGGTGTTCGCACTGGAGCGCGGCATCAATGGACTGTCGCCGGACCAACGCCTTGCAGCGCGCCGCAGAGACGTCGCGCCGCTGGTCAAAGATCTCATGGCGTGGATGAAGCAGGAGCGAGCAAAACTGTCGCACCACAACGCTGTCGCCAAGGCAATGGATTACATGCTCAAACGCAACGAGGCGTTTACGCGCTTCCTCGCCGACGGCCGCATCTGCATCAGCAACAACGCGGCCGAGCGCGCGCTGCGCGGCATCGCGCTCGGCCGTAAGGCGTGGCTGTTCGCCGGCTCCGATCGCGGCGGCGAACGCGCTGCAATCATGTTGACACTGGTTCAGACCGCCAAGCTCAACGATGTCGATCCGCAAGCCTGGCTCGCCGACGTGCTGGCGCGTATCGCCGATCACAAGATCAACGATCTCGCCGCGCTGTTGCCCTGGAACTGGCGCCTCCAGCGGGCCGACCGCGCTGCCTGACCATCTCGGCCCAAGCCCCCCGCGGCCTTTAGCGGATGCTTACATACCGTCTACGGTGTTGGCAACATCGAACAGCAACTACGTCGGGCAGGCAAAGGCTACGTGCTTGGGGTCAGCAGCGCTCATGTGTTTCGATCCTGGGGCAAGCGACC